>NZ_JBJDRE010000004.1:0-318737 GCF_044987315.1 Devosia sp. ZW T5_3
CAAGAATGGTACCGCCTGAACCGGACCCTGCATAAAAAGCGGATCGTGACGGGCGGCCATTGGCCCACTCTATCTGTTTCGGAAGGTCCAATGGCCGCCCGTTACCGTATAACCGCGACGCCACACCGGCCGGGCGGCATTTTTGGCTGTCCGGTCTGGAGCCTAGGCGTTGGAGGCCGTTTGTGCGTGGGCTATGCCGACCAGTGATGCGGCCGCGAGGGCCGGCGGCGGCCAATAAACCTCTGCGGGTGAGACCTGATGTATTATTCAACGCGGCGCACGCTTTTGGTCCAGCGAAATCAATATATTCGCAAGCAGATTTGAAATATTGTAGCAGCCGAAAGTGGTTCTAACGACAGCATCGTGGTTACAATTTGCACAGACCGTCAATCTCTGTAGTCATTCCTGCATACAATGCAGAATCTACTCTCCCGGAAACCGTGGAAACGGTTCGCACACAAACGCTTCCGAATATTGAGATAATCGTGGTCGATGACGGCTCGATAGACGGCACCCGTTCCCTTGCCCAACAGCTTGCGACGCGGGACCAGCGCATTAGGGTGATCTCGACACGCAATGGCGGGGTCGCCGCTGCGCGCAATGTGGGGATTGAAGCGGCGCAAGCAGCCTATATTGCTCCGGTCGATGCCGACGATCTGTGGCATCCTGACAAGCTCTCGCGCCAATTGGCAATTCTGGAAGCGCGGCCGGAAGTCACGCTGGTCTATTCCAGCCGGCGGAATATCGACGAGGCCAGTATCGTCACCAAGACGATTGCGCAGGCGACGCTCGCCGGCTGGGCTTGCCATCGCCTGACGGCATTCAATGCAGTGGGCAATGGCAGCGCCATCATGTTCCGCAGGGCGGACGCGCTGCAGGTAGGCGGCTACGATCGGCGGCTCAAGGAGCGCGGCGCGCAGGGCTGCGAGGACTTCCTGTTTCAGATCCGGCTGGCGATGCTTGGCGAGATTGCAGTGGATGAAGGTTATCTCGTCGGCTATCGAAAGCGGGCCGATGCCATGTCCAACGATGACGGCGCCATGCTGCGCTCGCGGCTGCTGGCACTCGACATTGTGGAACAGGAATTACCGGAACTGGCGACCACCGCCCGCGCGACCTACAAGAAGCACCAGTTTTTTCTGGGGCTGAAAGTGTTGGCAGAGGGCGACTGGCGCCAGGCAGGAGCATTGCTCGGCAGCTGGACAAAAGGCGCAAGCCTGGCGTCACTCGCGGACGGTCTGGGTTACGTGATGCACCGCCAGCAGACCCGCAAGGGTGTGATCGAGGCCGACAAGGAGCGTCGGCTCTTTGCGGATTACGCGGCCGGTGAGAATGCCGCGGCTGGTTTAAGCCGGCATTTGCAGCGCATTCTGAACGAAGTCGAGCCCCGCGACATTGCTTATGCCCACCTGCAAGACGCGCTTCAGCGGGCGACGGCATAGCCTGCGAACTCCAGCCAGCCTAGCGTTCGGCGCTGAGCCTCCGGGAAATCGATGATCGGCACATAGCCTAACTCGCGCGCCGCCTTATCGTGCGGCAATTTCCAGGTGCAGCGGTGCAGCAGGCTTCGTTCCAGGCTGGCGACCGGACGTCTGGGACCGGAGGCAGCCTCACCCGGCGTAGGCCGTACTTCGCGCATACCCGCTCGCAATGCTGCTTTGAGCGGACGCGGCAACGCCTTGGCAACGCGGCGCAATTGGCGAATGGTTTTCAAGCGAGCCATCAGACCGGCTCGGCGCTCCATCTGGGGCTGGGGAAGATCGTCTAGCGACAATCCCAAAGCCCCGGCGACCGGCCGCAGCAGGTCGGCCCAGCTATAGGTTTCGTCATCGCCAAGCAGATAGGCTTGGCCATCCGCGGTTGGCGTCTTGAGGGCGAGCGTCACGGCATGGATGAGATTGTCGACATAGATGCCATTGCATACCCCGGCGCCGCCATCGACCAGATAGGCCTCGCCCGCCAGCAATTCGTCTGCAAAGCCGCCGATCCAATAGGAGCGCGGCCCGTATACGATGCCGGGGCGCAGGATGGTGACCTCCACGCTCCCCTGTTGCCGCAAGCTCATCAGCAGCCGTTCAGCACGCACCTTGGCATTGTTGTATTCGATGGGTTGGCGATCCGAGAGCGGACTCTGTTCGGCCGTGCCTGGGGCCGGCGATTGCCCGTGAACGGACGCAGAGCTGAGATAGATCAACCGATTTACCCCAGCCGCCGCAGCGGCCCGGTAGACCGGCTCGATGGCCGCCACGATGGTTTGGGGATCACCAGCCATGGCATAGATAACGGCGCTGCAACCGTCAAAGGCGGCCTCAAGCGCCACTTGATCACGGCCATCCGCGATGCGGCCATCGAGTGCAAACCGGCTGGCCAATGCCAGCGATTGCGCCGCACGCACCACGGGCCGGACCTCATAACGCCCGCCAAGCGTCAGCAATTCGACGGCTCGATTGCCGATGAAGCCTCCGGCACCCAGAATGGCGACGCGCTCAGTCATGATGGCCTCGACAGCGCGCGGGCGCGGGCGAGTTCGTCTGCGCCCAACCATGGCAGGGCCATCGCGGCGCGATTGGCGTAGCAGGCCTCGATCATGGCGATGGTTGGCAAGATGTCGGCAGCACTGACGGCGTTCTTGTCGTTGTCCAGCGCGGCTTCGATCTGTCTTGCGAAGGCCTGGTGGAAGTCATCGCCCGGCGGCGCCCGCATCTGGGTGTCGGCGGTGTCGCCACCCGATAGGGCAAAGCGGAAATTGCGTGGGTCATTCACCGGCCACTCCAGCCAGCCCTTAGCCCCGACGATGCGATAGACATTGGGCTGCGCCCAATCACGGCTAAGACGAATCTTGGCCTGGAAGCCAGGGTAATCCAACGTAACAAGGCAATTTGCCTCGACGCCGCCGAACGCGTCATCCTCATAGGCAATCTGGTCTGGTTCGCCGAGCCACCAGGTCAGCAGATCCAGGCAGTGACTGCCGATATCCTGCAGCACGCCGCCACCAGAGGATGAGCGAGAGAAATATCCCGGCCCGGAAACGGGCCAGGAAAACGGGCCGCCTTCAAAGCAGGTGACAGCAGAAATTTGGCCCAACAGCCCCGACCGCACAATGTCGCGGATGGCATTGGTTGCGGGAAACTGCCGCCGGACGTGCCCAGCGAATAGAAGCCTGTCATTACGTGCTGCCGCCTCGATCATTTGCCGCGCCTGGACGCTGCCGATGGCGAGCGGCTTCTCGCACAGCACGTTCTTTCCGGCGTCCAATGCGGCAATGACCTGATCGGCATGGGCCATAGGGGGTGATGCCACGATCAGCAGGTCGCCGGGCGAGGACACTAGCGCATCGAAGCTTTGGGATACCTCTGTGCCGCTGATCAGGCCAGCAAACGCGCGAGCGCGTGCGGCGTCTGGGTCGAAGGCCACCACGCGGCCAATCCGACCCTTCTGTTGCAGAATGGCGAGGGCGGGCGCGTAATAAAGCGTACTAACGGCGCCGCATCCAGCGATGGCGATGTTTGCCTGTGGTGCGGTCATGGTTGGGACGCTCCCGCGAGCGTTCGCGCCATGATCTTGATGGCGGGCCAGACAATGGCTGGCGAGGCATCGAGGCGAATGGCCTGCCAGAGCTGGGCCCGCGCGGCCGACATGTCGCCCAGGCGCAGCATGCGGTCGGCCATGCCAAGCGAGGCACGGGCATAGATTCGCTTTGCTGCGGGTATGACGGCCTGCCGCGTCGCTGGCGGCAGATAGTCGGCAAAGATATCGATGGCCTGGCGGGTATAGGCCATGTCGTCGCCCGTGCGGACATGGCGCCCGGTATTGGATTGCAGATGCATGCGGTATTTCGCCAGCGGCCGCGGCTCGTACCAGACGGGATAGCGCGCGGCGATACGAACCCACATTTCCCAATCCTCGCTGCAGACCAGACGCTGGTCAAATCCCCCAAGCGCGACATAGGCGCTGCGGCGCACGGCAATGGAGGGCGTCATGATGCGCTGCTCGCGCGCCAGCCGCGCCAGGTGGTCAGGCAGCGGACCGGCATGGTCCTCTTCCTGCTCGGTCAAGCCGAGATCGCGGCCATCCTCATCAACGAAGCGCGCCCGGCAGAATGCCGCGCCAATTTCGGGCACAGCGTGGAAGCCATGCTCCAGCGCTTCGTAGAAGCCCGGCTCGACCAGGTCGTCGCCATGCAGCAAGTGCACCACCTGCCCGCGAGCGCGCTGCAGACAGGTGTGGAAATTGGCGATGTGGCCGACATTGCGTAACTGGCGGGTGAACTGCACGCGGCCTTTGCCAAGCTCGGCAACGATTGCGGCGGGGTCGTCGTTGTCGGAGGCGTCGTCGATAACCTCGATCTGCATCCGCTCTGGTCCCTGGTCCTGCGCCAAGACGCTGGCCAGCGTTTGCCTGAGATAATCGCCGCTGTTGAAGGTGGGGATCATCACCGACCAGAATGGAACAGATTGGTCAGGCGGAGGCCGGCTCACTGCATCGCGATAGCGCATGTCGAGGATAGAGGACCGGCTCATTGAAGCACCGAGGCTTTGGCGAGCCGCAGGCCGAGCCGGCCAAATGCGCCCCAGCGCACGGTCTGGCCTACGCCACCGCCGCGCAGGGCAAAAGCATAGGCCTGCCGTGACAATTGCGGTTGGCCCTTACTCAGATAGTCCTCGGCCCATTCGTAGAACAGCCGCGAACAGCCGGCGCGGGCCATGTCGTGGTATTGTCCCCCAAGGCATCGATCCATGCTGGTGAGGAAGGCGAAAGTACTGTCCAGCTTGCTCGCCTCCGATTGCGGGCTGAACATGCCGCCTTCATGCAGCCGGTAAAGCGCGACCGGCTCGGGATCGAACGCCAATAGGCCCGAAATGGCACAGAGTATGTAGAGCGGCCAATCGGTGCGCGGGAAGAAGCCGTGGTACCAGGCGGGTACATTGCGGATCGGGGCGAGGCGCAGCATTCCCGCGGCAGTTGCATAGGGATTGCCGTGCCAGATTTGCGCTAGATCGACACGGCGCGCCTGCGTTTGCGGCGTCCATAGGGCATCGGTCGGCGCCCAGCCCCGGACAATCGTGGCGTTGAAGAAATGGGCGGCGCAATCGGGATTGTTCAGGAGGAAATCGGCCTGTCGCTGCAGCTTGTCGGTGGCCGTCCAGCAATCGTCGCCATCAAGCAGGGCAACGAACTCGCCTTGGGCGGCGCGCAAGCCGCGGGCCACGGTTTCGTTGCTGTGCAAATTAGTCTCTGACAGCATCAGACGGATACGGCCGGGAAAGCGGGCCGCATAATCCTCGACAATTGCCCTTGTACCGTCGGTCGAGGCGTCTTCGCTGATTATGATCTCGACCTCGAAATTCGTTTGCTGGGCAAGTGCGCTATCGATGGCCGCGGCGATGAAGCCCACGTGATTGTAGGTAACAATAAGCACGGTCACGAGCGTCATTGCCGCCACCGCCGAATGGAGCGCTCAACGCGGCGCGTCGCCTGCTTGGCGCGCAGATAGACAAGGTCGGCGCTGCGTTGTAGGCCGGGCTGCGCATAGGGCGCCCGCGCGAGCCGCAAGGCCCGCCTTAGGGCTGTTTTGCCACCCAGATATTGCGCGACCCAATCGAGAAAGGCCGCGCGGGAGCGATGCTCGGCATGGCGCTGATATTGCCCAGACCTGATGGCCTCGGCGGAAACGGAGTGCTCGTGCTGGCGATATCGCGACAGGCAATGATCGTGGATGAAAACGGGATAGCGCAGGAACAGCTTGGTCCAGAGGGTCTGGTCTTCATAGAGGGTGAATTGCTCTTCGAAACCGCCGATTTCGGCAATGGCCGCGCGGCGGATCAGCACGGAACAGGTGCAGGGCACGTGCCAATCGAGTGACAGGATAACCTTGGAAACCAGTGCCGGCGGCCGATGCAGGCGATTGGCCTGGCGCTGCATCGGCTCAACCCAGCGCCAGGGCCGCTCCCCGTCGCGCCACCACAGCGTGGGACCATAAACCATCGCAGCTTCGAGATAGGCATCCAGCAGCGCCAGTTCGGTTTCGAGCTTTTGCGGCTCGTAAAGATCGTCGGCATCGAGAAAGGCAACAAACTCGCCCTTTGCCAGCGCGAGGCCTGCATTGCGCGCCGCAGCGGCACCGTGTCGCGCATTGGCGGGCCGCGACACCGTGCGGACGCGGGCATCGCTGGCGGCGGCAATCGCGGCGATTTCCGGGCTGGCATCAGTCGAGCCGTCATCGATCAGCAGGAGTTCCCAGTCGGTCTCGGTCTGGGCCAGTACGCTATCTATGGCCGCCTGCAGGAAGCGCTCAGCGTTCAGGACCGGCGTGATAATGGAGACCTTTGGCATCTAGCGGACCCTCAACCAGGAGGGGCGGCGAGGTTTGATCATGGCCCAGCATGTTTGCGCCGCGAGGCGGGCAAGCTGGGTGAGAACGCCCAATCGGGCGGGTGCCCGGCGAACGACATACGTAGCGAACCAGAAGAGGAATGCCAGATACGCCTGGCCATCGCCGCCATTGCCGGCTGATTTGGCCGAGAAGCTGTCCTTGTGCTGGCGATAGTGCGCCCAATTGTGCGAGGAAATGTAGGTCGGCGCCTCCAGCAAGGCCTTGGCGAAAAATACCTGATCCTCGAACATGCCGCGAAACCGGCTCTCAAAGCCTCCCAGGTCGCGGAGGAAGGCGCTGCGCATCAGCGCATTGCAGGTCGTGGGTGTCTGGCTCTGGTTTTCCAGCAGAATGGTCAGCAGGCGGGGCGGCAGCACCAAACGGTCCGGCGCGGTCCCGAGATCGTAGAAGAAATCGTCGGCGGTCTCGCCAGTTCGCCAGGAATGCCAGATCAGAGTGCGGCCGTAGATCATCTGGGCGTTGGGGTGGCGGTCCAGCAGGTCGACCTGTTCGGCCAGTTTGTGCGGCAGCCAGATATCGTCGCAATCGAGAAATCCGATCAGCGGGGCACGGGCGGCGGCAATGCCCAGATTGCGCGTGGCGCTCATGCCATGATTGGCGCCATCGGCGTGAGCAATGCTGCGGATGCGTCCGGGATGGCGGGCGGCATACTCACGGGCGATTTCGAGGCTACGGTCGCTCGAACCATCGTCGGCGATGATCAATTCCCAATCGAGGAAACTCTGCGCCACCACGCTGTCGATCGCCTCGGATAGGTAGCGGTCGCCATTGTAGACGATGATGATGGCACTGACCCGGGGCTCAGCCATGGCTGGCGATCAGGCGTTCGAAGCTGGCAGCATCCAGATTGCCGACGGCGACACGCGGCAGGGCAAAGCGATCGGCGCGGCGCCTTACGGCGTCCGGAACGGTGGTGCAGGCAAACTGCACGCCGCTCGATCGCGCCGCGGCCAGCGTCTCCTTGTTGTAATCGCCGAAAGGGAAGGCGAGCCCATGGGGTTGGATGCCGAGTGTTTCCACGATCCAATTGCGGCTGCGGCTGATTTCCTCGGCCTGCTCCAATGCAGAGAGCTGTGGCAACGACGGATGGTTCATGGTGTGGGCGCCGAAGTCGAGAACGCCCGGCTGAGAGAAATTCCGCAACTGCTCCTCATCCATGCAGCGATCGCTGGCGGGCGCATCAGCTGAGATGCCGGCCCATGCCACCAGGGTGGCAAGGTGCCCTGCCCGCTCCCCGTTGCCCATGAATTTGAGCACCGTCCAGACTTCGTCATGGACCTTGCGGCGTGTACCGGCTCGAAGATCCCAGACCGTGCTCCCGCCGGCGTGGTCGAGTGTCAGTTGCACAGGCAGATCCGGCGTTGCCAGAAAAATCCGTGTCAGAATATCCCACCAGAAACCGCCGGGTTGGCCGACAAAGGCAGGCGGCAGGAAAACGGTGGCCGGGCAGGTATAGCGCGCCAGCAAAGGCTTGGCATTGTCCAGCAGATCGACATAGCCATCGTCGAAAGTAATGGCGACAGCACGGGGAGCCGATTGGCCCCGCTCGAGCCGCTCCACTAACCAGGATAGGGGCACCACGTCCCGCTTGGTGCGCAAGATCTCGAGCTGAATCGCGAACCGGGTCGGCGATACGGCCAGCTCCCATGGATCGTGCTCGAGGTCGGCAATGCGGTGATACATCAGGATCAGCGGACGCTCGGTGCCCAGCAGGCGGCGGACAGTGCGCGCCATCGCGCCCAATGCGCTGCGGGCGCTCATAGGGCCTTCCTGGCACTGGCCGCGACGATGACCGGGCAAAGCGGATCATCCACGTCGAGGTCCTGGGGACGCACTTCATGCTCGGCATAGCCATAGAGGAAGGCCGACGCGGCAAGGACGTTACCATAGGCGTTGACGGCGATGTCGCTGGCGGCAAACCGCGTTTCGAGCAACTTGCGCAGCCCGGCTGGCGAGATGGCCCAATACCAAGTCGCATTCCATTCGCCCTTGTCGATCGAGGAGATCCAGGGAACGGTGACGAGGACGGAGCCGCCGGGCTTTAGTGCCTTCCAGATCGTCGCGATAGCCGCGGGCATGTCGAAGATCAGGTGCAGCGTCTGGGTGAGGACCATGCAATCGAACGTGTTGTCTGGTAGGTTATGCACGCCGGATATGTCCCCGACATAGGTCACCCCCGGCTGCCCGGCGAAGCGGTGAAACGCCTCGGCTGAAACCACGCGGTCGCCGCCGAATTGGACCGTATAGGCCGTGTCGCCGATTTCGAGCACATGCCCGTGGATCAGTTGCGCGTGGCGCGCCAGAAAATCCTCCACATAATGCCGATCCAACGGCTTGCCGCGATCATAACCAAATTCGGTGCTGACCCGTTCGGTGCCGAGGCCGGAAAAGGGACCACGCGCAGCCGGACCATCGCCCTTGGCCCTGCGCCGCATGAGGCGCTGGAGGTCGGAACCGATAAGCCGGATTGCCGGGCCGGGAAACGGCAGCATGAACGAAGCGGTCTGGGAGAGTGATCTGCCAACCTGCCGGCCCGACCGGACGGCGGCTTTGAGGCGGCCCAGCTGCGCTGTACCATAATAATCAAACCAGTAACGCAAGCCGCGCTGGCGGGCGGCTTTCCAATGTTGGTTGGTGTCGGCAATTGCCTTCTGCTTGTTCAGCACAAGGTGGACGGCCTTGTTCATACGGGCCAAGTCGGACGACATATTGCTGCCGTGCTGACGGTATTCGGCGAGCACTTCCGGCCCGCAACTGACGCCGTGCTTTTGAGCCATGCGGAGATACACGTCATAATCCTCGCAGGCTGGCAGGGTGGTGTCGAACCCGCCAATCGCGGCCAGTAATTCCCGCCGATACAACACCGTTCCATGCATGCGAATACAGTTTTGGGTGAGCAGGGTTTGATAAGGATCCCGCCCCGTCGGGCGCAGTGTGTATTCCTTGCTCCAATCGGGTTCGGTGCCGAACTGGCGATAGGCACCATAGACGAAGCCGCAACCGGGATGTGCCTTGATACGACGGAGCAGTGTGTCCAGAGCGATTTCCGTGAGGCGGTCATCCGCGTCAAGGAACAGGATATATCGACCCCGCGCCGCCCTGAGTCCGGTATTGCGCGCGGCCGAGAGCCCCTGATTGGCCTGGCGGATGAGCTCGACCCCAGTAAACTCCGCGGTCACCGTCTCGGGGTGATCGCTGGAGCCATCATCGACGACGATGATTTCGTCTGCCGGATGGCTTTGCCCCCGAATGCTCTCGATCGCGTCCCGCAAATATCTGGCGTGGTTATAGGTGGTGACAATGACGGAAATTTCCGCGCCGCCTGCCCCGCTTATCATTTCCGTCCGGGCTCCCACGCGCAGATTATCCACTAACAACGCGCCTCTGCTATTTTTCAAGTTTAAGCTTTATGATCGACCGTTTCTTCTACTCAATCTGCATTGAGCTATGAAATACTGCAATCGAAAGCCAAGATATAAGTAAATTTCACAGAGTTGATTTATACAATCAGAGGATCGCTTCGCTGGTCCATTCAAGGCGCGGCCGGACGACACCTTGCCATTTGCCGTACCAACCAAAACGTCCCTCCGGATTGTCGAGGATTTCGAAGGTGAGAAGGTCGGGAACCGATAGCAGCAGCTCGCCCTCCTCCCACACTTCGAACGTCACCCGGTAGGTGCCGTCATTCATGAGATCGCCGGGCACGACACAACGCTCACGGCGACGGCCAATTGTTGCCGCACTTGGTTCTTCAGTGGGACCGGCATTGAAGACCACGACGCCCTCTTCATTGGTGACCAGAAGGCTGGCGTTGAAAATGGCGCCATCGCGCAGATTGTCGTATTCAAAGCTCATGGCAAAGCTCTGCCGGACGTCCAGGGGGGCGCCGGGTTCAGCGCCGATCGCCTCGATACGCGCGCTACGCAGGCGCATGGCCGCATTGCCGGGGGCCTTGTCTGCGTCAGGCCAGTCGCGAGCGATACCGCCGCTGGCATGGTCCGTTCCAGCATAGCGCGCGATGACTCCGGCGGTCGGACCGTCGGCTGCTATCACACCATGGTCGAGCCATAGCGCGCGATGGCAGATAGCCTGGATGGCGATCAGACTATGGCTGATGAAAATCACGGTGCGCCCATCATGGGCGGTGGCATCCATGCGGTTGAGGCATTTTTGCTGAAACTTGTAATCGCCGACAGCGAGGACTTCGTCCACTAGCAGGATATCGGTGTCGAGATGGGCGGCCACAGCAAAAGCGAGCCGCATGTACATACCGCTGGAATAGCGTTTCACCGGCGTATCGATGAAGGCTTCCACGCCGGAGAAGTCGACGATCTCGTCAAAGCGCCGCCGCACGTCAGCCCGGGGCATGCCCAGAATGGCGCCGCTGAGATAGACATTGTCGCGTCCGCTTAGTTCGGGATGAAAGCCCGTGCCCACTTCCAGCAGTGAGCCGATGCGGCCTCGATAGGTGACCGATCCGCGCGTGGGCGGGGTAATGCGAGACAATATCTTGAGCAATGTGCTCTTGCCGGCGCCGTTCTCGCCCAAGATGCCGACGACCTCGCCAGGCGCAATTTCAAACGAGACGCCTTTGAGCGCCCAGAAATCCTGCCCGCCATTAGCCGGGGCCTTGCTGCGCCTTCCTGGCACCATCGCGCTGGCGGTGGCGCTGAGGAGTTCTGCCAAGGTCGACGCGCCGGCATTCTGGCCCAATCGATAGCGTTTTGCGATGTCATTAGCCTGGATTGCCGGCAGCATGGCTTTTCCTAAATCAGATCGGCAAAGCCGCGTTCGAGCCGCATGAAAATGACGATGCCGCAGGCGAGCAGCACTGTCGCCGTAACAGCAGACACGGCGACAAGCGACCACGGGTCGGTTGAGGAGCCCAGCAAAACCCAGCGAAAACCCTCGACGACGCCTGCCATCGGATTGAGCCCTAGCAGCGGCCGCAGCGCTTCAGGGACCAGGCTGGCGGGATAGACGACGGGGGTGGCGAACATGCCAAGTTGCAGTAGCAGGGGCACAAGATGGCGGATGTCGCGGTAACGCACGTTGAGCGAAGCAAGGATTGCCCCCAGGCCCAGAGCTGATGCGAGCGCTATCGCCGTCAATGGTATCAGGAGGGGCAGTCGCGGGCTCGGCATAATACCAGCAATGGCCAGTACCGGGATCAGGAATGCCAGAGCGATAGCCAGATCAAGCAACGGCGACAAGACTGCCGACAACGGGAGCGACAAGCGCGGAAAATACACCTTCTCGATCAGCGAGGCGTTGTTGGTGGCGCTGTTGGCGGCGTTGGTGAGCGCCTGAGAAAAATAGTTCCAGGCGGTCAGAGCGCAGATGCTGAACGCCCAATAGGGCTGGCCATCCGAGGCGACTTTCACCAGCGTGCCGAAGATGAGCGTGAAGACGACCATACTGAAGAATGGCGGCACGAGCGCCCAGGCGGCGCCGAAGAAGGTCTGGCGATAGCGCACCTTGATGTCGCGCCAGACGAGGAAAGCGACGAGATCACGATTGTCCCATACCTCGCGGAGGTAGATGACAATCGAGCCCCGGTCCGGCGTGATGATCGTTGCGTGCCGCTCAGGCTGCTCTGACATCAAGGCTCCAATAGAAAACTGCTGGCGGTGCGTGGTGGGAGCAAATGGAGCGGGGCCTTAATTATGCGGGGACCAAGACTTCCTTGCGGAACCATTCGGCGCTCAGCATCACGCCCTCTTCATAGGGAATGGCGCAGACCCAGCCCGGCAAAATCTGGTTGCACAATGTCAGGTCGGGACGACGATTGGTCGGGTCCTGCGCCACAGGCGGCAGGAACACGATCGGGGACTTGGGGAAATGGCTCTGGATGAACTCAGCCACTTCGATCACCGAAATTTCACGGTCATTGCCGATATTGAGCGGGCCGGGAAAGTCTGTGCCGTCGCGCCAGAAATAGCGTTCCAACGCCTCCACGATATCGTCGATATGCCCCCAGCTGCGGGTTTGCGAGCCGTCGCCGTAGATGGTGATCGGCTTGCCCTGCAGCGCCTGGGTGATGAAATTGGAGACGGCACGACCATCGTCGGGACGGGTGCGTGGGCCGTAGACATTGAACAGGCGCACGACTTTTACGCGTGTGCCGTGCACTCTGTGGGCCTCGAACAGCATGGCCTCGACGCATCTTTTGCTCTCGTCATAGGACGAGCGGGGGCCGGTGCAGTCAACCGAACCGCGGTAGGTCTCGGGCTGGGGCGTGATCACTGGGTCGCCATAGACTTCAGAGGTGGAAGTATATCCGATCACGCCACCTGGCTTAAGCAGGTTCAGCAAATTGAGAGCGCCGAGCACATTGGCCGAAATGGTGCGCAAAGGCTGCGTCATGTACCAGGGCGGAGACGCCGGAGACGCCAGGTGATAGATTTCATCGAACTTAGTGTCAGACGTGAAAGTTTCGACGTCCGATTGTACGAATTCTACCCGCGCATCAGAAATTGCAGCCAGATTTTCGAGCCGACCCGTCCATAGATTGTCGACTATGACCAGCCGATCGATATCGTTGCGACGGCAAAGGCGATCGGCCAGATGTGATCCGATAAACCCACAACCTCCGGCAAGAAGTACTTTCTTCATATTGCATTCCCTGCCGAACCATGTCAGCGGACTACAGTCTAAAAATAACGTTATATTACCGATGAATTGGCCGCAACTTTACTGTTGAGTTTACCTTAATCCGTGCACTTCAATGCAATTTGGCTCCCCGCTGGATGCCGATGCAGCCGCGCTAATGCTAGCGGACTGTTCACATTGAGCTGGCATTTGGGCCGTTCCGGTGTAGCTTTTCGGCATGGGCAGCGAAAAACTTCAGACCTATCGGAAGAAACGCGATTTCTCCAAAACTCCGGAGCCGACCGGCACGGTCAGCCAGACCGGCAATCGCTTCGTCGTGCATAAGCATTCCGCCACTGCCGACCATTATGACCTGCGGCTCGAGCTTGATGGCGTGCTTAAGAGCTGGGCGGTGCCCAAGGGCCCTTCCCTGAACCCGGCCGACAAGCGGCTCGCGGCGGCGACGGAAGATCACCCGCTCGACTATATCGACTTCGAGGGCGTGATCCCCGAGGGGGAATATGGCGGCGGGCCGATGATCGTGTGGGATACGGGTGTGTGGGCGCCGATGGGCGATCCGCATACGGATCTGGAAAAGGGCAGTTTCAAGTTTCGCCTGGCCGGGGAGAAGCTCAATGGCGGGTGGATGCTGACCCGCCTCAAGGGCAAGCCGGAGGACAAGGGGCGCGATAATTGGCTGCTGTTCAAGGAACGCGATCCGGCCATGGATACCGAGATCGATATCCTCATGGCACGACCGGAAAGCGTGAAAAGTGGCCGCCGCATCGAAGAGCTGGTGGCGGCCCCTGCCCCGGCAAAGCGTAACAAACTCGTTCCCGGTAAACTGCCCAACGCGATCAAGGCACCAATGCCGGACAAGATCGATCTGCAATTGGCCAGCCCCGCTGCCGCGCCGCCCAAGGACTCGGATTGGCTGCATGAAATCAAGTTCGATGGCTATCGCACCATGGCCTTTATCGAGGCCGGCAAGGCGCGCCTGATCACCCGCGGCGGTCTCGACTGGACGCGGCGCTATGGCGACCTGCCCAAGGCGTTTGCCGCGCTCGATTGCAAGCAGGCGATCATCGATGGCGAAATCGTTGTGCTGGACGGTCAGGGCATCAGCCGCTTCGGCAAATTGCAGGATGCCCTATCGGAGGGCGCGGGCAACAAGCTGGTCTTCTATGCTTTCGACCTGCTCTATCTCGACGGCTGGGATTTACGGGCCGCCCCATTGCACAAGCGCAAGGCCCTGCTCGTGCAATTGCTTGCGGGCCATATCAATGCCCGCTCGGCGCTGCATTACAGCGACCACATGGAAGGCGATGGCGGCCCGCTTTATGACCTGGCGTCGGAAAAAGGCCTTGAAGGCATCGTCTCCAAGCGGAGCAATAGCCCCTATCTCGGAGGTCGTTCATCCAGCTGGCTCAAGATCAAGGCGCTGCTGACCGGGGACTTCGTCATTGCCGGCTACAGCGATAGCGAGAAGGCCGGCGGCATTGGCGCCCTGGGCATGGCCGAATGGGTCGATGGCGAGTTGCACTATCGCGGCAAGGTCGGCACCGGGATTGACGCGACGACCATGCGCGCCCTGCTCAAGCGGCTCGAGCCGATGCGCATCCCCGGCAAGCTGGACGGCGCCCCGCCCGAAATCATGCCGGTGCGCCCCACCCTCACTGCCCGCATCCAATATGCCGTTATCACAACGGACGGCATGCTGCGCCACGCCACGTTCAAAGGCCTGCGCGAGGCGGAGCTGACCACGCCCGCCACCACGCCGCGCAAGCGCATCATTTCAGATGCCGACCTGGCCGGCATCTGGGTGACCAATCCGACGCGGCGGCTGTTCGGCAAGTCCGGCCCGACCAAACTCGATATCGCAGTCTATTACGCCGCGGTGGGCGACTACATGCTACCGCATCTGTTCAATCGGCCGGTGTCGCTGTTCCGCTGCCCCAGCGGCAGCACCAAGGATTGCTTCTTTCAGCGCCACGCCTTCACCGGCATGCCATCGACGATAAAGGTCTTCGAGACCAGGAATTCGGATGACGAAACGCGGACTTATATCGCAGTCGAAGACGCCAAGGGCTATCTGGCGCTGACGCAGTTCGGCGTGGTGGAATTCCACGTCTGGGGCACCCATGAAAGCCATCTCGACAAGCCTGACCGGGTGATTTTCGACCTCGACCCCGGCGAGGGCGTGGAATGGCGCGATGTGGTCAATGCCGCCGTGCATCTGCGCGGCGAACTTGAGCGCATGGGGCTGGTCCCCTTCGTCAAAACCTCGGGCGGACGGGGCGTCCATATCGTCGTGCCCATCACACAAAAGCTGGGCTGGAAACAAGTACACCAGGCCAGCTCCGCCATTGCCAGCCGTCTCGCTGCGACCGGCCGCGACACCTTCGTCACCCAGATGGGCGCGGACAACCGCAAAGGCCGGATTTTCATCGATTTCTATCGCAATGCGCGCAGCGCCACAGCTGTTGCCGCCTATTCGTTGCGGGCAAGGCCCCACCTGCCAGCATCGACGCCAATTGATTGGCGCGATCTGGAGTCCATCGACTCTCCGGTTGACCTCAATTATTCTTCGCTTCCGGGTCTATTAACCACATCAGGCGACCCCTGGGCCGAAATTAACGAGTCCGCACGGGATTTGCCGTCATGATTTCTTGTGGTGAGGAAGTTATTCGCGCGTAGGAGGCGAAGATGGCCGCGAGAGCAAGTTGGAAGGGCCAGTTGCGACTGAGCCTGGTGAGTTGTCAGGTGAAGCTGTTTCCGGCAACCAGTGCCTCGGAACGCATCAGTTTCAACCAGTTGCACAAGGAAACCCATAACCGCATCAATATGAAAGCGGTGGACCCCGAACTGGGCCTGGTCGAGCGGAGCGACCTGGTGCGCGGCTACGAATACGAGCCCAAGCAATACATCATCATCAATGATGCCGATATCGACGCGGTGCGCATAGAATCCAACCACACCATGAATATCGAAGCCTTTGTCGATGCCGGCGAGGTGGACGTGCTCTATCAGGACACGCCCTATTATCTGGCGCCGGACGGGGCCATGGCCGAGGAAACCTTCGTGGTGCTGCGCGAAGCTTTGCGCAAAAGCGGCAAGGTCGCCATTGCCCGGCTGGTGCTGACCAGCCGCGAGCGCGTGGTGACCATCGGCGCCCGCGAAACCGGCATGTTCGTCACCACCTTGCGCAATCCCAATGAAGTGCGCGGCACGGCCGAATATTTCGACAATATCCCGGTCGGCAAGCCTGACCCCGAAATGCTCGATCTGGCGCAAAAGTTGATCGAGCAGAAGGTCACGACCTTCAATCCCAAGGATTATGAGGATCGCTATGAGCAGGCACTGATGGCCATGATCCGCGAGAAGCTCAAGGGCCACAATCCGATCATTGCGGCAGCACCCGAACGCGGTAATGTCATCAACTTGATGGATGCGCTGAAGGCGAGCCTGGGCGAAGCCAAACCGGCGGCCAAGAGCAAGACCAAGGCTGCGCCGGCCGCAAAGGAATCCCCGGTCAAAGCCTCGCTGAAGGCGGCGCTGGACGCCTCCAAGGCCGCGGCACCCAAGGCGGCATCGAAGAAAAAGGCCTAGACGAGCATGGATTTGAGCGGGGAGAGCTTTGGCGTCGTTGGCGCCCTGCAGGCCTTCCCGCTCCGGCTGGCCGCAAAACGCGTCGCAAGTCATGGCGGGCGGCTGCACCGCAATGTCACCCGCGCCACGACGAGTGTGGTTTTCGGCCGTACTCTGCTGGCCCGGCATGACGAAGCCGAAATCGAGCGCCGGGTGCAGACCGCGCCCGCCTCGGCCAGGACGCTGAGCGAAAACGGCTTCCTGCGGCTGCTTGGCTCCCTGCCCCCGGTCCCGGCCGCCAATATCAGCAGGCATTCCATTCTCGACCAGTCGGGGCTGGCCGGACCTGTGTTCGACCTGCTCGCTCTGTTCGACGCCTTCGAGCATCCCGCCGAGCCGTTCTCATTTCGCGACGTCATTCTTGCGAAGAAATATGCGGGCCTGCTCGCTAGTGGCGCGGCTTGGAGCGCCGTGGCGCGCTCCATCCATCAGATCGGCCCGGTCGGCTCGCTGACCGCACTGACGCTACGTTCGAGCGGCACCGAAAGGATCATCACGCAGGACGCCCATTCCTTTTCCGAACTCGATGGCCAGCGCCTGCTGGCCCTGCCTGAGGGCGAGGACGAGGCCGAGGATTATTTTGGCCTGGCCGAAACCGCCGAGGCCGCGGGCCTGCTGGCCGAAGCCGCCACGCTCTACGCCCATTGTTCGGCCATCGACCCCAGCGACGCCACGGCGGCCTTCAACCTGGGCAATTGCCTGCGCGCGCTGAACCAGCCCGACGAGGCGGCTTTGGCCTATGCCACTGCCCTCAAGCGCGATTCCGGCTTTGTCGAGGCCTGGTTCAATTACGGTGGCCTGTTGCGCGACAGCGGCAAGCTCAAACCCGCGCGGCAGCATCTGGCGCGCGCCGTCGAACTGGACCCCCTCTATGCGGATGCGGTCTATAATCTGGCGGCCATCGCCTATGACACGGACGACCTCTCGGGTGCCCGGCACTATTGGCGGCGGTATCTGGAACTCGACGCCACCTCGGACTGGGCCAAGCGCGCCCGTGCCGGCATTGCCGTGGCGGATCAACATTTACGGAAATCGGCAGGCTGATATGACGACGGATTTTCTCTTTGACGGCCCCGAAGATGCTCGCGTCACGCTGTTGCTGGCGCATGGCGCGGGCGCGCCGATGGACTCCGCCTCGATGACTGCTACGGCCAAAGCGCTGGCCGATGCCGGGTTTCGCGTCGCGCGCTTCGAGTTCGCCTACATGGCCGCCCGCCGCACCGAGGCGGGCCGCAAGCCGCCGCCGCGCGCCGATAAGGTGATCCCCGAATTCATCGCCGCCGTGGACGATCTGGGCCCCACCAATGGCCCGCTGATCATTGGCGGCAAATCCATGGGCGGGCGGGTGGCCAGCATGGTGGCCGATCCGCTGTTTGCGGCCAACCGGATCGCGGGGCTGCTGTGCCTAGGCTATCCCTTCCACCCACCCGCCAAACCAGACCAGTTGCGCACCAAGCATCTGCTCGATCTCAAGACGCCAGCGCTGATCTTTCAGGGCACGCGCGACGAATTCGGCTCACCCGAAGAGATCGCGGGCTACGCGTTGTCATCCAATATCGCGGTCAAATTCCTCGAAGACGGCGACCATGATCTGAAGCCGCGCAAATCCATTTCAGGGTTCAGCGCGGCCGATCACCTCAAAACCATGGCTGGCGAGGTCGAGGCCTGGACACGGCGGATCACAAGCTGAAAATCGCCACCTACAATATCAACGGGATCAATACGCGCCTGGCCAATCTTATGGATTGGCTCGCCGACGCCGCGCCCGATGTGGTGTGTCTGCAGGAGCTCAAGGCCAATGAGCGGCAGTTTCCGGCCGGGGCGCTGGCCGATGCCGGTTATGGTTCGGTATGGCAAGGGGAATCCGCCTGGAACGGCGTCGCCATTCTCGCCAAAGGCGTCGAGCCGGTGCTGACGCGGATCGGGCTCCCGGGCGATGAGGATGACAAGCAGGCGCGCTATATCGAGGCGGCCGTCAACGGCGCCATCGTGACCTCGCTCTACGCGCCCAATGGCAATCCGCGGGGCCCGAAATTCAACTACAAGTTGGCCTGGACCCAGCGGCTGCTTACGCACGCCGAAGAGCTGTTCGCTACCGGCCTGCCAGTGGTTTTGGCGGGTGACTACAATATCGTGCCCGAGCCGCGCGACATCTACGAGACCACGTCCTATCGCGACAATGCCTTGGTGCAGCCGGAAAGCCGGGCGCTGTTTGCGCGGCTGCTGGAGCAAGGCTGGACTGACGCCATCCGCAAGATCCATCCAGACGAAACCGTCTACACATTCTGGGATTACATGCGGAACCGCTGGCCTCGCAATGCCGGGCTGCGGCTCGACCATTTGCTGTTGAGCAAGCCGCTGGTACGCAAGCTGGTGGATGCGGGCGTAGACCGCGAGGCCCGGGGCGCCGAGCATGCCAGCGACCATGCGCCGGTGTGGATTGAGTTAAAGGATTAGTGCGAAGAAAGGCGGGGACCGCCTTGCCCGCCTCGGTATTCTCTAGCTTGCTTGCTCCACCGCGCCGCCGGCCTCGGTCCAGTCCTTGAAGCCGCCCAGGTTGAACACCTCGGGATAACCCATATCCTTGAGCAACTTGCCGCTAAGAGCGGAACGGCCGCCGGACGCGCAATAGACGATGATCGGGCGGTCCTTGGTCAGTTCGGCATTGTGATAGGGCGTGTCCGGATCCGCACGGAAATCCAGCATGCCGCGGGAAATGTTCACAGCACCCGGCACCTTGCCGCTGGCCGCTACTTCTGGCGCATCGCGCACATCAATGACGAGGGCATTGCGCTCGGCGATCAATTTGCGGGCTTGCTCTGGCGAGATTTTTGGCACCACCGCATTGGCAGCAGCCATCATTTCCTTGACACTTGTCGTCATGGGTTTCCTCCATGTCGCCGCCGCAGCATTATACGCCACGTGCCGTGCTGTGCCCAGCAATCATCGCCATGACGAAAGGTGAGCACAATCGTATGCTTTTCAGGATGTTACATGCCCCTCATCTCGCGCAACATTAATTCAGCGGCTTTCTCGGCGATCATGATTACGGGGGAATTGGTGTTACCCGAAACGATGGTCGGCATGATCGAGGCGTCCACGACCCGCAGACCGCCGAGACCATGCACCTTGAGGCTCGCGTCCACCACGGCCATGTCGTCCGTCCCCATCTTGCAGGTGCCAACGGGGTGAAAGATCGTCGTGGCGATGTCGCCTGCCTTGTGCGCCAGGTCCGCCTCGGAGGTGAATTGGGGGCCGGGCAGATGCTCCTGGGGCTCGAAGCGGGCAATGGCCCTGGTTTGCATCAGCTGGCGCGCGTGCTGGATGGAGCGGGCGGCGATCTGGCGGTCGGTTTCGGCACTGAGATAATTCGGCCGGATCTTGGGCGCAGCGCCCGCATCCGGGCTTTCCATATGGATGGTCCCACGGCTGTCAGGCCGCAGATTGCAGACCGACACCGTCACCGCGCCAAACTTGTGCAGCGGCTCGCCCAACCTATCGGTCGAGAGCGGCTGCACATGATATTCCAGATCTGGCGTTTCGAGCCCCGGATGCGACTTGGCAAAAATGCCGAGCTGGCTGGGCGCCATCGACAGGGGTCCAGTGCGGCGCAGGGCATATTCTGCTCCCATGGCGGCACGGCTGAACAGGTTGTGGTAGCGCGTATTGAGCGTCACCGCATTGCTGACCTTGAAGACGGTGCGTATCTGCAAATGATCCTGCAAATTCTCGCCAACACCGGCCAGTTCATGCCGCACCGGAATACCGAGACGGCCAAGGATATCAGGCCGGCCGATGCCGCTGAGTTCGAGGATTTTGGGCGTATTGACCGCACCAGCCGACAGCACCACTTCGCGGGATGCCGTGGCGGTCTTCACCCTGCCCTCGTGCCGCAGACGCAGACCGGTGACGCGGCGGCCGTCCAGCGTCAGGGTTTCGACTTCAGCGCCGGTCATGACGGTGAGATTGGTGCGATGCAGCACCGGGCGCAAAAACGCCTTGGAGGTGTTCCAGCGCACGCCATTGCGCTGATTGACCTCGAAATAGCCGGCGCCCTCATTATTGCCGGCGTTGAAATCATCGACCTTGGGGATGCCCATTTCGGCCGCCGCATCGCGGAAGGCGTCGAGAATGGGCCAGGCGAGGCGCTGTTTCTCGACCCGCCACTCGCCGCCGCCGCCATGCAATGGCGTCTCGCCGGCATGGTGATGTTCGGATTGCCGGAAGAAGGGCAGCACGTCGTCCCAGGCCCAGCCGACATTGCCCAGCTGCCGCCAGTGACCGTAGTCGGCGGCCTGGCCGCGCATATAGATCATGCCGTTGATAGAGGAGCAGCCGCCCAGCACCTTGCCGCGCGGGTAGTTCAGCGCACGGCCATTGAGCCCGGCTTCGGGCTCGGTCTTCATCATCCAGTCGGTGCGGGGATTGCCCATGCAATAGAGATAGCCGATGGGAATATCGACCCAATGGTAGCGGTCGCTGCCACCGGCTTCGAGCAGCAACACGCGATTGGCCGGGTCGGCGCTCAGCCGATTGGCCAGCACGCAGCCGGCCGAGCCGGCGCCCACAATGATGAAATCGAAGCTCCCCAGTTGCTCAGTCACGCGGCATTGTCCTTGGCCATATTGGCCCAGATCGGCTTCATCGCCCGGCCAAGTTCGAGGAACGTGGCATAGCGCCGATCATAGACCGGTTTGAGCGCCGGACTGGGCTCGAAGCGCTTGGCGACGGCGGTCATGCGCGCGGCGCCTTCGGTGAAATCGGCAAAAAGACCAATGCCGGTGCCCGCCGCAATGGCCGCGCCAAGCGCACCAGTCTCGCGGCCGCGCGCCACGGTCACTGGAACACCCAGCAGATCGGCGAAAATCTGCGGCCAGACCGAGCTGCGTGAACCACCGCCCGACAGCACCGCTTCGGTGAAACCAGCGCCAGCCGAAGCCAGCGTTTCGATGTGACGGCGATGTTCGAACGCCACGCCCTCGAACAGCGCCCGCAGCATATGCGCCTTGGTGTGCCAGCCCAGAATGCCGTAATAGCCGGCGCGGGCCTGCCCATCCTGCTGCGCGCCGAACAGGAAGGGGTGGTAGATCGGCATTTCGTCGCGCGGATCGACCGAGGCGACCAGGGCGCTACAGCGCTCAAAGGCCGCTCCGTGATCCTCGCCGAAGAACTCGCGCACCATCCACTCGAGATTCACCGCCGAGGTGGCGCTGGATTCGATCGCCAGCCACCGCTGTCGATCGAAAGTGCAGAGCATGAAAATCGAGGGATCATCGGGCGCCTCGTCGGTCACCACCTGATTGATGCTCCAGGTGCCGGCAATGATCGAGGCGGCCCCGGTCTGCGTCACGCCGGAGCCGATGGCGCTGGCCACCACATCAAACAAGCCGGCCACCACCAGCGTGCCGGCCCGAAGGCCAGTCGCAGCCGCAACATCCGCGCTGATATGCCCGGCAATGTCGGTCGGCTCAAGCAGAGCGGGCAATAGTGGCAGGCAATCGTCCAGCCCATAGGCGGCCATGAGATCGGCCGAATAGGTCCGCTCGGGCACCTGCAGCAGGCCGCAGCCGGCCATGTCCGATGTCTCCGAAACCCGCGTGCCGGTCAGCCGCCAAACGACATAATCCTTGCACAGAAACACCGTGCCGATCTCGGCGAACAGGTCCGGTCGGTGCTGCTTGAGCCAAGCCAGCAGTGTTGGGGTCTGCGCCGCCCAGGGCTTTTGCCGACACAGCGGAAAGGTCTTTTCCCCCACGCCCTCGGCCTGCCATTCCCGCACGGTCTGGCTACCCCGTGTGTCGATCGACTGGATACCGATCAGCGGCGCACCAGCGCGGTCCAGCGCATAGAGCCCGTTGCCGTGCCCGGCGCAGCCGATGGCACGGATATCGGCCGCGTCGATCCCAGCGGCCTCGACACATCGGCGGATCACCTGCTGCGTATTGACCCAAAGTTCATCGAGGTCGCGTTCGACATGGCCCGGCTGCGGCATAGTGCTCTGACCATCCTCGGCAGCCACAGCCAACTCGTTCCCCGCCAGATCAAAAATGATCGCCTTGATGACGGTATTGCCCGCATCCAGTCCCAGAATATAGTCCGCCATAAAGTCCTCCCCGGACGTAGTGTTTTTAGCCCTGGTTGTAGCGATCCCAGGCTTGTTCGCCGCTGGCGTTGTCGTGGATGATGGCCATCAGCCCGCGCACCACCGCTGCCGGGTTGGCATGCTGGTAGATATTGCGGCCATAGACCATGCCCTGCGCGCCCTGCCCCATCAGCGCGGCCGACTTATTGAACACGGCCCGCAGATTCTCCTTGCCGCCGCCACGAACCAGCACCGGGCAACGCGCTGCCTGCACCACTTTGTGGAAATCGGCGGCATTGCTGGTCGGGTCGGCCTTGATGATATCGGCACCCATTTCTCGGGCCAGCCGGGTCAGCGTCACGATCTTTTCGGCGTCGCCGTCGACCTGATAACCGCCGCGTTCGGAATTGGGCAGCATGACTAGCGGCTCGATCATCAGCGGCATGCCGTATTTGTCGCAATCGGCACGGACGCGAGCGATGTTGTTGACGCATTGCCGGAACAGATCGGGCTCATCGGGCAACATAAAGAGGTTGACCACGACACAAGCCGCGTCCAACTGCAAAGCCCCGATCAGCGGCTCGGCCTCGTTCTGTAATTGCGCCCACATCACGCGGTGGCGCTGCTTGTTATAGGGATTGCCCATGTCGAGCCGCATCACCAAAGCCGGCTTGGCCTTGCCCTCGCGTTCCTGCAGCAGATCGGCCTGGCCGAAATTCATCTGGATCGCGTCGGGTCCCGCCGCGACCAGGCTATCGACGACAGCACCAATATCTTCGAGACCATCGAGGAAGCTGGGTTCATTGCACACGCCATGATCGATCGCGACATCGAGGCATCGCCCCTTGCCGAACAGACGATTCAGGCGGACTTTCTTGGCTCCCATAACGGGGACTCCTCACTATCTCGATGTAAAAGCGTTGCCTCGTCGAGGCCGTAATTGCGGGCCAGCAGCGCGAGGAAATCAGCACGTTCGAGCGCCCGGCGATCCGCCGGCCAGCCGCGTTCCATGCCCAGCAGATCGAGCGTGACGTCGATCACGCCTAGCGACAGCCTGCCGCTGATGCCAATGGCTGTGCGTCGCAGCAGCAGGTCGGCAAGTGTTTCGACATGTTCGACGCCGATCAGATAAAGCAGTTCCCGCCGCCAATACCCGCTCCGGCCGATCTCGACGTCGGGGCCGGCGGCCATGAAACCAGCGACGTTCTCGGCCTCGGTGCCATAGCGTTCAAAAAGGCTCTGCGTAACCGCGCGATCCAGATCATAGCGGGCGCAGAGGGCGTCGATCCAATTGTCCGCCTCGACAGGAAAGTCCCGGCCGCCACCGATGGCAAGCGTTTCGGTATCCCGAAAACGCGCGCGTCCCAGCCGATCCAGCACCAGATCGGCCGCCATGGCGCCGAAGGAGCGGAACGTCGTCCACTTGCCGCCGACCATGCAGACGACCGGCACGTCGCCCTCGATCACCTCACAGAAATGATCGCGCGGAATGCGGCCGGTCACCTTGTCGTCGCTGGCCGGCAGGGGCCGGACGCCGGCGAACTGGAAGATGATGTCTTCGTCGGCAATCTCGATCTCGGGAAAGACGAAGCCCAGCGATTGCAGGATATAGGCCCGCTCTTCGGGTTCGCAGCGCACGCTTTCGGGATCGTCGGTGCGAATATCGGTGGAGCCGACCAGCACATTGCCCAGATACGGAAAGAGGATGCAGATGCGGCCATCTTCGTTCTCGTAATAGATCATGTGCCCGTCGAGCGCTTTGAACAGAGCGCGGTTGGTGATGACCAGATGCGAGCCCTTGGTGCCACCCATGATGCGATGCTGCGCGCTGCCGATGGCGGCATTGGTCAGGTCGATCCAGCCGCCTGTCGCGTTGATGATCAACTTGGGCGCGATGGGGTACCCTTCCCCGCTGCGCTCATCGTGCAGCATGAGTCCACCGCCACCACGGTCGACGCGGGCATAGTTGATCGCCACCGCGCCGGGGCATTCCGCCACGGTGTCGCGCAACATTTCCATGCCCAGCCGCTCGGGATGGCTGACCCAGGCGTCGTAATAGGTCGCCGAATTGCAGAGCGACGGATTGATCGCCGGCCAGCGCGCCATGGTTTCGCGCCGGCTGCGGAATTCATGCCTGGGCATGGCGCGGCGTCCGCCGGTAAACAGGTCGTAGAGCACGAGCCCCGTCTTGATCACCAGCGCCCCACGCCGGCTGGGCTTTCGCGTCAGGCCGAGAAAGCGGAACGCGCTATTGGTCAGGCCGGAAAAGCGATCAAAGATCGGGACGGTGGTCGGCAGCGGCTTCACATAATGGGGCGCATTGGCCAGCAGGCGATCCCGCTCGAGCAGGCTTTCGCGCACCAGCTTGAATTCGCCATTTTCGAGATAGCGCAACCCGCCATGCACCATGCGCGACAGAGCCGCGCTGGCGCCGGAGCAGAAGTCGGATTTTTCGGCCAGCACCACGTCGACGCCATTCAGCGCCAGCTCGCGGAACACCGAAATGCCGTTGATGCCGCCGCCAATGACCAGCACGTCAATTTCAGGCCGCTCGCGCAGCCGGGCCCAGCTCTGTGCGCGGGTCATCAGCGATCGAGCCCCACCAGATGGGTTGCGATGGCGGCGTCGATATTAGCTAGGTCGTCCGCGCTCAGGGCCAGCGTGCCGGCCCGCGCATTGTCCAGCGCCTGTGCTGGATTGCGCGCACCACACAGGCCGAAGGTGATGCCGGGTTGTTGCAGCGTCCAGGCGATCACCAACTGGGCAATACTGGAGCCGTGACCATCGGCCAATGGCCGCACCGCATCGGCAAAGCGCGCGACTTTGACCCGATTGCCGGCGGAAAATAGCGGATCGGTGCGCCGCTGATCGTCGCCCTCGAATTGCCGATCTGGCCCGATCTTGCCGGTCAGCAAGCCCAGCGCCAGCGACGAATAGCTTAGTGTCGAGACGCCGTGCTGCCGGGCAATCGGCAGGAGCGTGGTTTCGACCTCCCGATCGAGCATCGAGAACCGTTCCTGGATGGAGTCGAGCTGGCCGGCGGCGATATAGGCGTTGAGGTCGTCAGCGCTGGCATTGCTGGCCCCGATGGCGCGAATTTTACCGGCGGCCTTGAGGCGGGTCAGCGCCTCCATCGTCTCGGACACCGGAGTGGTCGGGTCCTGCCAATGGGTGATGTAGAGGTCGATATAGTCGGTGCCGAGCCGTTTCAGGCTCTGTTCGACCTCATAGGCAATGCCATCAGCGCCGAGATAGCGGTGCACCGGCTTGCCGTCTGCGTCGAAGAAATGATTGCCCCTGCCGTTGTGCCAGTTGAGCCCGCATTTGGTGGCGAGCACCACCTTGTCGCGTTTCCCCGCAATGGCGGCGCCAACGATTTCCTCGCTGCGGCCCAGGCCATAGGCAGGGGCCGTATCGATCAGCGAAATCCCGGCGTCGATCGAGGCTTCGATCGCCTTGGCCGCAGCGGCCTCATCGGTGCCGCCCCACATCCAGCCGCCAATGGCCCAGGTGCCCAGACCCACGGCCGAGGCGACAATGCCGGAGTGGCCGATTTCACGAGTGAGCTGGCTCATGCTGCCACCGCGGCGGCTTCGATGACCTGGATGGCAGTTGCCTCGTCGGTCACCAGCGTATCGAGATGATTGCCGCGCATGACGCTGAGAATGGGAATGACCTTGCTCGGGCCGCTGGCCACGCCGATCTTGTTGGGGATTTCAGCGAATTCGGGCAGTGTCAGCGACACCAGCGTGTCGTTGAGCGTGTAACCGGCCAATTGGCCTTTTTTGTCGATCAGATGCGCCAGCAATTCCCCGGCAGCACCCGATTGTTCTATGGTCTTGCGATCTTGCCCCGAGGTCGGGTGCAGATCGTAATAGCTGGAGTCATCGGCCAGGATAGAGCCAATGCCGACCACGGCCAGATTGGCCTCGCGGCCACGGCGGAACACGTCGTCGACGGCGCGCATTTTCATCAGCATGGCGCGTTCCTCGGCGCTATCGGCAAATAGCGGGGCATGAATCTGGAAGGCATGGCCGCCCAGCCGCTCGGCCAGTTCGGTGGCCACGTGATTGACGTCGGTATAGTGCTTGCCCTGCACCAGCCCCGTCGCCGGAACCACCTGCACATTGAAGCCGTGCTGCCCCTTGAGGCCATTGGCGATGGCGCTGACGCCCTTGCCGCCGCTGATGCACAGCACGTCGCCGTCCCGAATGGTCTCGACCAGCAATTGCCCGGCCGCTTCGCCGACGCTTTGCAGTGTGGTCAGCGGATTGTCCGACACGGTGGGCACCACCATGGCCCGGCTGATGCCGCCTAAGGCGCGCAATTGCTCCTCGATGGCCACCAGATGTTCCACCGGCGACTTGATCTTGATCTCGACGAGCCCGGTCTGGCGACCGCGCTTGATCAGCCGGTTGACGCTGGCATGGCTGATGCCAAGCGCCTTGGCGATTTCGCCCTGGGTCTGCCCTTCGATGAAGTGCAGCACCAGCGCGCGATGCATCTGGCGGGCAATGGCAGTATCGTCGCGGAGGGTCTTGGAAGTCATGAAAATGGTCCTCAGCGCTTCTTGCTATGCAGGAAATGATCGATCGATACGGCGCCCAACAGGATGCAACCCTTGATCATGTCCTGCCAGTAAACCGACACATCGAGCAGGATCAGCGAGCTGCTCACCACCGACAGCAGCGCCATGCCCAATATGGCGCCGAAAATGGTGCCGGAGCCGCCGTTGAGCGAGGCCCCGCCGATCACCGCCGCGGCGATGATGTTGAGCTCCATGCCGACGCCGAAAGTGGGCGTGGCGGCGCCGAACCGGCTCATATAGATGACGCCGGCAACACCGGCCAAAGTCGAGCACAGCACCGTCACCCAGAATTTGACCTGGCGGGTGCGGATGCCGGAATACTGCGCCGCCTTCTCGTTGGAGCCGGTATAGAACACCTTGCGGAACGCCGTAGCGCGGCGCAGCAGGAAGTCGAAGATCACGACAACAGCCACGAAGATGATGATGACAAAGGGAATGCCGTAGAACTCGCCCTGCCCGATCGCCTTGAACTCAGGTGGCAGCGTAAAGAGCGACAGCGGCGTGCCCTTGGTGACGATCAGGCTCATGCCGCGCACGATAACCATGGCCGCCAGCGAGGTGATGAAGTGGTTGAGCCCCACCACGGTGACGAAAAAGCCCATGGCCGCGCCGATCAGCGCGCTGACGGAAATGCCGATCAGGCTGGCCGTCCAGGGGTCCAGCCCCATGAGGAACATGGCGCCGGACACGACCATGGAGAAACACACCACCGAGCCCACCGACAGGTCGATCCCGCCCACGATCAGCAGCACGGTCATGCCGACAACGACAATGCCTTCCACCGAAAAGCTCATCAGCATGGCGCGCACATTGCCCCAGGTGGCGAAATGCGGCGAGGCGAAGGTCATGGCGATGGAGAGCGCCAGGATGATGACGATCAACCCGGTTTCGCGCATGACGAAGAAGCGGCCAATGGACAATTTCTGCGGCGCCTGGCCGGGCGCAGCGAGCGCGGTCTCGCCGGTTTGATTAAGCGACATCGGCCAAATCTCCTGTGTTGGTAACGCCCGATGCTAGCCGGATCACGGCTTCCTCGGTCATAGCTCCAGACAATTCTCCCGCCACCCGCCCCTCGCGGATGACCACGACGCGGTCGCAAACCCCGATCAATTCGGGCAGCTCCGACGAGATGACGATGACGCCAACCCCGCTTTGGGCCAGCTCGCGCAGCAATTTGTGAATTTCGGTCTTGGCGCCGACATCGATGCCGCGTGTCGGCTCATCCATGATGATGATCTTGGGATTGACCGAAATCTGCTTGGCGATGGCGACCTTCTGCTGATTGCCGCCCGATAGCGAGGACACCGGCGCATCAATGCCGCCCATGCGCACGCCCATTTTCTGGGTCAGCGTTCGCGCCTGATCGGCCTCTTTCCGGCGATCGAGCAGAATGCCTGAGGTGACCTGCTTCAAATCCAGCACGGAAATATTGGCCGCAATCGACATATCGAGGAACACGCCCGACGCCTTGCGGTCTTCCGAGAGATAAACCAATCCCTTGCGCACCGCCGATGGATAATCGCGGATGTTCACGGGCTCGCCATTGAGCGCCACCTTGCCGCTACTCACCGGCGCAAGGCCGCAAAGCCCCAACGCAATTTCGGTACGGCCCGCGCCGATCAACCCGCCAAGGCCAAGGATTTCGCCGGCCTTGAGCTCAAAGGAAATGTCCGTGAAGCGCGCGCCGTCCGAAAGCCCCTCGACCGAAAGCAGCGTCTTGCCCGGCGCGCCCACGAGCTTGGCCGGATAGATCTGGGAAATCTCGCGACCGACCATGCGGCGCACCACCAGATCAGGCGTCATGTCGCTGACCTTGTCGGTGGACATGTGGCGCCCATCGCGGAACACGGTGACCCGGTCGCATAGCTCGAAAATCTCGGCCATGCGGTGGGAAATATAGATGATCGAAATGCCGCGTGCCTTGAGCCCGCGGATGATCTGAAACAGCGCCTGCGTCTCGGTTTCGGTGAGGGCGGCGGTCGGCTCGTCAAAGATCAGCACCCGGCAATCCAGCGTCAGCGCCTTGGCGATCTCCACCAATTGCTGGTTGGAGATCGACAGGTCCGCCACGCGCCGGCGCACCTGGATGGGGGCCAGCAGGTTCATGACCTTTTGGGCATCGCGATTGAGCGTGGCGTAATTCATCAAAGGCGAGCGGCGCGCATTGGTGGCGGCCATGAAGATATTCTCAGCCACGCTCGCATCCTGGCACAGCGCGATTTCCTGATGCACCAGCCCGATGCCGAGCTTCTGCGCCGTCGCCGGGGACGAAATTGTGGTCACCGCCCCATCGAGCAGGATTTCCCCTGATGTGGGCTGCAGAATACCGGCGGCAATATTCATCAAGGTGGATTTGCCCGCGCCATTCTCGCCGCACAGGGCATGGATTTCGCCAGGCTCCAGCGAGAAGTCGACGGAGGTCAATGCATGGATGGCGCCGAACTGCTTGGAGACGCCGCGCATTTCTAGAACAGGATGGTTCGGCATCATGGTCTCGTGGGTTTGGTGGGCCGGAGGGCCTTAGCCCTCCGGCGATAATCGTGGTGCTAGCGGCTTACTCTTCGATGCCCTTGGTGCCGCGGCGCTTGAGGTAATCGTCCCAATAGAAGTCGTCGGCGTTTTCAGCAGTGACGATCGAGAAACCATTGTCGACAAAGGGCACGGCCATGGCATTGTCGCCGGACCGGGCATAGTCGTTCATCGGATCGATCAGCTCGGGATGGGCCGCCATCCAGAGCAGCATGAAGCCCATATAGCCCTGCATGCCCTGGTTGGGATTGACCGAGCCGAAAATGTCGCCGGCCTTGATCATGTCGAGAATGTTCTCGTTGACGTCGGCCAGCATGACCCGAACCTTGCCACCATTTTCCTTGCTGGCCTGAGCCGCGCCGATAGCCGAATTGGCTTCGGGCATGAACACCGCGCCCAGATCGGGATTGGCCTGGATCAGGCTCAGCACGGCCTGGTACGCCTTTGCGGGATCCTGGTTGGAGGCCGCGCGGCCGACCAGTTTCATGTCAGGCCATTTGGCTTCCATGCGGGCGATGAAGGCGGCGACACGCTTGTCGTGATTGTCCTGGCCCGGATTTTCGAGCACGGCATATTCGCCCTTGCCGTCCATAGCCTCGGCCACGGCATCGGCCGCATAGGTGCCTTCAGCCAGATTATCCGAGGTGATAAAGGACGTGCGCTTGGAATTGGGCGAGTCAGCGGCAAAGGTCACCACGGCGACGCCCTGATCGACAGCGCGATTGATCGGCTCGACAAACGGGTCCGAATTCATCGGATGCACCAGGATACCGGCTGGGTTCTGCGCCAAGGCCTGGTCGAAGCTGGCGATCTGCTTGGTCACGTCATATTCGGGCGTGCCGGTATAGGCTGTTTCGCAACCGAATTGCTGGCCGGCCTGCTTGAACATTTCATAGACCGGGAACCAGTATTCGACGCCCGACACCATGACGTTCATGACGTATTTTTCACCCGGCTGGCATTTGAACGGGTTCTCGGTCTGGGCCGCAACATGGCCAGAGCCAAGCAAAGCCGTGGTGACGAACGCCGTTGCCAGCGTGCTCAGAATTTTGCGCAAGATTCCTCCCTCCGGCCGAAGCCGTCGCAATGCATCTCCCTGGCCGGCACTGCCGGTGGGGCATGGATTTTGTGAAACCGCGATCCTCCTCCGAACCGCAGCGGCCCCACAATTGTCCGCAGAGTGAGTTGATGTCAATATAATTCATTGCCTGAATTATATTTCAGGAGACTTGTGAATTGAGCTGCTGCGCATCGGGACAAAGCCCAACCGAACGCAAGTGCCACCTTCCGCACTTCTCATCGGGTGCCGCTCTGACATCATGCGGGTTCGCGAGCCGGCAGGAGGCCAGCATGGCCCATCCCTTTCTCAATCTTCTCAGCGATCGCAAGATCGGCGCCCTGTGGACCGGGCTCGCCTTCTCGGGAATCGGCAATGAGCTGAACCGGATCGCCATGGTCTGGCTTGCCATCCAGATCGCCGGCGCGAATGCCAGCTGGGTTGCAACGGCTCAATTCGCCATTGCCTTAGTCGTCAGCTTGGGTGCGTCGGCCTTTGCCGACCGGATCGCGCCGCGTTCGCTCATGATCGCCACCGACCTGTTGGCGGCGCTCGTCGCGCTCGTGCCCCTGGTTTTTGCCAGCACTATTGGGCTGAGCCTTGAAGTCTTAATCGGTACATCCATGGCCCTTGCCGCATTGGGCGCGCTGTTCCAGCCAGCCCTGCTCTCGAGCGTTCCGCTGATCGCCCAAACCCGCGAACGCGTTCAAGGCGTGAACGCACTGCTCGACGCCACCGCGCGCCTGTCGCGATTGCTGGGACCGTTTCTAGCAGGCCCGTTAAGTGCTTTCGTCCCGATGCTGCATTTCCTGACGATCAACGCGGCCAGCTTTCTGGTCTCCGCCTGCGGGATCGCGCTTGTCGGCAAATCCATCGGCACCCCCGCCCGCACGCAAGACACCGCCTCTATCCGGGAGCGGCTGGCGCGCGGCCTTATGGTTGCTCGAAAGGAACCGGAAATCCGCATAGTGCTTGCCGCAAATACCATCGTGCTGGCCGCCTGGTTCATCGCGGTCGGGCTCGGCCTGCCCTTCCTCGCGGCCAGTGCCGAAGTGGCGAGCCTGCCACTGACCGGCATCGGCGCCCTGGCGGCCTTGGCTGGCGCATACGGGGCCGGCGATTTCATCGGCAATTTGCTCGTCGCAGGCGCGCGGCCAAGACGCGTTGGCCGCTTCATGTTCACCGGCTATCTTATCCTGGGAACCGGTCTGGCCCTGGTCCCGATCCTGCTATGGATTCTGCCGCCATTCCTCGCCCTGCCCGCCATGCTGCTGGCCTGCTTTGCTGCCGGTCTGGGCGGCCCCATGTTCTTCATCTCCATGATGACCCTATTTCAGACCGGGCTGAACCGCCCCGATCTGAGCAGCCTGATCCGCTTCCGGGCGGCCCTCAGCGCCGCCGCCATGATGCTGGGTTCCGCCGTCTCGTCCCTTCTCTTCAGCGGCTTGGGCGCCGCGCCGACAATCCTGGCTGCCGGGGCCCTCATTGCGCTGGTCGGCGCCTGCGGCAGCAGTTTCTGGCCGGATTTGGGCACCGCAGCGCAAGTCAAGTAGCTTGATCCTGCCTATTGATGCACCGCCTCAAGCTTGTGCCCTTCCGGATCAACCACGAAGGTCGCGTAATAATGCGCGCCATAATGCGGCCGCAGGCCTGGTGCGCCGGCGTCCGTGCCGCCATGCGCCAAAGCTGCGGCGTGGAAGCGATCCACAGCGGCTCGGTCAGGCGCCTCGAAAGCCAGATGAAATCCCGCGCCGGGTGGCGATGCTCCGGCGCGCTCGAAGATATTGAGCTTCTCCCCGCCGCCGGCACTGCCATAGCCCAGGCCGCCTTCGCCGGTCCAAAGCCGCACATATCCTAACGCAGTGAGCACGGCGTCGTAGAACAAGGCCGCTTTGGTCAGGTCACGCACACCGAGCGAGACGTGCCCCAGCATCAGTGGAACCGTACATCCGTCACACCCTCAAGCGCCTTGATGCCGCCAGCCACTTCTGCCGTCAGCCGATAGCTGCCCGGCAGCTCGATCTCGTATTCGCGCGCGCCGCCATCGCGGATCACCACGAAATTGACCGAGCCTTCCCCGCCGCGCTTGAGCTGGCTGCTGATCGAGCCCAACGCCTTGGCGTCCGCCGCAAACACCGTCAGCCGCCGGTCGACTTTTTCGGCAATGCCGTCAATCGCCTCGGCCGATAAGAGCCGCACGCTGATCCCTTCGGCTCGCTCGTCCGCGCCAACCATCAGGATCACCGACTTGCCCGGTTGCAACAGGCTCCCGAACTCATTGATCTGCTCGGAAAAGGCGATGCATTCGTAACTGCCGCTCTGATCCGACAGGGTCAGGATCATCATCGGCGTGCCCTTGCGGGTACGCCGGTCCTGCCGCGAGGCAATGGTTCCGGCCAGTCGCCCGGCCGACGCGCCATCCTTGACCGCCCGCTCGAAATCGCTCCAGCGCTGCACGCGCATGCGCTCGAACAGGTCCGAATAAGCATCCAGCGGATGCGCCGACAGATGGAACCCGATTGCCGCCAATTCGCGGTCGGCGCGCTCGGTCGTGGTCCAGGCCGGCACCCCGGCCGGCAGCTTGAACGGCTCCGGCTCGCCGGTGTCGAACATGTTCCACTGCCCCTCATTGCGCTCGCTCGCCAAGGCCTGGGCCGTGCCGATCACCGTTTCGATGGCAGCAAAAGCCAGTTCACGCCGCGGCGCCAATTCATCGAATGCGCCAGCACTGACCAGCGTTTCCAGCGTGCGCTTGTTCATCATGCGCGGATCAACGCGACGGGCGAAATCACCCAGATCCTTGAATGGCTTATCGCCCCGCACCTCAACAATATGTTCGGCTACCTGCCGGCCCACGCCCTTGACGGCGCACAGCCCGTAGAGAACCTTCTTGTCCTTGACCGAAAACAGGACTTCCGACTTGTTGACGCAAGGGGGCACGATCTCGATGCCTTTCTTGCCCGCTTCGCGGCGGAATTCGGAAAGCTTATCGGTATTGCCCATATCGAGCGTCATCGAAGCCGCGAAGAATTCATGCGGATGATGCGCCTTGAGATAGGCAGTCTGGTAGCTCACCAGCGCATAGGTCGCTGCGTGGCTTTTGTTGAAGCCGTAATTGGCGAACTTGGCGAGCAGGTCGAAAATCGTGTCGGCCAGGTTCTTGGTCAACCCGAACTTGACCGCACCATCGCGGAAACGCTCGCGCTGCGCATCCATTTCGGCCTTGATCTTCTTGCCCATGGCGCGGCGCAGCATATCGGCTTCGCCTAGCGAATAACCCGAGAGCAGCTGGGCGATCTGCATCACCTGCTCCTGGTAAACGATGATGCCATAGGTTTCGTCGAGCACCGATTTCAGCGCATCATGGGGATATTCGATTTCCTCATCTCCGCGCTTACGGGCGCAGAACAGGGGAATATTGTCCATCGGGCCGGGGCGATAGAGCGCCACCAGCGCGATGATATCCTCGAAGCGGTCAGGCTTCATATCGACCAGCGCGCGCCGCATGCCGCCGCCTTCCACCTGGAAGACGCCGAACGTGTCCCCGCTCTGGTAGAGCTTGTAGGTCGGCACGTCATCGATCGAGATATCCTCGATCCGGAAGCTGCCGCCGTCCTGGTTGACCATGTTGACGGCATATTGGATCGTGGTCAGCGTCTTGAGGCCGAGGAAGTCGAACTTAACCAGCCCGGCCGCCTCGCTCCACTTCATATTGTATTGGCAGACCGGCATATCCGAGCGCGGATCGCGGTAGAGCGGCGCCAGATCCTGCAACGGCCGGTCGCCGATGATGATGCCGGCGGCATGGGTCGACGCGTGCCGGTACAGGCCTTCCAGGTTCTTGGCGATGGCCACCAGTTCGCCCACGGTCTCGTCATCCTCGACCATGCGGCGGAACTGGGGTTCCTCATTCATCGTCCGCTCGATCGACCACGGATCGGTTGGATTGGCCGGCACGAGCTTGCACAGCCGGTCCACCTGCCCATAGGGCATTTGCAGCACGCGCCCGACGTCGCGCAGCACGGCGCGAGCCTGCAGCGTTCCGAAGGTGATGATCTGCGATACCTGTTCGAAGCCGTATTTGCTCTGCACATAGCGGATCACCTCTTCGCGGCGGTCCTGGCAGAAGTCGATATCAAAGTCCGGCATCGACACGCGTTCCGGATTAAGGAAGCGTTCGAACAGCAGGTTGTAACGCAGCGGGTCGAGGTCCGTGATGGTGGTTGCATAGGCCACCAGCGAGCCCGCACCCGAGCCGCGGCCCGGCCCCACCGGAATGCCCTGCGACTTCGCCCATCGAATAAAATCAGCCACGATAAGGAAATAGCCGGGAAACTTCATCGACTGGATGATGTTGAGCTCGAACTCCAGCCGGTCACGATATTCCCGCTCGGTCTTGGTCGGATCGATCACCCCGGTCTTGAACCGGTTCTCCAGCCCGCTTACCGCCATTTCGCGCAAGGCCTGCGCCTCAGCGGCCACGGCCTCGTCCTCGCTCAGGTCCGGCGCGGCCGCGAATTTGGGCAGGATCGGCTTGCGCTTGAGCGGCCGATAGGAAATGCGCTGCGCGATCTCGACGGTCGAATCCAACGCCTCGGGCAAGTCCGAGAACAGCGCCACCATCTCGGCACGGGTCTTGAAATAATACTGATCGTTGAGCTTGCGCCGCTCGGTCTGGGCAATCACCGTGCCGCCGGCAATGGCCAGCAAAGCATCGTGTGCCTCGGCCTCGGCGACCGACTTGAAGAAGGGCTCATTGGTCGCTACCAGCGGAATACCCTTGCGATAAGCGTAATCCACCAGCCGTGGCTCGACGGCGGCCTCTTGCGGGCGGCCATGGCGCTGCAATTCAATATAGAAGCGATCGCCGAACAAATCCGCCAGCCGGTCCAGCCGGCGGGTGGCATTGGCGTCCTGCCCCTGGGCAAAGGCCATATCGATGGCGCCTTCCGGCCCGCCGCTGAGGCAGATCAGGCCTTCCAGCCCTTCCCGGCTCAGCCAATCGAGCCGCGCCGTCGCCGCGCCGCCTTCACCATCAAGATAGGCGCGCGACACCAGGCGGGAGAGATTTTCAAAGCCCAATTCGGTCTGCGCCATCAGCACGACGCTGGACTTGCCCGACCAGGCGACGTGGCCGCGTTCGCTGACCCGCTCTTCACTGGCGGCAAAGTCGATCGGCAGTTCCACCCCGATCAGCGGCTGAATGCCCTTGCTGCTGGCCTTTTCCGAAAACTCCAGCGCCCCGAACAGGTTACTGGTATCGGAAATGCCCAAAGCGGGCTGATGGTCCGCCTTGGCCAGCTTGAGAATCGTGTCCAGCTGCAACGCGCCTTCCAGCAGCGAATAGGCAGAATGGACGTGCAGATGGATGAAGCCGGGGCCGCTCATGAATGCTCTCCTAGCCTGCCTTTGTGACAGGCCATGGCGGACGGCGAAACCATTTGGCGCCGCAATCCACAGGGGAAGGTCACACGAGTCGGGTCAGCATATCCATCCAGGTTAGCGAGCCGATAGTGAAGGCCCCGAGCGTGACGAATGCGGCGAAGTCCTTGATGAAAGTGAGCATCTGCATCTCCCGTGTTGCTATAATGTTCTTATAAGTTCCTTGTTTGTTCTTGTCCAGTGGGAGGAGCGGGAACAGCGGGGATTGAGCACATTTGGTTAGCAAATCATTAGGAAAGGTTGCCGGACTGTTCACCTTGAGACCGCCAGCGTTGTCAGCCGGCGGCCTGATGAGCATACTGCCCCGAGCTAGTGCCCGATGACGATCTCGGCGTCCTTACGCCGATGGGTACCCAGATTGTCGACGATGGTCGCGCTGGCCCGATTCAGTCCGCGCAATTGCACATCGACACCGGCCTTGCGGAATTTGAGCACCGCCTTGTCGATGCTGGCGACGCTGGAAATATCCCAGATATGGGCATGGGTCAGATCGATGATGACGCGGGTCACCTTTTCCTTGAAATCGAACGCGGCCATGAACTGATCGGCCGAGGCGAAGAACAGCTGGCCGCTGACATGGTAGACGCGCGTGGCGCCGTCGTCGGACAGCTCCGGGCGCAAGGCGAATATCTGTGCGATCTTCCAGGCGAAGAACACGCCCGACAGCAGCACGCCGACCAACACGCCAATGGCCAGGTTATGCGTGCCTACGACAAAGGCCACAGTGGCCAGCATGACGAAGGACGAGCTGCGCGGATGATCCTTCAAATTGCGGATCGAGCGCCAGTCGAAGGTGCCGATCGACACCATGATCATGATGGCTACCAGCGCCGGCATCGGAATGATGCGCAGCAGATCGCCCAGCAGCACCATCAGCACCAATAGGTAGGCTCCGGCCAGGAAAGTGGAGAGCCGCCCTCGCCCGCCCGAGCGCACATTGATGCCCGATTGGCCGATCATGGCGCAGCCCGCCATGCCACCGAAAAACGCCGAGGCAAAATTGGCCACGCCCTGCCCGACACATTCCAGCCGCTTGTTGCTGCTGGTATCGGTCGCCTCGTCGATGATCTGCGCGGTCATCAACGATTCAAGCAGCCCCACCGCCGCGACGCCAATGGCGTAGGGCAAAATGATGATGAGCGTGTCGAGGTTTAGCGGCACTTGCGGAATCAACAGCTGAGGCAGAGCCCGCGGCAACTCGCCCATATCGCCCACGCTGTGCAGGTCCATGCCCGAGAACCAGGCCAAGGCCGTCAGCACCACGATGCACACCAGCGGCGACGGCACCGCCCGTGTCAGCCGCGGGAAGAGGTAGATAATCGCCAGTCCCGCCGCGACCATGGGATAGGTCAACCAGGGCACATCGATCAGCTCGGGCAATTGCGCCATGAAGATGAGAATGGCCAGCGCATTGACGAAGCCGGTCATCACCGATTTGGACACGAACCGCATCACCCGGTGCAGGTTGAGCCAGCCGGCGGCGATCTGCAGCAATCCAGCCAGGATCGTCGCGGCCAGCAGATATTGCAGCCCATGCTCGCGCACCAGCGAGCCCATCAGCACGGCAGTAGCGGCGGTAGCCGCTGATATCATCGCCGGCCTGCCGCCAAAAAACGAAATGACGATGGCTATCACCACCGAGGCATAGAGCCCCACCTTGGGGTCCACCCCCGCAATGATGGAAAATGCGATGGCCTCCGGCACGAGCGCCAGCGCCACGACGAGCCCGGACAGCACGTCGCCGCGAATATTGCCGAACCACTCCTGGCGGTACTGATCGAAATCAAACATGTAAAAACCCAACAGGCGTCCCGCGCGGCTGCGCACGAATAGCGGGAGGCGATAAGTTGGTGACCGGGGGATAGGCGCCCGGAGAAGCCACCCGGGTCAAAGCCCCGAGTCCGACGAAGGCCCGATAAATGTCCCGATCTCCGCCGGAAATCAAGCCGCGCAGCGCTCTCGACCAATTCTCACGCTTCAGTGATAATAAACTTGTCACCTCAGCAATTGGATTGAGTCCATGTCCGAGCCGAACACCACGCCACAAGTTACCCTGCAGCAGCTTGTTACCCTGGCCACGGGAACCGGCTTTGGCCTCGCCGTTTGCGCAGCCGTGCTGGCCCTGCTCGGCCTCCTGCTGCCCTTTACCAGCATCTCAACCAATATGGGCCTGGGCCTCGACCAATCCGGCAGTTTCAATGGCTTCGCCGCAGCCGGCTGGATCGCCTGGCTGGCACTGCTGATTTTCGTGCTCGCCGTTGCCTCGGGTCGCGTCACCCAACTGGCGCCCTATCGCAATATTCTGGCCTTGGCCGGCCTGCTCGCGAGCGTGGTCACCGTGCTCGTCGGCTGGTTCTTCTCCCCAGCCGCGGCTCAATTCGCCGAGGTCAACCGCGCCCTCGCCTCTGCCGGCTCACCGGGCAATCTCATCAATATCCGCCCGCATATCGGCATGGTCGTGCTGCTCGCCGCTGGCGCGCTGATTTACTGGTCGAGCCGCAAGCCGGCCTGAAATATAAGGTTCGGTTTCGGCCATGACGCCCATGCCCCAACTCAGCCTCGGCCTGCTGCTTACCGCGGCGGCCGGCTTTGCCGACGTCGTCGGCTTTATCGAACTAGGCGGGCACTTCACCTCATTCATGAGCGGCAACACCACCCAATTGGGTGACGCTCTGGCGCAAGGCAGCTGGCCGGTGGCGCAGCTCACCGGCTCGCTGGTGGCGCTTTTCTTCCTCGGCAGCGTTTTTGGTTCCCTGCTCGCCTTGCTGGCCGGCCCGCGTTGGGGGGCGAGCGCCGTGACTGGGCTGGTGGTGATCTGCTTTGCCGCAACGCTAGGGCTGGCCGTTACCGGCTTTCCGCCCAGCCAGTTCATGCTGATCCTGGCCACCGGGGCCGGGGCGCAGAACGCCATCTTGCCCTCCATCGGCTCGGTCCGGCTGGGCACAACTTTTGTCACCGGCACCCTGTTTGCCGCCGGCCAGGACCTGGCCCGCGCCCTATGCGGCCTCGCCCCGCCATGGCGCTGGGCGCAGCATGCGCTAGTCTGGGCCTCATTGCTGCTCGGAGGCCTACTCGGGGCGCAAGGCTATGGGTTGGTGGGGGTGAATGCGCTGATGGTGCCTGGGGTGGTGTATCTAGGGTTTCTCGTGGCGTTTTTGATCCGACGACCGGCAAAGGTGGTGCCGTAGACAAAGTGCCGTGTTCGCGGCGAATGACATTGTGGAAGGTGCCCGACGTTCAGGTCTGCGGGGGTTCGGTGAGGAAGGGCATGATATCCACGCCATCCCCAGGAAGGACCGTGAAATGAGGATGGTTCTCGAACAGGCGGGCGGCCGCTTCGATGGTGTCGGCCTCGACGACGATATAGCCGCAGAAGGGGTTGGTGGCACTGGCTATGCCGTCCTTGGTGACGCGTGTCGTCCGGCCAACCATGCCGCCGCGATCGGGGAAGGAGGCGGCATTTTTCTTCTCCCACTCCGCCCAAAGCGGCAAACCGACGGCATCAACCGCATCCTGCTCGGATTTGGGCATGCTGCGAAAGCGGGCCAAATCTTCGGGTTTCATGGTGTAAACGGCAAGGAAACGGGGCGTATTGCGCTCCTCATGCTGACAGAAGACGCGATAGCCTAGCCGCTTGGTCGGCCGAAGTCACGGCGCAGCGGATTCGCTGTGCATGCCCCCCAACTGCCCCGGAAATCCCCGCCGGCATGCGCGTCAGCAATTTCGCCGGCCAAGGCTGGTAATTGTCATGTGGCCAATATCTTCATGCACTGCGCCAAGGTTCCCCGTGCCCTTATCCATGACCGGAGAAGTCCGGGCTGGGGTGGGTAACGGACTGTCGGCGTTTGGCCCGAACGCCCACTCTGCCGCTTACGTCCAGCACTATGGACTTAGCGCTTCGATGACACGGCACTCGCCGACAATGCCATGGCTGCAACTGGCGAGCATCCGTTCCAACTCAGCTTCAAGCGACCGGAGTGCCTGTATCCGGTGGCGCACCTCGAACAGTCGCTCGGCGGCGATGGCGTCCACGCTGGCGCATGAACGATCAGGACGGTCTTGAAGGTCCAGAAGCTGGCGGATGGCTTCGATCTCGAAACCCAATTCCCGGGCATGACGGATAAAGCCAAGGCGACGGATTTCATCATCGCCGAAAAGTCGCCGATTGCTCTCGGTTCGGTCGGAAGGTCGAAGCAGACCAATTCCTTCGTAGTAACGGATGGTGGGCACCTTGACGCCGGTGCGCAGGGCAGCCTTGCCGATGGGAACACCCATGCCTTTTTCCTCTTGATCCTCTAGTCACTAGAGAATGTATGCTCCTGCCAAAATCGAAGCAAGGAGACCTCCATGAGTGCCCATTGTTGCGGACACCCGGTCGAGCCGCAAAAGCCCGAAGTGAGTAAGGGCTACCGAGCCGTCCTATGGGTCGTGCTAGCCATCAATGCCGTGATGTTTCTGGTAGAGATCGGGGCCGGTTTTCTCTCAGGCTCTGCTTCATTGCAGGCCGACTCTCTGGACTTCCTAAGTGATGCTGCCAATTACGGCGTGAGCATTTTTGTCGTTGGCATGGCGTTGCAGGCCCGTGCCCATGCGGCTCTGGCTAAGGCTGCGAGCATGCTGGTGTTCGGGGTCTGGGTACTCGGCGTCGCCGCCTGGCACCTGTGGACCGGCACCGTTCCCGCAGCCTATACGATGGGCGTCGTCGGCCTCGCTGCGCTCCTGGCCAACGCCGGGTCATTCGGTATGCTATGGCGGTTTCGGGAAGGCGATAGCAACATGCGTTCGGCCTGGATCTGCACCCGCAATGATGTGCTGGGCAACGTCGCTGTCCTGCTCGCCGCCCTTGGCGTGTTCGGCACCGGAACCGGCTGGCCAGACGTGATCGTCGCCACCATCATGGCTGGTCTGGCCATCCAGGGGGCCGCGACGGTGCTTCCGCAGGCTCTGAATGAGCTGCAGCGGGCCCGTGCTGCGACGGTGTAGCTGGCAGCCGCCGTCAGGCCGAATGCCCTGACCCGACGGCGTAAATTATGTCCGCTTCCGGTAACGACGGTGCCGAGTTCTACGACCGGATTGGGGCCGGTGGCAGCCGGCGCCTTTGGGGTGGATTGCGGAAAGGCCGCTTTCGGACGACAACAGGCAGAAGCTGACAGGCCGCACACCGTCTAGAGTACGTGCATCGTGAGTCAGCGCAGCCTGGTCAAATTCTGGGGGAATGGATGGTCGATGCAGTGGTCACCCAATCGATTGAGATCGCGGCGGCCCCTGAGGCTGTGTGGAGCGCGCTTATTGACCGCACCAAGGGGCGAATCTGGCGGAGTGCCGACTTCGATACAGATTGGCAGCCAGGATCGCCGATCAGCATCACTGCCCACATCGGATCCAAGCGCTATAAGGACAAAGGCACCATTCTTGAGTGCACCCAGCCATCGGTGCTCGCCTACGAATTCCTCCCACGAATATCTGGTCTGCCTGATGTTCCTGAAAGCTATTCGCGCGTTACACTTCGCCTAATGCCATCCGCATCAGGCGTAACGCTATCGGTTTCCCATACGGTGCCACCGTCTCCCGTCCGACGGGGTAAGACGTTCGAAATAGGACCCGAGTCCGGTGAAAGGCATGTGGCCTTTTACTGGCGTAGCACATTACCGCTGATCAAAGATCTGGTTGAGGAACGCCCGAGCATCGCCCTGCGCATGGCGATGGAAGCGACCAAATAGAGCCAGCGACCTTTGTCGTCTTGTCCGGCAAGGGCGGAGTCGGAAGCCGCCACTCGCTGGCGATGGTCGTGCCGTTGTTCAGCAAGAAAGGCGCACTCCCCTGACGCTCAATAACAAAAAGGCCCGGATCGCTCCGGGCCTTTTGCATTAGTTCTTGTCTGCCGTTGCCTTGGGCTTTTTCGGCTTGGGCAGGGCCTTGGGCTTGGCTGGGCGGGGTGGCACGGCCACCAGTTCCAGCTTGGCGTCCTGGCCTTCGCCGACCACGGCGACGGTGACCGTGCCGCCATTGATCAGTTCGCCGAACAGCACCTGGTCGGCCAGGGGCTTTTTGATGTGCTCCTGGATCACGCGGCCCAGCGGGCGCGCGCCCATGCGCTCATCATAGCCGCGTTCGGCCAGCCAATCGGCGGCTTCCGGCGTGAGGTTGATCGTGACACCACGCTCGGCCAGTTGGCCTTCAAGCTGCAGCACAAACTTCTCCACGACGCGGCGGACCACTTCGCGCGGCAGCGGTGCAAAGGAAATGATCGCATCGAGCCGGTTGCGGAATTCCGGGGTGAACAGGCGATTGATCGCCTCTTCGTCGTCCCCCTGCTCGCGCTTGCGACCAAAGCCGATCGGCGCCTTCTGCAGGTCCATGGCGCCGACATTGGACGTCATGATCAGGATGACATTGCGGAAATCCACCGACTTGCCGTTGTGGTCGGTCAGCTTGCCATGGTCCATCACCTGCAACAGGATATTGTAGAGATCGGGATGGGCCTTCTCGATTTCGTCGAGCAGCACCACGCAGTGCGGATGCTGATCCACGCCATCGGTGAGCAGGCCACCCTGGTCGAACCCGACATAGCCCGGAGGGGCGCCGATCAGGCGCGACACGGTGTGCCGCTCCATATATTCGGACATGTCGAAGCGCAGCAGTTCCACGCCGAGGGTATCGGCGAGTTGCTTGGCCACTTCGGTCTTGCCGACGCCGGTCGGGCCGGTGAACAGGTAGGAGCCGATCGGCTTTTCCGGTTCGCGCAGGCCGGCACGGGCCAGCTTGATCGCCGACGACAGCGCCGTGATGGCAATATCCTGGCCGAACACCACGGTCTTCAGACTCTGCTCGAGGCTAGACAGCAGTTCGGCATCGGACTTGGAGACCGATTTTGGCGGGATGCGCGCGATGGTGGCGATCGTTGCCTCGATATCCTCGACATCGATGACCTTCTTGCGCTTGTCCTCGGTCACCAGCATCTGGCTGGCGCCCGTCTCGTCGAGCACGTCGATCGCCTTGTCCGGCAGCTTGCGGTCATTGATGTAACGCGCGCTCAGTTCCACCGCCGCTTTAAGAGCATCGTCGGTGTACTTGATCTTGTGGAACTCTTCGAAATAGGGCCGCAGACCTTTCACGATCTCGATGGCATCGGGCACGGACGGCTCGTTGACATCGATCTTCTGGAAGCGGCGGACCAGGGCCCGGTCCTTCTCGAAGAACTGGCGATATTCCTTATAGGTGGTCGAGCCGATGCAGCGGATCGCGCCCGAAGCCAAAGCGGGCTTGAGCAGGTTCGAGGCATCGAGCGCACCGCCTGAGGTGGCGCCAGCACCGATCATGGTGTGGATTTCGTCGATGAACAGCACCGAATTGGGGAGCTTTTCCAGCTCCTTCATCACGGCCTTGAGGCGTTCCTCGAAGTCGCCGCGATAGCGGGTGCCGGCCAGCAGCGAGCCCATATCGAGCGAATAGATCACCGCTTCCTTGAGCACTTCGGGCACATCGCCCTCAACGATCTTGCGGGCCAGGCCCTCGGCAATCGCCGTTTTACCCACCCCGGCATCGCCCACATAAAGCGGGTTGTTCTTGGACCGGCGGCACAGAATCTGGATGGTGCGGCGCAGCTCGGCATCGCGGCCGATCAGCGGATCGATCTTGCCGGCCCGCGCCTTCTCATTGAGGTTGACGCAGAAATCGGCCAGGGCCGAGCTCTTCTTGGCCTCCGCTCCGCCTTCGGTATTGCCTTCGCCGTCCTCAGCACCACGCACCTTGCGCTCCTCGCTGGGACCCGATTTGGTAATCCCGTGGCTGATGAAATTGACCGCGTCCAGCCGGCTCATGTCCTGCTGTTCGAGGAAATAGGCGGCGTGGCTCTCACGCTCGGCAAAGATCGCCACCAGCACATTGGCGCCGGTAACTTCTTCGCGGCCGGAGCTCTGCACATGGATGACGGCGCGCTGGATCACGCGCTGGAAGGCAGCGGTCGGCCGCGCATCCTGGCCATTGGCCACGATGAGGCTGTCGAGCTCTTCATTGATGAAATCTTCAAGATCGCTCTTGAGCGCGTCGATATCGACATCGCAACCGGTCAGCACGGCGATCGTCTCACGGTCGTCGGTCAGGGCCAGCAAGAGGTGCTCGAGCGTTGCGAACTCGTGGTTGCGCTCGCGCGCCAGGTTCATCGCCTGATGCAGAGCCTTTTCAAGTCCGCGGGAAAATGAGGGCATATGATGTTCCTATTGCTTTTCCATCACGCATTGCAGCGGATGCTGATTTTTGCGTGCAGTGTCCATGACGCGGGTCACCTTGGTTTCGGCGACCTCGTATGGATAGACGCCGCATTCACCCACCCCCTTTTGGTGAACATGCAGCATGATGCGCATTGCCTCCTCACGCGTCTTGTTGAACACATCCTGCAGGACCAGCACGACGAACTCCATCGGAGTGTAGTCGTCATTCAGCAAAAGCACGCGATAAAGGTTTGGACGCTTGGTTTTTGGCCGGGTCTTGGTGATCGTCCCGGTTTCGGTGCCGTTCTTTCCCCCGCCATCCTTGCCGCCATCATCCTCCTTGGGCCCGGCCCAAGCGGGCATCGGCTCCAGACGCAGGGCGCCCGGGGCCTCATCGGTCATGGCGAGGAGGTCAATATCGGTCATCGGAAGACATCTGTCGTAAGAGAAACGAAGCAGCATGGTGGACCCATTATGTAGGCAAAATCAGGCCCGTGTTAAGGGGCAATGCATCGCGTTTTTGTGACAGCGAAAAAAGGCCGGTTAACCGGCGCTTTCCGGGTAATCCGGCTGCGCTTCCGGGCGAGCGGCGATGAAGGTAGGCAGGCTTTCACACCGCTCCGCTATCGCCGTAACGAGGGGGAACCGCTGCAGCGCTACGCCTAGCCGTCGCGCCGCTGCCACCTGTGGCGCCAGGTGCAGGTCGGCCCACCCCGGCGCATCGCCATAGCAATAGGCCCATGCCTGCTCCCGCCGCGCCAGCAGGGCTTCGAGCGCTGCAAAGCCCCCGCCTTGCCAATGCTGCACCCACTGGGCCACGCCGGACTCGTCCATGCCATGTCCGGCCAGATACTTGCGCACGCGGTTAACCGTCAGTGCATGCATCTCCGATGCGATGATCGCCCCAAAGGCAATCGAATGCGCCCGGCGGGAAGGATCGGCGGGCAGTAGTGGATAGTTGGGAAACCGCATTTCGAGCAGATCGAGGATAGCCGCGGACTGGGTGAAAACCTGCCCATCCAGCTCCAGTGCCGGCATCAGGCCCTGCGGGTTGATCGCCGCATAGGCCTGCGGGCCAAGGCTTCCCACGCTAACATAGTCGTAATCCAGCCCCTTGAGGTTGAGCGCAATCCGCACCCGCTCACCCGCCGAATTCTGCCACCGCGTATAGAGTTTCATGCCCGCAATCCCATCGCTGCATCCTCACCCTACACCCCACCGTGACCGGCTCTCCACACTCATGACAAATTCGGTGGCATTTTACGGAATGGTAACGGCGTCGCAGTAATCTCCAACAAGGAGAGGAAAGCCGGAGTGTTTGGGGCACACCGGAATCTCCGCCAGTCATGTGTTGCGTACGGACGCAGAAGCGTCCGAGGAATAAGAGTTGGAGTACCGGGTGGCTTCTCAGGCGAAATCCCCATGGCGTACGGTTGTTGTCCGCGCCTTTGCCGCAGTCCTCGTCCTGTTTGCAGTTACGGCTCATACCGTGGCGCCCGCACAGGCTATCGAAAATCTCCGCAAATATGCCGGCATCGTGGTCGACGCCAAATCCGGGCAGGTGATGTATGAAGAGGCCGCCGATAGCCGCCGCTATCCAGCCTCCGTCACCAAGGTCATGACGCTCTACATCCTGTTCCAGGAATTGAGCGCGGGCAATCTCAAGCTCTCCACCAAAATGACCGTGTCGCGCTTTGCTGCGGCCGCCGTGCCCACCAAGCTGGGCCTGCGCGCCGGCTCGACCATTACCGTGGAAGACGCCATCAAGGCGCTGGTGACCCTGTCGGCCAATGACATGGCCCGCGTCATCGCCGAGCATATCTCGGGCTCGGAAGCAAAGTTTGCCGAACGCATGACCGCCACGGCGCGCGCCCTGGGCATGCGCAACACCACATATCGCAACGCCTCCGGCCTGCCCGATGGCGGCCAGATCACCACCGTGCGCGACCAGGCCATCCTGGGCATTGCCGTCTACCAGCACTTCCCGAATTATTACGAATTCTTCCAGACCAAGAGCTTCAGCTACGGCAAGAACACCTATGGCAACCACAATCGCGTGCTGGGCTATATGGGCGCCGTCGACGGTATCAAGACCGGCTATATCAATGCCGCCGGCTCCAACCTGCTGACCGCCGCCCGCCGCGACAATCGCCATATCGTCGTGGTCGCCTTCGGCTTCAATTCCAGCGGCGCCCGCGATGAGAAGGTCCGCCAGCTCGTTGCCAATTACCTGCCCAAGAGCCGCCAGGGCAATTACCTGCAGACCGCAATGATCCCCCAGCCGGGCCGCCAGGGCAGCGCCACCGTTCAAGTCGCCGTCGCCCAACCGAGCCAGCCGGTGTTCGTGCAGCCCATGCCCCTGCCCGGCTTCCGCCTGGCTCAACTGGTGGCCGCCAACGGCGCCCAGGCCCAGCCACGCGCTGCCATGGCGCCGGAAGTGGCCGTGGCCAATGCCGCCCCTGTGCCGCAGCCCATGCCGGCCGATCTGGGCCTGCAGCCTGCCGTGCAGGCCGCCAATATCCTGGCGGCACCCAGCCAGGCGCCGCAGCCGGAATATCCCAGCCAGGACGTAATTGGCGCCTGGTTGAGCGATACCTATAATCTGGGTGCGCCCCCGGCCGCCCTTGGCCAGACTGCGCCCTCCGCCCCGCTCGAAATGCAGGCGCCCGCCGCCGCGCAGGAACAGCCTGTCGACCTGATGACCTCGGGCTCGGTGCAGGTTGCTGCCAGCGACGTGCCACCCGGTGGCTGGGTCGTGCAGATCGGCGCCGGCCCGTCGGAAGACAGCGCCCGCGCCATGCTCTCGGATGCTGCCGGCAAGGTCGGCACGCTCGGTGATTTCCGCTCCTATGTGGAGCGCTTCGAAAAGAACGGCCAGACCTTCTTCCGCGCTCGCTTTGTCGGCTTTGGCGATCGCGACGGAGCCACGGCCATGTGCAACCAGCTCAAGCAGCAGAACCTGTCCTGCCTGGCCATGCAGAGCTAACGAGATAACGAGAATGACCGGCGGCACGCATCGCCGGTGACCAGGGAAGCAAATTGGTGCCTGTGTTTGGAGTAGCCCAATGAGCGAACGTACTGCCCTCGCCGAGCTTGCCAGTTTCATTGGCCGCTCAGCCCTGACCTCGGACGACATGGCCGCGCGCAACCGCGTGCTGGCCGGAATGACCGGCCGCATGCTGCCCCGCCGCCGCGGCGTCGGCGACCTGCTCGGCGTCGTGCTGGCCCTCTCCGCCCGCACCCGCCGCATGGTGCAGGAGCCGGTCCATATCGACATCGATGTGTTCGCCCCCGGCGGCAAGCGCGCGCTGCGCATGAGCTTTGGCAAGCGGTAGGCTAACTGAGGTCTCCTAGCCATCTGCAATGCTGCCCCGCCCACCGTATCTCCCTCGGACTTGATCCGAGGGCCACTCTCAATCCGGCACAGGCGACGAGCGGCCCTCGGGTCGAGCCCGAGGGTGACGCGGTGGGGAGGATAGCGTGACGCGCACCACGCGCCCTTGAATTTTCCCCCGAAGTTTCACTAGGCTCCACACCCAACCGTGGAGCGCCCGATGCTGCAATCCTTCTCCCCCGACTTGCCTCGCAAGCTCGCAGCCGGCATCGAGTCCGGTCTGCTTCGCCACCTGCATGCCGTGCTTGTTGGGCACAATGGCGAATTGGCGCTCGAAACCTATTACACTGGCCGCGACGAGAACTGGGGCAAGCCGCTCGGGAACGTCGCTTTCGATGCGCAGACGCTGCATGACCTCCGCTCGGTCACCAAGAGCGTGGTTAGCCTGCTCTATGGCATAGCGCTCGACCGGAGCCTGGTGCCGCCGCCCGAGGCTTCGCTGCTTGCCCAATTCCCCGATTATCCCGACCTGCAGGCCGACACGTCCAAAGCCGGCATTACGATCGAACATGCCCTGACCATGAGCATGGGGCTGCTATGGGACGAGAACCGCCCCTATACCGACCCGCTCAATAGCGAAATTGCCATGGAAAATGTGCCGGATCGCTATCGCTTTATCCTCGAACAGCCTGTGGTCGCCGAGCCGGGCACGCGCTGGATCTATTCCGGCGGCAGCGTGGCGCTGATCGGCGCACTTATCGCCCGCGGTACTGGGCAGTCGCTGCCCGATTTTGCCCGCGAAACGCTGTTCGGCCCGCTCGGCATCGAGCAATTCGAATGGAATAGAGGCCCCGATGGCGTCGCCTCCGCCGCCTCCGGCCTAAGACTGTGCCCGCGCGACCTGCTGCGGATCGGCAATATGGTGCTCAAGGGCGGCGAGCACGAGGGACGCCGCATCGTCTCGCAGGGCTGGATCGAGGCATCGCTGAAGCCGGCCATCGAGACCGGCGACGGGCTGCATTATGGCCGGCTGTGGTTTCTCGGTGAAGCGCCCACGCCGGCTCTTTCCGGAGAGCGCAACTGGGCGGCCGGCTTCGGCAACGGCGGCCAGCGGCTGTGGCTCATGCCGGACGCTGGCGTGGCCGTCGTCATCTATTCGGGCCATTACAATGAATGGGATGCCTGGGTGACGCCCAACCGGGTGTGGCGGGAGATTGTGCTGGCGAATTTGGTGGCCTAAGCCCCACTCTCGTTACCCCTCGGCGGACACCTTGGCTCGGGCTTTGACCGGCAGATGCAGTGCCGACACCAGCGCGCGATATTCCTCGCGCGCGCCCACATGCGACAGCGATGGCGCGCCGCCCAATAGCGCCTCGTCCAGCGGGTCGAACACTGTCAGGCCCATGGGAAACAGCGAGCGGAACACCACGCGTTCGGCAATGCCCTCGGCGACGCGACAGCCGAAGCGGGCGGCGATCCGCTCCAGCATGGTCTGCACCTGGCGCATGCTGCGCGAAGACAGCATCGAGATGCGATTGCGCACCAGCACCCAATCCATGGTCTTGCCATCGATGGCCAGCCGCTCCGAGCGGGCTCGCTGCACCAGCCGGGCATAATGACTCATTTCGCGTGGGGCGCCCGTCACCGGGTCCATCTGCGCCAGCACGTTGAGATCAATCAGGCTGTCATTGACTGGGGTGACCAGCGTATCGGCCAGCGAATGCGCCAGCCGCGTCAGATTGGTGTCGAAGCCCGGTGTGTCGATCACCAGGAAATCGGTATCGTCCTCCACCTCGCCTATCGCCTGGCGGAACATCTCGAACTCGCGGCCGTGATTTTCCTTTACCGAATCCCCCTGCGCCAATGGCAGGTGGAAATGGGTCGGATGCGGCAGGCTCAAGCCGTGTGCCCTCGCCCAGTCGCGCCGATTGCGCACATAGTGGGTGAAGGTCTGCTGGCGACTATCCACATCGATCGAAGCGACCCGATAGCCCTGGTAAAGCAGGTAGATGACCAGATGAAAGGCCGTAGTCGATTTGCCCGACCCGCCCTTTTCATTGCCGACGACGATGACATGCGGGCCCTGTCGCACGGCAAATCACTCCTACTACGTCCGGCAAGTGTCAGTGTTTCGCGCCACCGGGCAAGGGTGGGCCTATTACAAATATTGCTGATCAGGCGGAGCCTATGCCGCCATCCGCTGTCTCACTGGGAGCTGAAGCGCTCCCACCAGATTGCGGTATTCCTGTCGCGCGCTGACATGGGACATTGAGGGCGCGCCGCCCAGCGCAACCTCCTCCAGCGGATCGAACACCGTCATGCCGCTGGCAAACAGCGAGCGGAAGATCACGCGCTCGGCAATGCCATCGGCCACCCTGGCGCCGAAGCGCGTGCCGATCCGCTCCAGTGTCGCATGCACCTGATTGGCATTGCGCGAGCCCAGCATGGAAATGCGATTTCGCACCAGGACCCAATCGATGTTCTTGCCATCCGCGGCCAGCCGCTCCGAGCGCGCCCGCTGCACCAGCCGTGCATAATGGCTGGTTTCGACCGGCTCGCCCGTCTCGGGATCGACCCGCGCCAGCACGTTGAGATCGATCAGGCTGTCATTGAGCGGGGTCACCAGCGTATCGGCCATGGTATGGGCCAGTCGCGTCAGATTGGTGTCAAAGCCGGGCGTGTCGATCACCAGGTAATCGACGGCCCCATCCACCTCGGCGATCGCCTTGCGGAACACCGCCAGCTCGGCCTGCTGATTGTCCTTGATGGAATCGCCCCAGGCCGTCGGCAGATGGAAATGCTTGGGATTGGGCACATCGAGGCCCCGCTCCCGCGTCCAGGCGCGGCGGTTGCGCACATAATGGGTGAAGGTCTGCTGTCGGCTGTCCACGTCGATGGTGGCAACGCGATAGCCATGGTGCATCAGGTAAATGGCGAGGTGAAACGCCGTGGTCGACTTGCCCGACCCGCCCTTCTCATTGCCCACCACAATGACATGTGCCCCCTGCCCCATCGCCGTCTCCAAATCAGGAACGATTAACTCTTGATCAACACATCGAACCCGCATGGTTAAGGGTCGGTTAACGCGGTGGTTTCTGTGTGGGAGAAGGTGCCTCTAAAGACCTCATGGTGAGCCTGTCGAACCACGAGGTCGAGCGAGTGGAGGCTTGCGTGCCACGCCCTCGTCCTTCGACAAGCTCAGGATGAGGTCTACTTGCAAGATTGCGCAGGCGCTTATCATTCTAGCGACTACTCATCAGGACCTAGCACCATGATTCTATTCGGCGGCAGGCTCTCGCCATTCGTGCGGCGCGTGGCGATCTCGCTTACGCTGCAAGGCCGCTACTTTGAGCGCCAGATCGTCAATGTGCTGCAGTCCGATTTTGGCGGCATCACCGACGCCAATCCGCTTGGCCGCGTCCCGGTGCTGCGCCTCGATGACGGCATGGACCTGATCGAGACCTCCGCCATTATCGACTATCTCGACCAGACGGCCGCGGAGGGAAAGCGCCTGTTCCCGGCCGATGGCCTTAGCAGAATCGCGCATCTCCAGATAGCCGGCTATGCCAATGGCGTGGCCGAAAAGGGCGTCGCCTTGGTCTATGAGGCTATTCGCCGGCCGCCGGAGTTTCAGTGGCCGGATTGGCGTGCGCGGCTGAGCCAGCAGATCACTGCCGGACTCGATCATCTGGAAACGCTGGCCACCAGTGCCGAGTGGCTGGCGAACGACTATCCCAGAGGGGCGATCATCGCCATGGTCTGCGCCCACGACTTCATTGCCACGGCGCATCCGGCGCTGGTGCAGCAGCCGCGGCCAGTTCTGGCTGCTCTTTCGGCCAAGGCTAACGCGCTTCCCGCCTTCGCCGCCAGCTATCCGGTCATGGCCTGATCAGATCAATCCCAGCTTCGCCAGATCCGCTGCCAAGGCCAGCGCTTCGGCATTTTCATTGGCGCCCAGGTCGGGCGGGGCGTCCTCGGGGCGGAGGTAGCGCCAGCCCTGGAAAGGGCGCTTGGGATACGGCACGGTGCGCACCATGTCGCGGCTCATGATGATGTCGCAATAATCCTTGCCCTCGGCATCGGTATAGGGCGCCAGGCGCAGGATGGGCTGGCGGCAGACGATGGCGCCGGCGATGACCCAATAGATCGAGGACACGCCCTCCATCTCCTCGGCACGCTTGGGGCGCATGCGGGTGCGGTGGACATGCACGTCCTCACCGTAATCGGCGCCCCACCAATGGGCGCGCTCGTCGCGATAGCTTTCGAGTTCCGCCAGGCTGGCCACCCCGACGCTGAGTTTGACCATGTGGATCATGCGAGCGTCCCCGGCTTGACGCGTCCCTGGATCACGTCGATTTCGTCGTCATCGACGATCCACGGCTCGCGCAGGGCCAATGCCAGCCATTGCTGGAAGGCCGGCAGGCTGTAAATGGCTTCGACATAGGCGTTCAGAAGATCGGAAACCGGCAGGGAATAAGTGCGAATGCGGGTGGCCACCGGGGCGAACATCGCGTCGGCCGCGGTGAATTCGCCGAACAGGAACGGGCCGCCCGACTGGGTCAGCGGGCCGCCTAGCAGGGTTTCTAGCCGGTGCAGGTCCTTGCTGACAGTGTCGATATTGACCTTGCCGGGGTGGGCGGCGCGCAAATTCATCGGCGCATGGTTGCGCAGCGACTGGAACGCCGAATGCATTTCCGCACTCGCTGCGCGGGCTATTGCCCGCTGCCGCAGATCGGCCGGCCAGATGGCTCTGTCGGGATAAAGATCGACCAGATATTCGATGATCGCAATCGTCTCGGGGATGACCAGATCGCCATCGACCAGCACCGGCACCTTGCCGGTGGGCGAACGCGCCGCCAGCGTTTCGCGCCAGCCTTCGCCGGAGAGTTGCAGCACTTCATCCTCGAATGGAATGTCGAAATGAGCGAGGACCAGCCAGGGCCGCAGCGACCAGGTGGAATAATTGCGATTGCCGATCAGCAGCTTCATCATTGTTTCCTAAGCAAGAAGGGCGCCCCAGTGGCTTGGGCGCCCTCCTAAATCGTGTGAGTGAAGAACTCTAGCGCCTAGACGCCAGCAATTACGGAGAAAACCAGTCCCATCGAGAGCAGGCAGACCATGGTCCAGGTCGCTGCTCGCCACATATTGGCCTTCGGTTGACTTCGCATAGATCGCTCCTTGTCAGCCGTTCACTTCCGGTTCGCGACGCCACTGACGCGCAGGGGTCACACCCGGTCATGAATCGTTAACTGCGTCATAAATGCTTTGCAAGCGGCGAAGTTGCCACAGTCCACAGGCTTGATTCCGGGCGCGGTTAAGGCGTTCCAACCCGAAATCCCGGCATTTTAGCGATATTGAGCGGCGCCTGACGCCATCGCCCGTCGGGCAAAAAATGATGGGCCGGTACGACTTTCCCAAGCCGCAATCACCCGCTCGACATTGCCCTGGGCGTCCGAGTCGGTGTGCACCTCAAAGTCATATTCCATGCCTCGGTGGATAGTATGGAAATCCTGCTCGGCACTGCCCAGCGGCCGGTCGCCTCGGGCCTTTTCCCGCTCGATCAGCAGCGGCAATGGGCAATGCACGCCCATGAAAAATACCTCGAAGGGAGCGAATAGCGTAACCAGCTCGTCCAGCCAGCCCGGTGTATCCAGAATATGCTCGAGCACCAGATTATTGCCCGCCGCCGCATAGGCCACAAGCGAGCGGTGAAACCCGTCAAAAAACGGCGCTCGTGCCGCTTTCCAGTCGAATTCGCGGCTCTTGAAGCGGGCCATGGGCAGCACGCCCGCATCCCGCAGGTGATCGATGGAAATGTGCCAGAACGGCAGCCCGATCTGCGCCTGGATGCCCCGCGCAATGGTGGATTTACCGCTGCTCGAGGCGCCATGCACAAAGATGATCTTGCCGGGCTCAACCATTTAGAACAGCCCGAACCACAGCCCCGCAATACCGAGGAATGCGAAGAACCCCACTGTGTCGGTAATCGTAGTCACAAACACCGCCGAGGCAATCGCCGGGTCCGCCTTGAGCTTGTCCAGCGCCAGCGGGATCAAAATGCCGGCCGTGCCGGCCACGATCAGATTGATCACCATGGCCAGCCCAATCACGCCGCCCAGTTCGATATTGCCGAAGCGCAGCCAGGTGACCAGGCCGATCAGCACGGCAAAGATCACACCATTGGCCAGGCCCACGACCATTTCGCGGGTGATCAGCCGGCGCAGGCGCCGCCCATCCAGCTCGCGCATGGCCAGCGCCCGCACGGTCACCGTCATGGTCTGGGTGCCGGCATTACCGCCCATCGAGGCGACGATGGGCATCAGCACGGCCAGGGCCACCATCTGCTCGATCGTGCCATCGAACAGGCCGATGACGTAGGAGACGGCCACTGCGGTAAACAGGTTGACCACCAGCCAAGGCACGCGGCTGCGCACCGTATCGATCGTCGTGTCGGAAATATCCTCGTCGCCCACGCCGGCCAGCAGCTTGATGTCTTCGTCGGCCTCTTCGTGGATGACGTCGACGATATCGTCGATGGTCAACACGCCGACCAGCCGCTTGCTCTCGTCCACCACGCCCACTTCGACCAGATCGTAGCGCTCGAAATCGCGCGCCGCTTCTTCCTGGTCCTCATTGGCGTCAACCAGGACGAAATTGGTGTTCATCAGAGTCTCGATGGAGACCACCCGTGCCGCACGCAGGAACTTGTCGAGCGGAATGGTGCCCAGCACCTGATAGGACGCGTCGACCACGTAGATCTGGTAGAATTCGTCGGGCAGATCGGGCTCGGTGCGCAGATAGTCGATGGTCTGCCCCACCGTCCAGAATGGCGGAATGGCGATGAAATCGGTCTGCATCCGCCGGCCGGCGGATTCCTCGGGGAAATCGAGGCTGCGCTTGAGGCTCAGCCGCTCGAAGGTTGGCAGTTGCGAGAGAACCTCGTCGCGGTCGACCTGCTCGAGATCTTCGAGAATGGCGACGGCGTCGTCATTGTCCAATCCCGTCACGCCGCGCGCAATATCGGCGTTGGAAAGCTCGTCCATCAGCTCGACGCGGACACTCTCGTCCACCTCGGTCAGTGCCGAATAGTCGAACCGGTCGCCCAGCATGCGCACCAGCGCCAGCCGCTCCTCGGCATCGAGCGATTCGAGCACGTCGCCGACATCGGCGGCATGCAGCGGCTCCATCACCGCGGCGACATCATCCCCCCGCCCCGCATCCAAATAGGCGCGCAGACGTTCCAGCCACAGCGGACTGATGCGGTCCTCCGCATCGCGCAGCGCATCGGGATCAATCCCGACCTCTGGGCCGGGCACGGTTTCACTATCTGTGCTCACTGGAGGCCCTTTGTGTCGCTGGTGTCGGGGGCAGGCCCACCTGTAGCCAATCGGCTCACAATGCGCCAGACTGGGGGCGGCGTTTTTCGGTCAACAAGTACCGAAAAATCAGAGCATTGGGAGGAAAGTCCGATGAGCGACGCCAGTGACCTCGATACCGTCTTCGAGCGCGTGCATGCCTTGGCCCAGGCCCGCCAGTTGCCGGGCATCACCCGCTCCACCAGCTATGGCACGCCGGCACTCAAGGTGCGCGGCAAGCTCATCGTCCGCCTCAAGGACGCCGATACCCTCGTGCTGCTGTGTCCGGCCGAGCAGAAGACCCTGTTGATGGAAATCTCGCCGCAAATCTATTTCGAGACGCCCCATTATATCGGCTATGCGGCCGTACTGATCCGCCTGCCCGCCATAGCCGATGAAGAACTTTCGTTGCGGCTGGAAGATGCCTGGCGCTTCAAGGCGCCCAAATCGCTGATTGCTCAGCGTCCGGCGCCAGGCGGAGCGTAAGTCGCCACGGCAAAAACACCTTGGGTCCCAACTTTTGCCCGATTATGCCGCTTAGCTCACTGATGTGTGAACGACCAAGATCAAACAACAAAGGTGATCCCATGTCCAAATTCCTCATCGCCCCGGCAGCCCTGATGATGGCGCTCGCCCTGGCGGCCTGTGGCGGCGACGCCCCTGCCGGTGGTGGTACGCCCCCGGCCGACACCAGCACGCCGGCGACCACGCCGCCGCCTGCTGAACCGGCGCCCGCGACGCCTTCCCCATAATGCAAAAGGCCGCCTCAACAGGCGGCCTTTTTCCTTTCCGGTGCTTTCCGTCAGGACGGGCGCCGGGCCAACACCAGCACACCCGCCAGCGCGATCATCGCGCCGCCCGAAGCCTCGCGCAGCCGCCGCACCAGCGAGGGATTAGCCGCCGCCCCGGCGCGAATGCGGCTGGCCGCAAAGGCCACGACGATATCGGCCAGGGTGTTCAGCACCACCGAGACGGTGCCCAGGGCCACGAATTGCAGCGCCACATTGCCCGCCGCGGTATCGATGAACTGGGGAATGAAGGCGAGGAAAAATGCTGCCGTCTTGGGATTGAGTGCTTCGACCAGCACCCCCTCGCGGAACGCCCGCCCGGCCCCGACCGCCGAAGCCACCAGCTCCCCGCCCAGTGCCACGCGGGCATCGCGCCGCGCCGCCTGGATGGTGCGAATGCCGATCCAGACCAGATAGGCCGCCCCGGCAAATTTCAGGGCGGTGAACAGCTCGGCGCTGGCCAGCACGATGGCCGATACGCCCAGCGCCCCAGCCAGAACATGCACCATGCCGCCCAGCCCATTGCCGAAGCTGGAGGCAATGCCCTCGGCGCGGCCGCCGGCCAGCGTGCGGGCGGCAACATAGAAAATACCCGGCCCCGGCGTGATCGCCAGCAACAGGCAGGCGCCGAAATAGAGGATCAATTGGCTGCTATCAGGCATGATTGGGTCCCGTCGGTATCATGGTGGCGACATCGCGGTCGCTGTTCCGCTCGCTGCCGGCAAGACCGGCCGCCACGCCGCTCCGGTCGGCCTCCGGGCGATTCTGGCTCATCTTGCGCTTGCCCTCGATACGGCTGATCGGCAAGCGCAGGCCGACAATGCCCCTCAACTGCGCGCGGATATATTCGGCGGGCGCATCGGTGACGGCCCAAGGCTTCTCTCGCGGCTGCTCATGCAGATGGGTGAGCCGGGAGACTGCGTCGAACAGGCGCGCTTCATCCTCGAAAAACTCGATCGGACCATGGGCGTGTACGGCCACGTAATTCCAGGTCGGAACGACTTTGCCATGTTCCTGCTTGGCGGCGTACCAGGACGGCGTGACATAGGCATCCGGCCCCGAAAAGATGACCAGCGCATCCCCGCTAACCGGCGCTTTCCACTGCAGGTTGGCCTTGGCCAAATGCCCATAAAGCACGCCATGCTCACCCTCATTCTCATCCAGAATAAGCGGTAGCGGCGTTGCCATCAGGCCCTCGGCCGTGGCGGTCACCAGCGTGGCAAGCCTGGTCTCGCGCATGATCTGGCGCAGGGCCTGGGGGTCGTCTTCACGAAAGGCGGGTGGTGTGTACATGCGGCAGCAATATCATCCCGGTTCGGCGTTCTCACGCGAAAAACGCGCAGAGCCGACATGCCCGCTCCGCGACATCGAAATGGACCAGGAATCAAAAAGCCGCGTAATCCAGAGATTACACGGCTTTTTTGAATATTTGGTGCGGTCGAGAAGACTCGAACTTCCACGCCCTTTCGGGCACAGCGACCTCAACGCTGCGCGTCTACCAATTCCGCCACGACCGCACGCTTGGTAGGCTCCGTTCCCGAAGGCCCGAAGCGAGTGGGGATGTAGCAAAGGTCTTACCCAACCTCAAGCGGTTAAATCGAGATTCCGCGAAAGCTGTGGATTGGGGGGCGCTCCGCCACCCTAGGCCGGCTGGCCGCTGGGCACGGGCTTGCTCAGCCTGATGGCCGCAACCGCCGCCAGCAGGCCCATGAACGAAGCCAGCAGCATCAGCCACAGCAGGAGCATGGGCGATGGCTGGCCGGACAATGCCAGCCCGGTCCCCGTCGTCATCAATGCCCCGCCCAGCACGGTCAGCGCGCCGATTATGCCCGCCGCGCTTCCCGCCAGCCGCGGCTGTACCGACATGGCTCCGGCATTACTGTTCGGCATGGTCATGCCATTGCCCAGGCCGACAAAGATCGTGGACCCGAAATAGAGGAGCGGCGACAGATGGCCCATAGCGACCAAGACCAGGCCCGCGGCAAGCCCCAGGCAGGCAAAGATCCGGCCCATCAGCATAATCGTCGCGGGCGAATACCGGCCGGCGAGACGCCCCGCCAGCCAAGCACCCGCGATGAAACCAGCCGTGATGCTGCCGACAAACATGCCGAGCTCGGCCGTGCCAATGCCGAAAACGGCGGTGGCAATCAGCGGGGCTCCGGCCAGGAATATGTAGAAGGCACCGGTCGAGAAGGCCGTGCATAGCGCATAGCTCCAGAACACTGGCTTGCCGAGCAGCGTGCTCAATCGTCTCTCGTCAGGCTTTGCAGAAGGCCGGATGGTTTCGCCCACATCTGTCCAGGCCAGGTATAGCAGCCCTGCCCCAGCTACGGCATAAAGCACGAAGATCATGCGCCAGCCGAAGGCTGCGTCCAGCACGCTGCCCAGCATCGGCCCCAACATGGGCGCCAGCGCCATGGCCATGCTGATGCGGCCCAGCAATCGCGCAGCATCGCTCCCTTCATTGGTGTCGCGAACGATCGCCAGCGACAGCACATAGCCAGACACCACCGCGGCCTGCAGCACGCGGAACGCCAGCAGCATCCACACATTCTGCACCATGGCACAGCCAAGCGAAGCGAGCGTGAACACGGCCAGCGCTACCAGCAAGACCGGCCGCCGGCCAATCCGGTCGGCAAGCGGTCCAACGCCGAGCTGGACGGCAGCCGTGACGGCGAGGTAGCCGCCTAGTGCGAGGCTGACCAGGGCATAGTCCGCATCCAGATCGCGCGCGATATTGGTCAGCGAGGGCACGATCATGTTCAGCGTTACCACGGAGGTCGCCGTGATCAGGATCAGCGTGGTCAGAGCCGGCGGGGCGCTTGCCTGGCGCATCGGTTTTCATCCTCCAAAAACAAAAAAGCCCCCGAACGATTGTTCGGGGGCGCATGGCGAACGGATATGGCTTCCGCTACCGGACCATGCACCTTTCACCTACGACGACGATATGGGATTGCAGCATCTGCGTATTTCCTTAAAGAGCCATCAAGCTAGTCCCGGACTGGCCCTGCGGCAAGTCCTAGCCCCGCTTGACGGCCTTTTGCGAGATCAGCACCCGCAGGTGGCCTTCTTCGACGCTGACCTCGCCATGGGCGATCAATGTGTTATTGGCGTAGATATTGAGCGGATCGTTTTCCATCGCGTCCAGCTCGATCACCGCGCCGCGGCCCATGCGCAGCAAATGGTGGATCGGCATGGTCGTCGCGCCAAGCTCGACGGTGATGTCCACTTCAATATTGTCTAATGTGCTCATAGATAAGTCAGCAACCTCGTCCGCAGCACGATAGGCGCGCGGAATCTCTGTCTCATGATCGTCAGGCATTTATGGTTATGGAAGCGTTAACGACACCTCCCGGCGGCTGCGAGAGCACCAGCAAACTCATCCGCGCCGACCACAAGCCGGTGGAATGGCTGATTTCGTCCGAACCCGTGCCCTATCCGGCAGCGCTTGCGGCCATGCAGGCTCGCGCCACGGCCATTGCAGCCGGCGAGGCGGGCGAAGCCGTGTGGCTGCTGGAGCACCCTGCCCTTTATACGGCCGGCACCTCGGCAGTGCCGGGCGATCTGCTGACGGACCGCCTGCCGGTCTATGATGCGGGGCGCGGCGGGCAATATACCTATCACGGTCCCGGCCAGCGCGTGGCCTATATCATGCTGGACCTGCGTGAACGCGGCCGCGATATCCGGTGCCTGGTGCAGGGGCTCGAGGGCTGGGTCATCGACACGCTGGCCGCCCACAATATTGCCGGCGAGCGCCGCGCGGGCCGCATCGGCGTCTGGGTCGACCGGCCGGACAAGGGCGCCGGCAAGGAAGACAAGATCGCCGCCATCGGCGTGCGCGTCTCCAAATGGGTGACCTTCCACGGCATTTCGCTCAATGTGGACCCTGATCTCACCCATTATGACGGCATCGTCCCCTGCGGCATTACCGACCAGGGCGTGACTAGCTTTGAGGATCTGGGTCAGCTCGTCTCCATGCCCGAAGTCGATTCGGTGCTGCGCCGGTGTTTCGAACAGCGCTTTGGGCCGACAATGAGTTCGGCAACGGAAAGCCTTGTTTCGGCTAGCTGACTTGCCCAAGTTGCGGTTAAGCTCGAATCGAGCCTCGGAAGGAGCCTGAAATGACCCTGGATGACCTGAAGCGCCTGTTTACGCGCCAAACCCTGTTCCGGCTCGACGCGATTCTGTCGCCAAAGCTGGTGCCGATTCTCTACGCATTGGGATTGGCCGGCATCCTGCTCTGGGCGGTCAGCCATTTGTTCTGGAGCTTCGGGTTCGGCTTCGGCAATGGCCTGTGGGGCCTGCTCGAGATCGCCGTGTTCGGCCTGCTCGCGCTGGTCAGCCTGCGCATTGCCTGCGAGGCGCTGCTGGTGTGGTTCAAGACCAATGAGGCGAGTGGAGAGACGGTCAATCGCTCGCGCTATTCGGCCTCGCTGCTCGATGAAGTGCGCGACGCCATTCGTGACCTCGCCGAGGAAGGCGAAGACGCCGACTATGCCGAGGCCGACGAATATATCACCCCGGCGACTGACCCGGCCCCCTATGTGCCGCCTGCGCAGCCCTCGCCCGATGCGCCCCGCGCACCGGCCACCAGCTCGGGCGAAGTGTTCAAGCCCCGCCGCACCGCCAAGCGCACCCCGCCGCCCAAGGATGCGAGCTAGAAGCGGAGTTCAAAGCACAAAAAACCCGCCGGGACCCATGTCCCGGCGGGTTTTTCATTACGTTTGCAAGCTTACTGCTTGTTGACGCTCCAGGCGCCCGGACCGGCAAAGACCAGATAGAGGAACACGAAGCAGAACAGGATTGCTGCATCGCCGCCATTGTTGACGGGGAAGAAGTTCATCGGCGCATGCACGATGAAATAGGCAAAAGCCATGGTGCCCGAAGCGATGAAGGCGGCCGGACGGGTGAAAAAGCCGATGGCAATCAGCACGCCGGTCACGATTTCGATGATCGCGGCAAACCAGAAGATCGAGAAAACGGGTGGGCTCATGTCGGTCGCGGGGAAACCCAGCAACTTCTGCGTGCCATGGGCGATAAACAACAGGGCGGCAATAATGCGCAGCACGGCGAGGGCCCGCGGCGCGTAGGCGGAGAGACGATCGAACATTCAGTGATCCTTGTGAGCGTTGAGTGCTGCGCAGGGAACGAATCCCGGTGACGCTTAGGCAAATTCTCCACTAACTCAACCGCTTGCAAGCGCAAACCCGAACAATGCCGGACGCACTGTTCACCTTTTCGCGTGTTCAAGATGCCGTGTTCGCCACGCCTGGCAGGTCAGCCCCGCGCGTGGCGAGGGACAGTCACATTGCGTAACCGTCAAACTTTCTATATGACGCGCCCAACAAATCCACGCATTGGAAATCCTGCTCACATGAGCCAAGCGCCAAAAATTGGCCTCGTCAGCCTCGGCTGCCCCAAAGCCCTCGTCGACAGCGAGCGCATCATGTCCACCCTGCGCTCGCAGGGTTATTCGTTTTCACGCGACTATGCCGGCGCCGATATCGTGCTGGTCAATACCTGCGGCTTCCTTGATTCCGCCAAGCAGGAATCGCTCGAAGCCATCGGGGAAGCGCTCAACGAAAACGGCCGCGTTATCGTCACCGGGTGTCTCGGCGTCGAAGAAGAGCTGATCCGAAAGACCCATCCGTCGGTGCTCGCCATTTCGGGCCCGCATCAATACGAAAACGTCGTCAACGCGGTGCATGAGCATCTGCCGCCGGTGCCGAACAAGTTCATCGACCTTGTTCCCGAGCAGGGCCTCAAGCTCACCCCGCGCCATTACGCGTATCTGAAGATTTCCGAAGGCTGCAACAATCGCTGCTCCTTCTGCATCATCCCCCAGATCCGTGGCGACCTGGCTTCCCGTCCCGCCGCCGGCATTCTCGGCGAGGCCGAAGGCCTGATCCGCGGCGGCGTCAAAGAACTCTTGGTCATCTCGCAGGATACCAGCGCCTATGGCGTCGATATCAAATACGCCGAGAGCAATTATCGCGGCCGCCCCGTCAAGGCCAAGTTCTACGACCTGGCCAAGGAACTCGGCCAGCTCGGCGCCTGGGTGCGCCTGCACTATGTCTATCCCTATCCGCATGTCGACGCGGTGATGGAGCTGATGGCCGAAGGCCTGGTTCTGCCCTATCTGGACATCCCCTTCCAGCACGCCTCCCCCAAGGTCCTCAAGGCCATGCGGCGCCCGGCGCATCAGGAAAAGACGCTGAATCGCATTCTCGACTGGAAGCGCCAAGTCCCTGATCTGACTGTGCGTTCCAACTTCATCGTCGGCTTCCCCGGCGAGACCGAGGACGATTTCGAGATGATGCTCGACTTCATCGAGGAAGCCGAGATTGATCGCGCCGGCTGCTTCAAATACGAGCCCGTGACAGGCGCCCCGGCCAATGAACTCGACGGCATCGTGCCGGACGACGTGGCGCAGGATCGCTGGGAACGGCTGATGGAAGTAGCGCAGAATGTCTCCGCCGGTCAGCTCGCCAAAAAGGTCAGCCGCACCATCGACGTGCTGGTCGACGACGTCGATCCCGACAATAACCGCGTTATCGCCCGCTCCAAGTGGGACGCCCCCGACATTGACGGCCAGGTCATCGTGGCCAAGGCCGATGGCATCAAGGTGGGCGATCTGGTTTCGGTGACGGTTACTGGTAGCGACGAATATGATTTGTTCGCTGAGCCAGCGAAAGTGCTGAACTAGCAGCGGGTTACGCTGGTTTTCGGACTCAAATGCAGAAGGCCGCTCCAGTCAGGAGCGGCTTTTTTCTATTTCTATCCGCCGCCACTGTGACGCCCACCCCACAGTGTCATTCCCGCGAAAGCGGGAACCTCCGTTCCGGGATGGTGAAGTAAACAGAGGTTCCCGCTTTCGCGGGAATGACACCACGTTGGGGGAAGCATCGGAGTGGAATGAGACCTCATGGTGAGCCCGTCGAACCACGAGGTCGCGCGAGTGGAGGCTTAGATGCCACGACCTCGTCCTTCGACAAGCTCAGGATGAGGTCTACTGGGAAGCTTCCACCAATTTCGCCAATTGCCCCATCACCGTCCCCCAGCCGTCATAAAACCCCATCTCGGCATGCATGTCCCGGTCGGCCCGGTCCTTGTGCATCACGTAGGACATATATTCCGTGCCCTCGGGATGATCGGCCAGGGTGATGATCGCGGTCATGAAGGGCTGCGCCGCCGGGCGCCAGCCATCCACCAGCGCATTGGTGAACACGATCCGCTTGCCCTCGTCCACCGCCAGAAAACACCCATTGATGTGAGCGCCAAACGCGGCGCCATCCTCGCTGATCTGCGTGGTGAACGCCCCGCCGGGCCGCAGGTCCATTGCCACCACTTTGCATAAGGCCGGCTCTGGCACCCACCATTTTTCAAAACGCGCCGGATCGGTCCAGGCGCGCCACACGGCGGCGCGCGGCGCCTTGATCACCCGCGTGATCGTCAGATCGAGTTCGGGGTTCTTTTTGCTCATTTTGCCTTGTCCTGTTCCGCGATAACAAATTGCTCCAGCCGGTCGGCGCGGCCTTCCCATAGCGCCCGCTGATCGGCCAACCAGGCCTCCACCGCCGCAAACTGCCGCTTGTCGATGGCGCAGGTGCGCACCCGCCCCGCCTTGTGGGTCTGGATCAGCCCGCTCCCCTCCAGAAACCGGATGTGCTTCATGAAGGAGGGCAGCGCCATGTCGAAGGGCCGCGCCAGATCGCTGATGCTCGCCGGCCCCTGCCCCAACCGGCTAAGCACCGCCCGCCGCGTCGGATCGGCCAATGCCTGAAAGATCCCATCGAGTTGCTGATAGTTTTCCATATGGCTAAGTATCATGGCGCGAACACTTAGCGCAAGAGCTAAGTATATACCGCTGGCGCCGCCCGCATCACCGGAACTTTATCGCGCCACTGACCACCGCTGCGCAACGTCTTTGCCCTACAGGACGAGGCTATAAATTACTGATCCAAACCAAGACTTTAGCCTTTGACGCCGCAATCGCTGCCATTGCATCAAACTGCCAATGCATACGCGCCTTTGGAGCTTCAGCGTCACATGAACAAGTTTCTCGCCACCGCCGTGGCCGTCCTGGCCCTCGGCGCGACCCCGACTTTCGCCCAGCCCACCGACATTCTCAACGCGTCCTATGACATTGCGCGCGAGCTGTTCGAGGCCGAAAACGCCGCCTATGCGGCCACGGGCGCCACGGTCACCGTCAACCAGTCCCATGCCGGCTCCTCCGCTCAGGCTCGCGCCGTGCTCGAAGGTCTTGCGGCTGACGTCGTCACCTTCAATCAGGTGACCGATATCCAGAAGCTCGTGGATGGCGGTTTCGTGGCGGCCGATTGGGCGACGCAGTTCCCCAATAATGCGGCGCCGTTCTATTCCTTCCCCGCCTTCCTCGTGCGTGCCGGTAATCCCAAGGGCATCAAGGACTGGGGCGATCTGGCCGCCGATGGCGTGCAGGTCATCTTCCCCAATCCCAAAACCTCCGGCAATGGCCGCTACACTTATCTCGCCGCCCGCGCCTGGGCGAATGAGGAATACAAGGGTGACGAAGCTCAGATCGAGGCGTTCCTCACCAAGCTGTTTAGCAATGTTCCGGTCTTCGAAACCGGCGGCCGCGCCGCAACCACCGCCTTCACCGAGCGCCAGCTGGGCGACGTGCTGGTCACCTTCGAGGCCGAAGTGCTCGGCGTGCGCAAGCAGCTTGGCGCAGACAAATATGATGCCGTGATCCCATCGGTCAGCTTCCTCTCCGAATTCCCCGTCGCCATCGTCGACAAGGTGGTCGATGCCCGCGGCAGCCGTGACCTCGCCAAGGCGTATCTGGATTTCCTCTTCACCCCCGAAGGCCAGGAAGTCGCCGCCGCCAATTTCCACCGTGTCCATAACGAAACAGTCGCCGCCGCCCACGCCGCCGACTTCCCCGCCATTCGCCTCGTCACTGTCGAAGACGCCTTTGGCGGCTGGGAAAAGGTTTCCGAGGAGCATTTCGCCGATGGCGGGCTGCTCGATAAGGTGTTCTTGAACCAGTAGGCATCGCCTCGCAGCTGCACAAATCCTGGCGTGGCCCCTTGCCACGCCAAAACCGTTTGAAGGACCAAGATGGCATCGCGACGCAGCAAGCACCTCCTGCCCGGCTTCGGGCTGACGCTGGGCGTCTCCATGCTTTATCTGACGATTATCATCGTGCTGCCGCTGCTGGCCATGCTGCTCAAGGTGGGCGGTATGGGGTGGCCCGAATTCTGGCGCATCGTCGCCTCCAACCGCTCGCTGGCCGCCTATCGCATCACGTTCAGTTCCGCGCTTGCCGCCACTGTTTTCAATGGCTTTTTTGGCCTGCTGCTGGCCTGGGTGCTCACCCGCTACAGCTTTCCCGGCAAGCGCCTGCTCGACGCCCTGGTCGACCTGCCCTTCGCCCTGCCCACCGCCGTTGCCGGGCTGGTCCTCGTGACGCTGTTCGCGCAAACCGGCTGGTATGGCCAATTCCTCGAACCCAACGGGTTCAAGGTCAATTACACCCAGCTTGGCATCATCATGGCCATGAGCTTCACCTCCATTCCCTTCGTGGTTCGCACCGTCCAGCCGGTGCTCGAAGACGTGGAAGCGGGCTATGAGGAAGCCGCCAAAACCTTGGGCGCCACCGGCTGGCAAGTCTTTGCTCGCGTCATCTGGCCCACCATCCTGCCCGCCTTCATGACCGGCTGTGTGCTCTCCTTCGCCCGCTCGCTCGGCGAATTCGGCGCCGTGGTTTTCATCGCCGGCAATCTGCCCGGCTTCACCGAAATCGTTTCTCTCTTGATCTTTATCCGCCTGGACGAATTCAATTATGAAGGCGCCGCCGCCTTGGCCTTCGTCCTGCTCCTCGCCGCCTTCCTGACACTGCTCGCCACCAATGCGCTGCAATCCTGGCAAGTGCGCTACGCCGACCGGAGCACGTGACCATGACAGTGCGCGTTCACACCCGCTCCCCTGCCGAAATTACCCTGATCAGCCTTGCCGTCGTTCTCTCGGCGCTGATCCTGGTGGTGCCGGTTGCGCTGATTTTCGCCTATGCCCTGCGCGAAGGCATTGGGGTCTATTTTGCCAATATCCTCGAGCGCACCACGCTGCACGCCATCGGCCTCACGGTGCTGACGGCGGTCATCGTCGTGCCGATCAATATCGTCATCGGCATCTGCGTGGCCTGGCTGGTGACTCGCTTCCGCTTTCGCGGACGGCAATTGATCATCACTATTATCGAGCTGCCCGCTTCGGTCAGCCCCATCGTGGCCGGCGTGGTCTATCTGTTCCTCTATGGCGGCCAGGGCCTGCTCGGGCCGGTGCTGCAAGGCATGGGCGTCCAGCTCATGTTCACTGTTGCGGCGATCGTGCTGGTCAGCCTGTTCGTCACCGCGCCGTTTGTGGCCCGCGAGCTCATCCCGCTGATGCAGCAGCAAGGCACCGAGGACGAGGAAGCCGCTCTCTCGCTGGGCGCCAATGGCTGGCAGATGTTCCGCTTCGTCACCCTGCCCAATATCCGCTGGGCGCTTCTTTATGGCGCGGTGCTGACCAATGCCCGGGTCATGGGCGAATTCGGCGCCGTCTCGGTCGTCTCCGGCTCCATTCGCGGCCAGACCAATACCCTGCCCCTGCAGATCAGCCAGTTGTTCAACGATTTCAACGTCACCGGCGCCTTCGCCGCCTCATCGACGCTCGCCCTCATCGCCGTGGTGACGCTGATTTTGAAGTCCACGCTGGAATCTCGCGGCTGGCAATGATGGCAGTGGGCGGCTAGGCTCCCGCTATGGCCGCTTCCGCATCCAGACCGCCCCGCATTGCCCGCCTCGTCACAGGCGTCGATGTCGTGTCACGCGCCAGAGTTGCATTGGCGGGCGGGGCCGAAATCATCGAAGTGGCGAGCGGGGACACGGCCAGCGTTCAGCGCGAGCTGGACTGCATTGTCCCGGCAATCGAGGCGTTAATCGCTGCAGGGATCGCAGCGCCAATCGCTATAGCCAGCCGCCGGGCCTTGGTGGTCGACCAGGCTATCGAAGCAGGCGCGACCCTTGTGTGTCCGCTGGAGGGTGAGGAAAGGGCCGAGATAGCCGAAATTGTCGCGCTGCATGGGGCCGAAGTGGTCGGCTAAGCCCGCAATGCATCCAGCACGGCTACGGCCGTGTCGAATTCGACCCGCCGCTGCGCCCGGCGGGCGGCTGCTTCCTCATCCTGGCCCCATAGGCCGATCTGGTAATCTTCATCGACATGCGCCGCCTGCCACACCTCGTCGGCGGTAAACAGCCGGTGCCACAGCCCGATGGCCAGTAGCCCCGATCCGGTGAGGCCGGTGACGTTGACCAGCGCGGTGAGGACAAAGAGATTTTCGCCATCCAGCGTCTCGGCCAACCGATCCAAACTCGCCTGCGGCTGGGCCTGATGGATGATGCCGATCGTGGGTTGGAACCGCACGCCGAAGTGCCGCGCCAGCTTGACCAGCGCCTTGTCCCACACCAATTCCTGCTCGCTGACCAATTCCTGCGGTGCATCGGCGCGATAGAGCATCAGATCGCTCGCGGCGAACTTGATGACCTCCTGGCGGAAGGCGGGAATGGTTTGCTCGCCACTTTCCACGGCCGAATTGATCAATCTGACCATGGGCATGGTCGCCGGATCAATGAATTCGCCCTGCGCCGCCCATTCTTCGGCCATCGTTGTAGCAATAGCCGCCGCGGGCACCACGACCGGCATTTTTCGGCCTGGCGTGTGCACCTGCCGGCCATCCAGCGTCACGACAAAGCCGCCATCGACCGGGGCTACGCCGACATCCTTGTAGAACCGCTTGGGCAGCTCCACCCGGTTGGCATGCTGCGCCCGGCCATAGCCGTCATCGATATGCTTGTGGGCATCTTCCAGCTGGTCGCGCATGGCCTACTCCAAAACCTTGCGGATCGCCGCATCAAGCTCGTCAAACCGGTCGATCATGATATCAGCGCCGGCCGCAATAAGCTCGGTCGGCTCATGATAGCCCCAGGTCACCCCAATGGCCCAGGCGCCCGCCGCCTTGCCCATTTCGATGTCGAATGTCGTATCGCCGATCATCACCGTCTCGGCCGGCAGCGCCCCGGTTTCGGCCATCGCGCGCAGCAACATGCCGGGATGCGGCTTGGACGGGTTGTGGTCCGGCGTCTGCAAGGTGACGAAGTAGTCGGCGATGTTGTGGTTACCGGTAATGCGGTGGACGCCGCTGAGGCCCTTGCCCGTGGCAATGCCCAAACGCATGCCATCCCACGTCCGCAGGCGCTGTAGCGCCTCCAGAGCGCCGGGAAACAGCCCTTCGCGGTCGCTATGCGTCAGCACGGAGGCGCGGTAATGGGTGCGATAGTCCTCGACAAGCTTGTCGATCAGCACCGGATCATCACTGCGCGCCAGCCGGGCCAAAGCCACCGGCAGCGACAGGCCGATAACCCGGCGCGACGCGGCGGGACTTGGTGCATCGAGCCCTGCCCCCTCAAAGGTCGTTGCCATATGCTCGGTGATCAGCGCCTGCGTATCGATCAGCGTGCCGTCCATGTCGAACATGACAAGCGTCATGCGCCGTCCTCCGGGTCCTTACTGACATCGAAGCGATCGGGGTCGAAGCCCAGGGCGTCAAAGCTCTCGCGCATATGCGGCGGCAGGGGCGCCGAAACATCGAGCCGCTTGCCATTGCGCAGCGGCAGGGCAATGCGGCGGGCATGCAGCTGCAGCCCTTCGCCCAGGCCGGGCGCACCCTGCCAGTTCTCGATATTAAAATAGCGCGGATCGCCAATGATCGGGGTGCCCAACTGGGCCATATGCACACGCAACTGGTGCGTGCGGCCGGTCACGGGCTTCAGCGTGACCCAGGCGAAGCGGCGGCTGGCCGTGTCGGTGGTCGAATAATAGCTCATCGAATGCTGGGCGCCCGGCGTGCCATTCTTGACCACCACCATCTGCTCGCCATCGGTCGTGGCCTGCTTGGCAAGGAAACACGAGATTTCGCCCTGGCGCGGGTTCGGATTGCCCGCCACGACAGCCCAATAAATCTTGCGCGCTGAACGCGAGCGGAACACTTCGCCAAAATGGCTGGCCGCCGACTGGGTCTTGGCAACCACGAGGCACCCGGAGGTGTCGCGGTCGAGACGATGGACCAGTCGCGGCGCCTCGCCAAGCTTGTTGGGCAGGCTTTTCAGCATGCCATCGAGATGGCGAAACGTGCCGCTGCCGCCCTGCACGGCCAGGCCATGGGGCTTGTTGAAGACGTAAATGTCCTCGTCTTCATAAAGGATGATGTCGCGCAGGAACTGCGCATCGCCCGAATTGACGCGCACCGGCTTGACCGTCTCGGCATCGTCGATCGGGGGAATGCGCACGGTCTGCCCGGCAGTCAGGCGCGTACTGGTCTGCACGCGGCCCTTGTCGACGCGCACTTCGCCATTGCGAATGAGCTTTTGCAGCCGCCCGAAACCGAGCTGCGGGAAATTCTGTGCGAACCAGCGATCGAGACGCATCCCGTCTTCGTCGCTGCTTACCTGCCGCTGTTGTACCGCACTCATGCCGGGCTGCCTCTGGTCACCAAAAGCCCGAGATAAAGGCCAATGAGACAAACCACAACCGACAACAGCACATAGAAGCCAGCTTGTACCATTTCGCCGCGCTCAATCAGCACGATTGTATCGAGCGAGAAGGAGGAAAACGTCGTGAAGCCGCCTAATACGCCTACGGCGACGAACAGCCGCGCCTCTGCCGCCCAGGGCGGCAGAGTGCGGGCGAGAATGCCGATGAGCAGGCCCATGGCGATGGAGCCGACAATGTTGATCAGCATCGTGCCGAGCGGAAAGCCATGCGGCCACACGCGCCCCACGCCGATGGACGCACCATAGCGCGCCATGGCGCCAATCGCGCCGCCCAGGCCGACAAGGAGGAAATTCTGCATGTGCCTGCCCTATTCCTCGCGCTTCTTCTCGGCCCGCAAGCGCTCGAAATAATCCATGCGCTTGCGCAGGTCGCGTTCAAAGCCGCGTTCGACCGGCTGATAAAATTGCTGCCGGCCGATCTTTTCCGGGAAATATTCCTGGCCCGAAAACGCCTCGGGCGTGTCGTGGTCATAGATATAGCCGTCACCATAGCCGGAGGTCTTCATCAGCTTGGTCGGCGCATTGAGGATGACCATGGGCGGGGTCGGCGAGCCGGTGGATTTGGCGATCGATGTAGCGCCCTTGAAGGCAGTGTAGACAGCGTTCGATTTGGGCGCGAGCGCCAGATAGACCACCACCTGCGCCAGGGCCAGTTCGCCCTCGGGCGAACCCAGCATCTGATAGGCATCGCGCCCGGCAACGGCCTGCGGCAGCGCCTGCGGATCGGCCAGGCCAATATCCTCCACAGCCATGCGGATCAGCCGGCGGGCGAGGAAGAGCGGATCTTCGCCGGCGTCGAGCATGCGGGCGAAATAATAGAGCGCCGCATCAGGATCGGAGCCGCGCACCGTCTTGTGCAGCGCCGAAATCAGATTGTAATGACCGTCCTGCGCCTTGTCATAGATCGGAGCACGGCGCTGGACCACGGTCAGCATGGTGGCGGCGTCGAGCACTTCGCCTTCCTTGGCCGAGGCCAGTACTTCCTCGACCAGCCCCAGCAAGGCGCGGCCGTCACCATCAGCCAGCGTCAGCAGCGTATGGCGGGCTTCGGGCTCAAGCGGTAGCGCGGCGCCAGTCAGTTCCTCGGCGCGCGTCACCAGCTTTTCCAGATCGTCCAGCGACAGCGACTCAAAACGCAATACCTGACTGCGCGACAACAAAGCCGCGTTCAGCTCAAAGGACGGATTTTCGGTGGTCGCCCCCACCAGCACCACCGTGCCGTCTTCCATCACCGGCAGGAAGCCATCCTGCTGTGCCCGATTGAAGCGGTGGATTTCGTCGACGAACAGCAGCGTCCGATGGCCGGACAGCCGCTCGAAGCGGGCCTTCTCGAACACCTTCTTGAGGTCGGCAACACCGGAGAACACCGCCGAAATCTGCTCGAACGTGTAGCCAATCTGATCGGCCAGAAGCCGCGCTACCGTAGTCTTGCCGGTGCCCGGCGGCCCCCACAGGATCAGCGAGCCCAGCCGGCCGGAGGCGATCATGCGGCGTAGCGTGCCTTCCGGCCCGAGCAGATGGCTCTGGCCGATCACCTCATCGAGCGAACGCGGCCGCAATTGATCGGCGAGCGGGCGCGCGCGGTCGGTTTCACTGGGGTCTGCGGCGAAAAGGTCAGCCATGCCTGATCAATCTCTGTGGAGGGCTCTGCCTAAGATAGGGCGGCGGCGCGAGCAACACAAACCGGCAGCGAATTGCCAAGACTGCGTTTGTCAGCATTAATGCGCGACCACAATTTCGAGGACGTTTCATGCATCGCTTCGCCACCGCATTCCTGCTCCTCGCCGCCATGGCGCTGCCGGCGAGCGCCCAGACCGACGCCATTGGTGCGCCGGGGCCGATTGTCTTCGAGGATGTCGAATTTGCCCTCGCCTGGACCAGCCACCCGGAAGAAACCTATTTCAAGCAGGAATATGTGCCGGCCGGCCAGACCGTCGAGCAGTTCGAAGACATGTTCATGATCGACGTGCTGACCAATGGCACCACGCCCGAAGCAGCGGCGGCCGTTATGATAAAGGGCCTTAGTGAGCGTAAAGGCAGCGATCCGGTGGTCAATTACGACGTGCTCCGCAACGAACAGACCGGCGAAATCATCCTCGACTTCCTGCTCAGCGATTCCAGCAGCGGCACCATGATCGTCGAATGGAACGCCTATCGCTATGCCCCGATCGAGGATGGCCTGGTGCTCTACGCCATCAGCCGGCGCGGCTATGGCGAAGAGGGTGCCAAGGCTCTGCTCACCGGTCTCAAGGAGCGGCGCCAGAGCGCGATCAACACCCTGGCGCAGATGGACGTGCCCGAAATCAGCCTCGACTAGCCGCTGACGATCGAGCGCGTCACGCGGCCGTCGCGCTGCAGGATGATCTGCCAGGTGCGGGCGCGCTGGCTTGCCGTCTGCGAGAATGCGGCGGCAGTGTCCATCGGTACGTCGTTGAGCGAGAGGATGATATCGTCCGTCTTAAGCCCCATCTGTTCGGCGGGCGAACCGGGCTCGACAGCGGTGACGATCACGCCCTTGGCGTCATAGGGCAGCCCCTTCATCTCGGCGAGTGCGGCATCAATCTGGCGCACGCTGGTGCCGGTGAAGCGCGATGAGCCGGTGATGGTGGCCACCATGTCGCCTGCCGCTACCGGCGCGGCTTCGATGGTGAAATTAACCACCTCGCTCTGCCCGGCACGGACGCGTTCAAGCGCCGTCACCTGCCCGATGGGCTTGGTGGCGAGGCGGAAATTGAAGGCGCTGGGGTCATCGACCGCCATGCCATCGACGCTCAGGATCACGTCGCCCGAGGCAAAGCCGGCGCGTTCTGCGGGACCGCCGGGCGCCACTTCAGTGATCAGCGCACCATGCGGCGCCGGCATGCCCAGGCTCTGGGCAATATCGGAATTGACCGCCTGCATCTTGGCGCCGAACCAGGGCCGCACGATCTGGCCGCCGCTGACGCCGGCCTGCGCCACCATCTTGGCCATATTGGCCGGAATGGCAAAGCCGATGCCGACCGAGCCGCCGGTTTGTGAATAAATGGCGGTATTAATGCCGACCAGATGCCCATCGAGATCGACCAGGGCGCCGCCCGAATTGCCGGGGTTGATCGCCGCGTCGGTCTGGATGAAGAATTCATAATCCGAGCTTTCCACACCGGTGCGGGCCAAGGCAGAGACGATGCCACTGGTCACCGTCTGGCCCACGCCAAACGGATTGCCAATGGCCAGCACCAGATCGCCCACTTCGAGGGAATCGGAATCGGCAAAGACGATGGCGGGGAAGACCGCATCGCCCGGCTGGCGCACGCGCAGCACGGCGAGATCGGTCTGCGCATCCTCGATGACGATATCGACGGCGAATTCGCGCCCGTCCGAAAGGGCGATGCGCACATCGGTCGCGCCTTCGATGACGTGGCGATTGGTGAGGATGACGCCGCCGGCATCCACGATCACGCCCGAGCCCAGCGATTGGGACTCGCGCGGCCGGCTCTGGAACTGGTTGCGCCCGAAGAAGCGGGAGAAGAACGGGTCATTGGCAAAAGGCGACACCGTCTGCTGCTCGATGCGGGTGGCGTAGACATTGACCACTGAGGGCGAGGCGGCTTTGACCACCGGGGAGAAGCTCAGCTTGATCTCGGCATCGCTGCGCGGCACTTCCACGGCTGGGGCCACCGGAGCGGGCGGCACGGGCGCGGGCGCCGTTACCTGGGCCAGGCTGGGCGCATTCCACGGCGAGAAGGCGAGCGTGCCTCCAACCGCCAGAACCGCCGCGGCACAGCTTGCCATAATCCATGAGCGCATCGACATCGAACCAACCTCCGGTCACCGCTTCTGCCCTGATGTGGCGTCCGCGCGGGGCAAGGCAAACGCCCGGATTCTGTCACGAAAAAGGCGTCACGCGCCCGTCGCAATTGGGGGCCAAATAAACGTTTGCGTGAGGGGGCACACGGCCCTATATGCAGCGCTCGTTTTCCGCATTTCTCCAGCCCCGAAAGGCAAGTCGTCCATGACCACTGAGCCGAAGCAGGTTTACCCGAATACCTCCGCACTCATAGCCGCGGAAGCCCCGGATTTCCCGGCTTTCCTGTTCTCCGAGCGCGAGCTGCACAAGGCCACAAAGGTGTTCAAGAAGGGCTTTGACGGGCTGTTGACCTATGCGGTCAAGTGCAATCCCTCACCGCACATCATCGCCCAGCTCCATCGCGAAGGTTTGAAGGCGTTCGACGTTGCCTCGAACACCGAAATGGAACTGGTGCGCGATCATGCGCCGGGCGCGGTGATGCATTACAACAACCCGATCAAGAACAAGCGCGAGATCGCTCGCGCCTATGAAGAGTTCGGCGTTCGCTCCTTCACCATCGACCATCCCCAGCAGCTCGACCAGCTGGCTTCCGTGGTCTCGCCTTCGCGCGACGTTGAAGTGACCACCCGCTTCAAGGCCGGCAAGGCGCTGAAATCCTATGATTTCGGCATCAAGTTCGGCGTCATGGAACAGGGCGCGGCCGAAATCGTCACCATGGTCGACCAGATGGGCTATACGCCCAGCCTGTGCTTCCATGTCGGCAGCCAGTGCGAAGACGCCTATGCCTATGAGCGCCACATCGCGGCGGCGTCCCGCATCGTCGAAGAGTCCAATATCCAGCTCAAGCGCCTCAATATCGGCGGCGGCTATCCGGCCCCCTACCCGACCAGCGAAGCGCCGCCGATGGACTATTATTTCGAGACCATCTCGACCGCAGTCAGCGACCATTTCGGCGACAAGAACAAGCCCGAACTGATCATCGAGCCCGGCCGGGCGCTGGTGACGTCGTCGACCTCGCTGCTGCTGCGCGTCAAGCATCAGCGCGGTGGGCAGTCGGTTTATGTCAATGACGGCGCCTATGGCAGCCTGATGGAAGTCAAGTTCATGCATTTCACCCCGCCCGTGCGGGTGTGGCGCGGTGCGCGGGTGCATGACAATGATGCTGAATTCTCCGAATTCACCATCTGGGGCCCCACTTGCGACAGCTATGACGTGCTGCCCCAGGTGTTCACCCTGCCGGCCGATATCGATGAAGACGACTGGATCGAGTTCGGCCTGATGGGCGCCTATACCCAGGCCTCGCTGACCCCGTTCAACGGCTTCGATCGCCGCGACCAATTCTGGGTCGACGAGGTCTATACCGGCAAGGATGTGCAGCCCGAATAGGCCTGCCGCCAGCTCGTAATCAGCTACTAATCCCCGCTACGGCGGGGATTTTTGTCTCTCCAACAAAGGATGCCGCCTGCCCTTCTTCGCTTTTCCACCCCGATCCCATCAAACCATATATCGGAACTGAAAATGCAGACCTTTCAACCACTTGCGACCTTCGGCCGCCGCATCGTCATCATGGGGCCAACCAATGCCGGCAAGTCGACGCTGGCCGTCGCCATCGGCAAGAAGCTCGATATTCCCGCCATTCATCTCGACCAATTGCGCCACTTGCCCAACACCGATTGGCAAGTCCGGCCCGATGCCGAATTCCATGCGTTGCATGACGCGGCAATCCTTGAGGCGGACTGGGTGATGGAGGGCAATTATTCCGTGCTCATGCCGCAGCGCTTTGCCCGGGCCACCGGAATCATTGTCGTGGACGACCATTACCTGCGCCGCTTCAGCCGGTATTTGCGGCGGACGCTGCTGGAAAAGCAGCGGGCCGGCCATCTTCCGGGCAATCGCGACAGCGTCAAATGGGAAATGATCAGCTGGATCTGGAAGACGCGGAACAGCGTCGGCCGCTACCACGGGTTTGCGAGACAAACTGATTTGCCGCTGGTTTTCTGTTCGTCGCTCCGTGAGGTGAAAGCGCTCGGACGGGCGTGGAATCTGTGAGCGGACTGCTAGCGTTGACGTGACATTTGGGCGCCAGAGGCTAGCGGACTGTTGGCATCGACCGCCGCGATTGCCCCATCACGCCATTCGGGCCTAAACTGGGTGCGAAGTGGAGGAGAGGATCATGCTGGGAGTGATGATGAAATCGCCGCGCCGTCGTCGGCTCGCCATGCTTTTGGTCGGACTGCTCTGCATGGGTCTGGGCGTGGCGCTGTTTTGGGGCGCGGTCTCCTGACCATGGGATGGGACGCACTTGGGCAATGGGGTGCCGATGCCGAACGCGTCGAGCGGCTGGCCGGTGGCTCTTCCAATGACGTGTGGAGCGTCCGTATCAACGGGCAGCTTGCCGTCGCTCGGCTGGGTAAGCGGAGCGATGCGGATCTGGCTTGGGAGGCCGCCCTGCTCCAGCATCTCGATCGGTCGGGTATGACTGTGCCGGTGCCGATCCCGACCATGGATGGCAGGCTGTTTGTCGACAGCCTGGTGGTGATGAAATATATGGAGGGCGGACCGCCCGAAACGGAGGCGGATTGGCGGCGTGTTGCCGATACGCTCCGGCAATTGCATCACCTGACGCAGGACTGGCCGCAGCGGCCGGGCTGGCGATCTTCAACTGACCTGTTGCAGGCCGATACGGGGACGCGGATCGACCTGACGGCAATGCCGGAAGAGGCCGTGGCGCGCTGCCGGGCGGCGTGGGCGCGGCTGGTCGGGCGGCAGAGCTGCGTGGTGCATGGCAATCCCACCAATCCCAGCAATATTCGCATGACTGCAGATCGGGTCGCGCTGATCGATTGGGACGAGGCACATGTCGATGTCCCGGAGCTTGACCTGGCCCTGCCCCACAATGCCGCCGGCTTTGATGCTGCAGAATTTGACATTGCGGCCCAAGCCTCGGCGGCATGGGAGGCTGCGGTCTGCTGGAAGGACGACTATTCCGTCGAACGGCTCGCCGAGGTTCGGGCGGTCTGAGCAAACGAAAAGGCGGCCCGCGTCGTCAAACGCGGACCGCCTTAAATCTTGAACCGAATATCGCTTACGCGGCTTCGGACTCGTCTTCGTCACGCACATGCACCGGGCCGCTATCGAGGCCCTTGGCATTGACGTCGCGATCGACGAACTCGATCACAGCCATCGGCGCATTGTCGCCATAGCGGAAGCCGGCCTTCATGATGCGGATATAGCCGCCCTGACGGTCCTTGTAGCGCGGGCCCAGAACTGCGAACAGCTTCTGCACCTGGCCTTCGTCGCGCATCTGAGCGATCGCCTGACGGCGAGCGTGCAGGTCGCCGCGCTTGCCCAGCGTGATCAGCTTCTCGACGATCGGACGCAGGTCCTTCGCCTTGGGCAGGGTGGTAACGATCTGCTCGTGCTTGATCAGCGCGGCGGACATATTGGCGAACATAGCCTTACGGTGGCTGGCGGTTCGGTTGAGCTTGCGGCCGGAATTACCGTGGCGCATGGTGGTCTCCTAAAGTGCTTGGCAGCGCGGGATCAATAGTGATCTTCGTAGCGCTTGGCGAGGTCATCGATATTCTCGGGTGGCCAGTTGTTGACGTCCATTCCGAGATGAAGCCCCATCTGTGCCAGGACCTCCTTGATTTCGTTGAGCGACTTGCGGCCGAAATTCGGGGTCCGCAGCATCTCGGCTTCCGTCTTCTGGATCAGATCGCCGATATAAACGATGTTGTCGTTCTTGAGGCAGTTGGCCGAACGCACCGAAAGCTCGAGTTCGTCGACCTTCTTGAGCAGCGCCGGGTTGAAGGCCAGTTCGGGAACGGCATCCTGTGCCTTTTCCTTGCTGGGCTCTTCGAAGTTCACGAACACCGACAGCTGGTCCTGGAGGATACGCGCAGCATAAGCCACGGCATCTTCCGGCGACACGGCGCCATTGGTTTCGACCTGCAGGGTCAGCTTGTCCTTGTCGAGGCTTTCACCCGCACGGGTGGCATCGACCTTGTAGCTGACGCGGCGAACCGGGGAGAACAGCGAGTCGACCGGGATATAGCCGATCGGTGCATCTTCCGGGCGGTTCTTGTCGGCGGCAACATAACCCTTGCCGGTATCGACGGTGAACTCGATATTGATTTCGGCGCCGTCGTCGAGATGGCAGATCACCAGCTCGGGGTTCAGCACTTCAATGTCGCCGGTGACCTTGATGTCACCAGCCGTCACGGCACCCGGACCCTGCTTGGTCAGGCCAAGGCGCTTGGGGCCTTCGCCGCCCATCTTCAACGCGATTTCCTTCACGTTGAGGACAAGGTCGGTCATGTCTTCACGCACGCCCGGAAGCGAGGAGAATTCATGCAGGATGCCGTCAATCTGGATTGCGGTAACTGCCGCGCCCTGAAGCGACGACAGCAGCACACGACGAAGAGCGTTACCCAGGGTAAGCCCATAACCGCGCTCAAGCGGCTCGGCAACTACCGAAGCCACGCGCGCGTTGTCGCTGCCCGAAACAATCTCCAGCTTGGTCGGCTTGATCAGTTCTTGCCAGTTCCTCTGGATCGTCACGGTAATGTCCTTTCAAAATCGCGGCTCCAGCCCGAGCCGCTCCGCCGCAAACGCAATAAGACTCCCGGCCCATTCAATCGGCCGGGAGCTCTTCAATCGCTCTAGATTAGACGCGGCGCCGCTTGCGAGGACGGCAGCCATTGTGCGGGATCGAGGTCACGTCACGGATCGAAGTAACGTTGAAGCCAGCAGCCTGGAGGGCACGCAGAGCCGATTCACGGCCCGAACCAGGACCACGCACTTCGACCTCAAGGGTCTTCATGCCGTGTTCCTGCGCCTTCTTTGCAGCATCTTCAGCAGCGACCTGAGCCGCATAGGGGGTCGACTTACGCGAGCCCTTGAAGCCCATGACACCCGAGGAGGACCACGAAATCGTGTTGCCCTGCATATCGGCAATGGTGATCATGGTGTTGTTGAACGAAGCATTCACGTGGGCAACGCCCGAAGTGATATTCTTGCGTTCCTTGCGCTTAACGCGCGTCGTTTCAGTCTTAGCCATTTAATTCCTCTGAACGATATCAGCGCTGCCGTCAGCCCTTTGGCCCCAGCAGCTACATCGAAGAACCCGAGACGGGTTCTTACTTCTTCTTGCCAGCGATTGGCTTTGCCGGACCCTTGCGAGTGCGGGCATTGGTGTGGGTACGCTGACCGCGCACCGGCAGGCCACGACGGTGGCGCAGGCCACGGTAGTTGCCCAGATCCATCAACCGCTTGATGTTCATCGCCACATTGCGGCGAAGATCACCTTCCACGACGTAGTCGCGGTCGATAGCTTCACGGATCAAAATCACTTCGGCGTCGGTCAACTCGTTGACACGGCGCTCGGCAGGAATGTTTGCCTTCTCAGTGATATCCTTGGCGAATTTCTCGCCAATCCCGTGGATATACTGCAGCGCGATGATCACGCGCTTATTGGTCGGGATATTGACGCCAGCAATACGAGCCACGTCTGCTCTCCTTCATTCAACACGGGTTACCATCAGGGGGCCGTGCCGTTAAACAACAAGGGACCGGATTTCGACCCCCAACACCTGGAGAACCGAATCCAGCCCAATAATCCATGAGACTGACGCGGTTCTTTAAGGACTAGATTCGGCAGAGTCAACTGCCAAACCCCTGCCCTGTTCTCAGCCTTCGATCGCAGACTTGATCGAAGAAGTGACTTTTTCGACCGGCTCCATGCCGTCGACTGCTTTGAGCAGACCCTTGTCGCTGTAGTAAGCGACGAGCGGAGCGGTCTGCTCCTTGTAGATATCGAGGCGCTTGCGCAGCACTTCCTCATTATCGTCGGCACGCGCGCCGCCGCTTTCCTTGCTGCGCTGGATCACCCGGCGCACCAATTCATCAGCATCGGCTTTGATCTCGATAACGGCGTCAAGCTTGACGCCCTTGTCGATCAGCATCTGGTCGAGCGCTGCGGCCTGCGCAATGGTGCGCGGAAAGCCATCGAGGATGAAGCCAGGCTTGCAATCCTCAGCGTCGAGACGTTCGGAGACGATACCGTTGACGATGGCGTCACTGACCAGATCCCCACGATCGACGATGGCCTTGGCTTCGAGACCCAGAGGGGTCTTGGCCGCAATGGCCGAGCGCAGGATATCGCCGGTCGAGAGCTGGGGAATACCATAGGCCTCGACAAGAATCTTGGCCTGAGTACCCTTCCCCGCTCCCGGCGGTCCGAGCAGAATTAGCCTCATCGACGCTTACCTCCCCCTAGACGGGACTTCTTCACGAGCCCCTCATATTGTTGCGCGATCAGGTGGCTCTGGATCTGGCTGACCGTATCGAGCGTCACCGTCACCATGATCAGCAGCGAGGTGCCGCCGATGAACTGGCTGACCGCCAGCTGGTTGTGGATGATCTCGGGAATCAGTGCCACCACCGTAAGATAGAGCGCACCGATAACAGTGATACGGGTCAACACATAGTCGATATGTGCCGCCGTCCGTTCGCCCGGACGAATGCCCGGAATGAAGCCGCCGGAGCGCTTGAGGTTATCAGCCGTCTCGGTCGGATTGAACACGATGGCCGTATAGAAGAAGGCGAAGAAGATGATGAAGAAGGCAAACAGCGCCAGATAAAGCGGCTGGCCGCGGCCCAGCAGAGCCGTAACCGTCTGCAGCCAGACCGGAGCGTTACCCTGCGCCGCAAAGGACGCAATGGTGGCCGGCAGCAGCAGCAGGGACGAGCCGAAAATCACCGGGATAACACCCGAGGTATTCAGCTTGAGCGGCAGATGCGAGCTTTCACCCTGGAACATCTTGTTGCCGACCTGGCGCTTTGGATACTGGATCAGCAGGCGTCGCTGGGCGCGTTCGAAGAACACAATGCCGGCGATGACCACGATGGACAGCACCACGATGCCAGCGGCAGCCAGCGGGGGCAGCGCGCCGGTACGGCTCAGCTCGAGCGTCTGCACGATGGTGGTGGGCAGATTGGCCACGATACCGGCAAAGATGATCAGCGAAATACCATTGCCGACGCCGCGCGTGGTGATCTGTTCACCCAGCCACATCAGGAACATGGTGCCGCCGACCAGCGTGATCACGGTCGAAATGCGGAAGAACCAGCCCGGATTGAGCACGACGCCCTGGCTCGCTTCCAGACCCACGGCAATGCCATAGGCCTGCACAGCGCAGAATACGACCGCCAGATAGCGGGTATACTGGTTCATCTTGCGACGACCGGCCTCGCCCTCTTTCTTGAGGGCTTCCAGACGCGGCGACGCGGTCGCAATGACCTGCACCACGATCGAGGCGGTGATGTAGGGGATCAGGTTCAGCGCAAAGATTGCCATGCGCTCGACAGCGCCACCGGCAAACATGTTGAACATGCCAATGATGCCCTGCTGCGACTGTTCGAACGTCGCGCGGAACGCATCGGGGTCAATGCCCGGAACCGGAATGAAAGTGCCCAGTCGATAGACAAGCAGCGCGCCCAGTGTGAACCAGATGCGCTGCTGCAGGGCTTTCGCCTTCGAGAAGGTCGAAAAATTGAGATTACGTGCCAGCTGTTCGGCTGCGGACGCCATGTATCGCTCCCTATGGCTTCAAGGCCAGGCGCGCTCGGAGCGGGTCGGACGCAGACCCGGCTGCAGCCCTAGCGCAACAAACCAAAAAAGGCGCACCCGACCAATGGCCGGGTGCGCCAAGCCGAAATTAACCGGCGTATGGGGTCTTCTTCCACGGCGCCTTTGCCGGGATGATATCGACCTTGCCACCAGCAGATTCAATAGCTGCAAGTGCGCCCTTGGTCGCATAATTGACGTTGAAGGTCACCTTCTTGGAGGTGAAGCCCTCAGAGCCGATCAGCCGGACGCCGTCCTTGGGACGACGGATCACGCGGGCAGCGATCAGCGCAGCAGCGTCGATCACCTTGGTCGCATCCAGCTTGCCAGCGTCGATATAGGCCTGCAGGCGATCGATGCGGACCTCGTTCCAGTTACCTGGATTGAGCGCATTGAAGCCACGCTTTGGCATACGCATGTGAAGGGGCATCTGGCCGCCTTCGAAGCCGTTGATTGCAACGCCGGAGCGTGCAGTCTGGCCCTTGCCGCCACGACCGCCGGTCTTGCCCTTACCGGAACCGATACCGCGGCCGATGCGGATACGGACCTTATTGGCGCCGGGATTGTCGCGAAGTTCGTTCAAACGGGTCATTTGAGGTTCTCTCTCACTCGCCGATGATACGGACGAGATGCGGCACCTTGTTGATCATACCACGCACTTCAGGCGTGTCGATCAGCTGACGCTGCTTGTTCATCTTGTTGAGCCCGAGACCGATCAGGGTCGCGCGCTGGCTCTTCTCACGGCGGATCGGCGAGCCGATCTGCTGCAGAGTAATGGTCTTTTGGGTAGCCATAATGCTTCTCCGTACCTGATCTATCAGGCTTCGACAGCAGTCTCGCCGCGGCGAGCTTGCAGTTCGGAAACCTTGAGACCGCGGCGGGCGGCAACCGAGCGGGGGCTATCAACGCGCTTCAGCGCATCGAAAGTGGCCCGCACCATGTTGTAGGGGTTAGCAGTCCCCTGCGACTTGGCAACGATGTCGTTGATGCCCAGCGTCTCGAAGACGGCGCGCATCGGGCCACCGGCGATGATGCCGGTACCGGGAACGGCGGCACGCAGGATGACCTTGCCGGCGCCGTGACGGCCCTGCACGTCGTGGTGCAACGTACGGGCATCGCGCAGCGGCACGCGGATCATGGTGCGCTTTGCAGCTTCGGTGGCCTTGCGGATCGCTTCTGGCACTTCACGGGCCTTACCGTGACCAAAGCCAACACGGCCCTTCTGGTCACCGACAACCACGAGTGCGGCAAAACCGAAACGACGGCCGCCCTTGACCACTTTGGCCACGCGGTTGATGTGGACCAGGCGATCGACGAATTCGCTGTCGCGTTCTTGAACGTCTCTGCTCATAATGTTTCTTTCCTTGTCCGTGCCTAGAACTGCAGGCCGCCCTCACGGGCAGCGTCTGCAAGGGCCTTCACACGGCCATGATAGATATACGCGCCGCGGTCGAAGATAACTTCGCCCACGCCCGCCTTGGTGCCGCGCTCTGCGATCAGCTTGCCGACCGTAGCAGCGGCCTCAGCCGAACCACCCTTGGTGGTGCCCTTGACGTCCTTGTCGAGGGTCGAAGCGGCGGCCAGCGTACGGCCGGTCGCATCGTCGATGATCTGAGCGTAGATATTCTTGTCCGAACGGAAAACCGACAGACGGGGACGACCGAAGGCACGAGCCTTGAGCGCCTTGCGGACACGAGCCTTGCGGCGGTCCGCACCTTTTGCACTGATAGCCATTGCAGGCGCTCCTTACTTCTTCTTGCCTTCTTTGCGGAAGACGAATTCGCCCGCATACCGAACGCCCTTGCCCTTGTAGGGCTCTGGCTTACGCCAAGCGCGGATGTTCGCCGCAACCTGGCCAACCTGCTGCTTGTCGGTGCCGGTGATGATGATTTCCGTCGGCGCCGGAACCGTCAGGGTGATGCCCTGAGGCGCCTGATAGATCACTTCGTGGCTGAAACCAAGCGACAGCTTGATATCCTTGCCCTGCATGGCAGCGCGATAACCAACGCCCTGGATCGCCAGCTTCTTTTCGAAGCCAGCCGAAACACCGGTGACCATGTTCTGGATCAGTGCACGGGTCGTGCCCCAGGCGGCGCGAGCCTCGCGGGTGTCATTGGCCGGCGTCACGACGAGACCGTCGGAGCCATTCTCCACATTGACAACATCCATGAGCTCGATGCTCAGTTCGCCCTTAGGGCCCTTTGCGGTGACGGTACGACCATTGATCGTGACCGTTACACCGCTTACCGGTGCAACCGGTTTCTTGCCAGTACGTGACATTCTAGTTCAATCCTTGAGTAATCGTCTTACCGCGTCTCTTAGAAGACGCGGCAGAGTACCTCGCCACCAACATTGGCAGCCTTGGCTTCGTGGTCCGCCATCACACCCTTGGGGGTGGAGAGGATCGACACACCGAGGCCATTGGCAACCTGCGGAATATTCTTGACGGAAGCGTAAACGCGACGGCCGGGACGCGAAACGCGCTCGATCGTGCGGATAACAGCCACGTCATCCGAGTACTTCAGTTCGATTTCGTACTCGGCAGCACCGTTTTCGAACTTGGTCTCCGAATAGCCGCGGATGAAACCCTCGGACTGGAGCACGTCCAGCACCCGACCACGAAGGGTCGAAGCCGGCGTCGAAACGGTATTCTTGCGGCGCATCTGTGCATTACGGATGCGGGTCAGCATATCGCCGATTGGATCGGAAAAGCTCATTTTCTGTTCTCCTTACCAGCTCGACTTAACCAAGCCCGGGATCAGACCCAGGTTACCCAGCTGACGCAGAGCGATACGGCTCAGCTTGAGCTTGCGATAATAGCCACGGGGACGACCCGAGACTTCGCAGCGATTGCGGACGCGAACCTTGGCCGAATTGCGCGGCAGTTCGGCCAGCTTGAGCTGAGCGGCGAAGCGCTGATCGGCCGGGATCGACTGATCCTTGGTCTGCGCCTTGAGCGCCGCACGCTTGCCAGCATACTGCTTGGCCAGAGCGGCGCGCTTGTTGTTTTTCTCGATGGAACTGGTCTTTGCCATATCCTGATCCTTTTTCCCTTCCCTATCCGCTTACGTGCGGAATGGGAAGTTGAATGCCTTGAGCAGCGCGCGCGCTTCATCATCGGTCTTGGCCGTCGTGGTGATCACGATGTCCATGCCCCAAACCTGATCGATCTGATCATAGTTGATTTCGGGGAAAATGATGTGTTCCTTGATGCCCATAGCATAATTGCCACGGCCGTCGAAGGAGTTCGGGTTCAGCCCGCGGAAGTCGCGAACGCGCGGCAGTGCGATATTCACCAGGCGGTCCAGGAATTCGTACATGCGCGTCTTGCGCAGCGTCACCTTGACGCCAAGCGGCATCTCTTCACGCACCTTGAAGCCAGCGATCGACTTACGAGCGTGGGTGATAACCGGCTTCTGGCCAGCGATCTTCTCCAGCTCGGCAGCAGCCGACTTGACCTTCTTGGTGTCGTTGACGGCTTCGCCAACGCCCATGTTCAGCACGATCTTGTCGAGCTTGGGCAGTTCCATGGTGTTCTTGTAGGAGAATTGCTCCTGCAGAACCTTACGGATGTTCTCTTCGTACTCGGTACGAAGACGCGGAACGTAAGCTGTATCAGCCATCGATCGAATCTCCGGTCGACTTGGCGACGCGCGTCTTCACGCCGTCCTTGATCTGGAAACCAACACGGCTGGGCTTGCCATCCTTGTCGGCGATCGCGAGATTGGACAGATGGATCGGCGCTTCCTTGGTGAAGATGCCGGCATCGGTCGACGCGGTCTGCTTGGTGTGGCGCTTCACCAGGTTGATACCCTGGACAAGTGCCTTGGTTTCGGTCGGGATGACGGACAGGACCTGACCGGTCTTGCCCTTGTCCTTGCCGGCCAGGACGACGACTTTGTCGCCCTTCTTAATCTTGGCGGCCATTACAGCACCTCTGGTGCGAGCGAGATGATCTTCATGTGGTTCTTGGCGCGAAGTTCGCGCGGAACTGGTCCGAAGATACGAGTGCCGATCGGCTCTTTCTGATTGTTGATCAGAACCGCGGCGTTCTTGTCGAAGCGGATCACGGTGCCATCGGGGCGACGGATGTCGAACGCGGTCCGAACGACCACGGCCTTCATGACCTGGCCCTTCTTAACGCGACCGCGCGGAATGGCATCCTTGACCGACACGACGATGATGTCGCCGACCGAAGCGTACTTGCGGTGCGAACCGCCCAGCACCTTGATGCACATGACACGACGGGCGCCGGAATTATCGGCAACGTCGAGATTGGACTGCATCTGGATCATGACTGAGCGCCTTCCTGCTGAGCCGCACCAACAACAAGCGTCCAGCGCTTATTCTTGGAGATTGGCGCACATTCTTCGATCCAGACGATCTGACCGACCTTCGCCACATTAGCTTCATCGTGCGCATGGTACTTCTTGGACCGGCGCACGGTCTTCTTCATCACCGGATGCGTGAAACGGCGCTCAACGCGCACCACGACCGTCTTTTCATTGGCGTCGGAGACAACAGTCCCCTGCAAAACGCGCTTTGGCATGGTCGCGGCTCCTTACTTCGCTGCGTTCTTTTCGCCAAGGATCGTCTTGATCCGCGCGATATCGCGGCGGACCCTTTTGACCTCGGTCGGCTTTTCCAGCTGCTGGGTAGCACGCTGGAAACGCAGGTTGAACTGTTCTTTCTTCAGGTCGACGAGCTGATCTTTCAGTTCGTCTGCGGTCTTAGCCCGCACATCACTGGCTTTCATGCTCGTGTTCCTTAGTCGGCAATGCGGGTAACAACCCGCGTCATGATCGGGAGCTTCATTGCGCCGAGGCGCAGGGCTTCCTTGGCAACGTCCTCGGGGACGCCGTCGATCTCGAATACGATACGGCCCGGCTTAACACGGGCGGCCCAGAATTCAACAGAACCCTTGCCCTTACCCATACGCACTTCGGTCGGCTTCTTGGAAACCGGCACGTCCGGGAAAATACGGATCCATACCCGGCCCTGGCGCTTCATCTCGCGAGTGATCGCGCGGCGAGCCGCTTCGATCTGGCGAGCAGTGACGCGCTCGGGTTCGGTTGCCTTGAGGGCATACTGGCCGAATGCCAGATCTGTACCGCCCTTGGCAACGCCATGGATACGGCCCTTATGGGCCTTGCGGAACTTGGTCTTCTTAGGTTGCAGCATAATGAACTAACCTTCTTATGCGCGTTCGCGGTCACGGTCGCCGCGCTCACGGCGCGGTTCACGTTCAGCGCGCTGACCGCCCTGATCGGCACCTTCGGTTGCGCGACGTTCGTGCGCAGTCGGATCATGCTCAAGGACTTCGCCCTTGAAGATCCAGACCTTGATACCAATGATGCCATACGTGGTTTCGGCTTCGGCAGTGCCGTAGTCGATATCAGCACGCAGGGTGTGCAGCGGGACGCGGCCTTCGCGGTACCATTCGGTACGAGCGATATCGGCACCGCCGAGACGACCACCAACATTGACGCGGATACCACCGGCGCCCATGCGGATTGCGGTCTGCACGGCACGCTTCATGGCGCGACGGAAGGCCACGCGGCGTTCCAGCTGCTGGGCAATGCCCTGGGCAACCAGCGTCGCATCGGTTTCCGGCTTGCGCACTTCAACGATGTTGATGTGCACTTCGCTGTCGGTGAACTTCTTCACCTTGGCGCGGATCTTGTCGATGTCAGCGCCCTTCTTGCCGATCACGATGCCCGGACGGGCGGTGTGGATCGACACGCGGCACTTGCGGTGCGGACGCTCGATGACGATCTTGGACACCGCAGCGGCCTTGAGGTCTTCCAGAAGAGCCGTACGGATCTTCAGGTCTTCCTGCAGCAGCGTGCCGTATTCGCCCTTATTGGCGTACCAGCGGCTGTCCCACGTACGGTTGATGCCGAGGCGGAAGCCGATTGGATTGATCTTCTGGCCCATTATGCGGCCTCCTCAACTTGCCGCACGACGATCGTCAGATGCGAGAACGGCTTTTCGATGCGCGACGACTTGCCACGACCACGAGCGGTGAACCGCTTCATGACCAGCGAGTTGCCGACAAAGGCTTCAGCAACGACCAGGGCATCGGTATCGAGGCCATGGTTGTTTTCGGCGTTCGCGATGGCGCTTTCCAGCACCTTCTTGACCTGGCCGGAGATCCGCTTGTGGCTGAATTCGAGATCGGCCAAAGCCTTCTCGACCTTCTTGCCACGGATCAACTGCGCGACGAGGTTCAGCTTCTGAGGGCTGATGCGCAGCATGCGCAGCACAGCCTTAGCCTCGTTGTCCTTGAGAGCGCGCTCAGTTTTCGGCTTGCTCATATTACTTCCTCTTGGCCTTCTTGTCGGCCGCATGACCGTAATAGGTACGGGTCGGTGCGAATTCGCCGAACTTGTGACCGATCATGTCTTCGGTAACGCTTACCGGGACGTGCTTGTGGCCATTGTGGACGCCGAAGGTGATACCCACGAACTGCGGCAGGATGGTCGAACGGCGGCTCCAGATCTTGACCACATCGTTGCGGCCAGACGAGAGGGCCTTCTCGGCCTTCTTGAGCATGTAGCCGTCGACAAACGGCCCCTTCCAGATTGAACGGGTCATGGCTTACCTGCCCTTCTTCACGTGACGGCTGCGAACGATGAACTTGTCCGTTGCCTTATTGCTGCGGGTCTTCTTGCCCTTGGTCGGCTTACCCCAAGGAGTAACCGGGTGACGGCCACCAGACGTACGACCTTCACCACCACCGTGGGGGTGATCGATCGGGTTCATGGCCACGCCGCGGGTGACGGGCTTGCGACCCAGCCAACGGCTACGACCGGCCTTGCCGAGCGAGGTGTTGGAGTGATCCTGGTTCGAAACGGCACCAACGGTTGCAAGGCAAGTGCCATGCACACGACGCTGCTCGCCCGAGTTCAGGCGAAGGATCGCCCAACCGGAGTCACGACCGACATACTGGGCATAAGCACCAGCCGAACGGGCAACCTGGCCACCCTTGCGGGGCTTCAGCTCGATATTGTGCACGATCGTACCGACCGGCATGCGCTCGAGCGGCATGGCATTGCCCGGCTTCACGTCGACGGTATTCATCGACGAGATGACCTTGTCGCCAGCCGACAAACGCTGCGGCGCAACGATGTAAGCCAGTTCACCGTCTTCGTACTTGATCAAAGCGATCCAGGCCGTACGGTTGGGGTCATATTCCAGGCGCTCGACGGTGCCAACCGCGTCAAACTTGACGCGCTTGAAATCGATCAGGCGATAGGTGCGCTTATGACCGCCACCACGATGGAAGGCAGTGATGCGACCACGATTATTGCGGCCACCGGACTTGGAGAGACCTTCGGTCAGAGTCTTGACCGGAGCACCCTTCCAGAGTTCCGAACGGTCAGTCGTCACGAGCTGGCGACGGCCTTCGGAGGTGGGATTGTAAGTTTTAAGAGCCATTTTTGTCTCTGTCCCTTAGAGGCCGGTCGAAATATCGATCGACTGGCCGTCGACGAGGGTAACAACGGCCTTCTTGACGTCGTTGCGCGTACCGATGTGACCACGGAACCGCTTCACCTTGCCCTTGCGGACCAGGGTGTTCACGGCCTTGACCTTGACCGAGAAGAGCTGCTCGACGGCAGCCTTGATCTCGGTCTTGTTGGCATCGATCGCCACGTCGAAAACGACCTGGTTATGTTCCGAAGCCATCGTCGACTTTTCGGTCACGACGGGGTTACGGACGATGTCATAAGCGCTGAGCTTGTTCATGCGAACCTCGCTTCCAGCGCTTCGAGCGCTGCCTTGGTCAGGACGAGCTTGTTGCGCTTGAGGATCGAAACAACGTTGATCCCCTGCACCGGCAGCACGTCGATATGCGGGATGTTGCGAGCGGCCAGAGCGAAGTTCTGGTCGACAGCAGCACCGTCGATGATCAGCGCGTTCAGCCATTCGAGCTTGCCGAAAGTGGTGCGCAGGGTCGCGGTCTTCGGAGCCGAAGTCGTGACGCTGTCCAGCACGATCAGCTCGCCGGCTGCGGCCTTGGCCGACAGGGCGTGCTTGAGAGCCAGAGCGCGAACCTTCTTGGGAAGATCAATCGCATGGCTGCGCGGGGTCGGACCGAATGCACGGCCACCACCACGGAACTGGGGAGCCTTGCGATCGCCGTGACGAGCGCCGCCGCCCTTTTGCTTCTTGAACTTCTTGCCGGTGCGAACGCCTTCCGAACGATTCTTGACGTCGTGCGTGCCGGACATTGCCTTCAGCTGCTGGTAACGAACCATGCGGTGCAGGATGTCCTGACGGACTTCCAAACCGAACACGTCATCAGCCAGCTCGATCTTGCCGACGGACTTGCCGTCGAGACTTGTAACCTGGAGTTCCATTATTTCGCTTCCCCTGCAACGTCTGCAGCGGCCTTGAACGAACCCGGGAACTGGGCGTCCTTGGGAGCAGGCTTCTTGACAGCGTCCTTGACCATGATCCAGGCGCCCTTGGCGCCGGGAACCGAACCCTGGATCATGATCAGGCCACGCTCGATGTCGGTCTTGACGACCTTCACGTTCTGCGTGGTGATGCGACGATCGCCCATGTGGCCCGGCATCTTCTTGTTCTTGAAGGTACGACCAGGGTCCTGACGACCACCGGTAGAACCGATCGAGCGGTGCGACACCGACACGCCGTGCGTTGCACGCAGGCCGCCGAAGTTCCAGCGCTTCATACCGCCGGCAAAACCCTTACCGATCGAAGTACCGGTGACGTCCACCAGCTGGCCTTCGACGAAATGGTCGGCCTGGAGCGTTGCACCGACCTCAATGAGGTTGGCTTCGTCTACGCGGAATTCAGCGACATGGCGCTTGGGCTCGACCTTGGCAACGGCGAACTGGCCGCGCTCTGCCTTGGTCGTGTTCTTGGCCTTGGCCTGTCCAGCGCCGAGCTGCAGCGCGACATAGCCGTCTTTATCAGCGGTCCGCTGGCCTACCACCTGGCAGTTCTGCAAGCTCAGCACGGTCACAGGAACGTGCGAGCCGTCCTCTGCGAAAATGCGGGTCATGCCCAGCTTCTGTGCGATCAATCCAGAACGCATCGGTTATTACCTTCTCTCTTGGCGCTGCACCGGGTCATGGCTTCAGAGGACCCTTTATTTGGTGAGCGCGGAAACTCTTAGTTTTAGAGCTTGATTTCGACGTCGACGCCGGCGGCGAGATCGAGCTTCATCAAAGCATCGACGGTCTGGGGAGTCGGGTCCACGATGTCCAGAAGACGCTTGTGGGTCCGAATCTCGAACTGCTCGCGTGCCTTCTTATCGATATGCGGCGAGCGGTTCACGGTAAATTTGTCGATTCGCGTCGGCAGCGGGATCGGCCCGCGAACCTGCGCGCCCGTACGCTTGGCCGTCGACACGATCTCGCGCGTGGAAGCGTCGAGAACGCGATGGTCAAACGCCTTAAGGCGGATGCGAATATTCTGACCGTTCATCTTGTAAATCCTGACGAAAATGGATCGCGGCGCGCGTTCATCCGCGCGCCGCGAATATCTTTATGGGCTTACTTCAGGATCTTCGCGACGACGCCGGCGCCGACAGTGCGGCCACCTTCACGGATAGCGAAGCGGAGCTTCTCTTCCATGGCGATCGGAACGATGAGCTGAACGTTCATGTTGATGTTGTCGCCCGGCATCACCATTTCCGTGCCTTCAGGCAGGGTCACGATGCCCGTCACGTCAGTCGTACGGAAGTAGAACTGGGGACGGTAATTGCCGAAGAACGGGGTGTGACGACCGCCTTCTTCCTTGGTGAGGATATAGGCCTCAGCAACGAAGTCGGTGTGCGGGGTCACGGAACCGGGCTTGCAGAGAACCTGGCCGCGCTCAACCTGAGTGCGATCGATACCACGGATCAGTGCGCCGATGTTGTCGCCAGCCTGGCCCGAGTCGAGCAGCTTGCGGAACATTTCGACACCGGTCACGGTGGTCTTCTGGGTTGCCTTGATGCCGACGATTTCGACTTCTTCGCCAACCTTGACGATACCGCGCTCGACACGACCGGTCACAACCGTACCGCGACCCGAGATCGAGAACACGTCTTCGATCGGGAGCAGGAAGGGCTGGTCAACCGGACGTTCCGGCTGCGGGATGTACGAGTCAACGGCAGCCATCAGCTCGAGAACGGCGTCGTGGCCGAGCTTCTTGTCCGAATCTTCGAGAGCGGCGAGAGCCGAGCCCTTGATGATCGGGATATCGTCGCCCGGGAATTCGTAGGACGACAGCAGCTCGCGGACTTCCAGCTCAACGAGCTCGAGCAGTTCCGGATCGTCGACCATGTCGCACTTGTTCAGGAACACGACCAGAGCCGGCACGCCAACCTGACGAGCGAGCAGGATGTGCTCACGGGTCTGGGGCATCGGGCCGTCAGCAGCCGACACGACCAGGATCGCGCCGTCCATCTGGGCAGCGCCGGTGATCATGTTCTTCACATAGTCGGCGTGGCCAGGGCAGTCCACGTGAGCGTAGTGACGATTGGTCGTCTCGTACTCGACGTGAGCCGTGTTGATGGTGATGCCGCGGGCCTTCTCTTCGGGGGCCGCGTCGATTTGGTCGTACGCCTTGAAGGTCGCGCCACCGGTCTCAGCCAGCACCTTGGTGATCGCTGCAGTCAGCGAGGTCTTGCCATGGTCAACGTGACCGATGGTGCCGATGTTGCAGTGAGGCTTATTGCGGGAAAACTTTTCCTTGCCCATCGCTTCTCTCCGTATTCGTTAGCCGCTCGGCCAACCTTGAGTTTCAGTTTATTATTTAGGCGTACTTGGCCTGGACTTCGTCGGCGACTGCCTGCGGAACCTGCTCGTAATGGTCGAACGTCATCGAGTACTGCGCACGACCCTGGCTCATGGAGCGCAGCGAGTTCACATACCCGAACATGTTCGCGAGCGGGACATAGGCATTCACAACCTGGAGGATGCCGCGGCTTTCAGTGCCGTGGATCTGACCGCGTCGGGAATTCAGGTCACCGATGACGTCGCCCATGTAGTCTTCCGGCGTCACAACTTCAACCTTCATGATCGGCTCCAGGATCTTGGGAGCCGCCTTGCGAAGGCCTTCGTTGAAACCTGCACGGCCGGCGATTTCGAATGCCAGCACCGAGGAGTCAACGTCGTGGTAGGCGCCTTCAGTCAGCGTCACCTTGACGTCAACGATCGGGAACCCGATCAGCGGACCGGCCGACATCACCGACTTCACGCCCTTTTCGACGCCCGGGATATATTCCTTGGGCACCGAACCGCCGACGACGGCGTTCACGAATTCCAGACCCTTGCCGACTTCGCTGGGCTCAACAGTGAGCTTGACGCGAGCGAACTGGCCCGAACCACCCGACTGCTTCTTGTGGGTATAGTCCACGGAAGCCGACTTGGTGATGGTTTCGCGATAAGCCACCTGCGGCTGACCGATATTGGCCTCGACCTTGAACTCGCGACGCATACGGTCGACGAGGATGTCGAGGTGAAGTTCGCCCATGCCCGAAATAATGGTCTGGCCGGATTCTTCGTCGGTCTTGACGCGGAACGTCGGATCTTCGGCAGCCAGGCGGTTGAGCGCGAGGCCCATCTTTTCCTGGTCGGCCTTGGACTTGGGTTCCACCGAGATGTCGATAACCGGCTCAGGGAAGATCATGCGTTCAAGGATGACCTGTGCGTTCTGCGGGCAGAGCGTGTCACCGGTCGTGGTGTCCTTGAGGCCAACGATAGCCACGATGTCGCCTGCATAGGCTTCCGTGATCTGCTCGCGGCTATTCGCATGCATCTGGAACAGGCGACCAACGCGCTCGCGCTTTTCCTTGACGGTATTCTCAAGCATCATGCCCTGCTCGAGCTTGCCCGAGTAGATGCGGCAGAAGGTCAGCGTACCCATGTGCGGGTCGTTGGCGATCTTGAATGCCAGCATGGCCAGCGGCTCGCTGTCGTCGGCATGACGCTCGATCGGCTGTTCCGTACGGGCATCGATGCCCTGGATGGCCGGAACGTCGCCGGGCGACGGCAGGAAGTCGATAACGCCATCGAGCAGGGGCTGCACGCCCTTGTTCTTGAAGGCCGAACCAGCGAACACCAGGAAGAACTTGGTGTCGATCGTGCCACGGCGCAGCAGGCGGCGGATGGTGTCATTGTTCGGCAGATCGCCGTTCAAATAGGCTTCCATCGCGTCGTCATCGATTTCGACGGCGGCTTCGATCATCTTTTCGCGGTATTCAGCAGCACGTTCCTTGAGATCTTCAGGGATCTCAACCACGTCCCACTGCGCGCCTAGCTCTTCGTTGCGCCAGACCAGAGCGTTCATCTCGATCAGATCGACAACGCCCTTGAACTCGTTCTCAGCGCCGATCGGCAGCTGAACGGGAACGGCCTTGGCGCCGAGGCGCGAGCCGATCATTTCCACGCAGCGGTAGAAGTCGGCGCCGATCTTGTCCATCTTGTTGACGAAGATCATGCGCGGAACGTCATACTTGTCGGCCTGGCGCCAGACGGTCTCGGTCTGGGGCTCAACACCGGCATTGGCGTCGAGCAGCGCTACCGCACCGTCGAGCACGCGCAGCGAACGTTCGACTTCGATGGTGAAGTCCACGTGGCCGGGGGTGTCGATGATGTTGAAGCGGTGCATCGTGCCATTACGATCCTTCCAGAAGGTCGTGGTGGCAGCAGACGTGATGGTGATACCGCGTTCCTGCTCCTGCTCCATCCAGTCCATGGTCGCGGCGCCGTCATGGACTTCGCCGATCTTATGGGACTTGCCGGTATAGTAGAGGATGCGTTCAGTCGTGGTCGTCTTGCCAGCATCAATGTGAGCCATGATGCCGAAGTTACGATACAGATTGATCGGATATTCGCGTGCCATAAAGCTCTCCTACTACCAGCGGTAGTGCGAGAAGGCACGGTTGGCGTCAGCCATACGGTGCGTATCTTCGCGCTTCTTGACGGCCTGGCCGCGACCATTGAGGGCATCCATGAGCTCGCCCGACAGGCGTTCACGCATGGTGTTCTCACCGCGCTTGCGGGCGGATTCGATCAGCCAGCGAATGGCCAGGGCCTGCTGACGATCGGTGCGAACTTCAACCGGGACCTGATAGGTGGCGCCGCCAACACGACGCGAACGAACTTCAACCGCCGGGCGGATGTTGTCGAGCGCGGTGTGGAACACCGTGATGGGGTCCTGCTTGGACTTGGCTTCGACGATATCGAAGGCACCGTAAACGATGCTTTCGGCAGCCGACTTCTTGCCGTCCTTCATGAGCGAGTTCATGAACTTGGTAAGGACCAGATCGCCAAACTTGGCGTCCGGGATAACGTCGCGTTTTTCTGCGCGGTGACGACGGGACATATCTCGATCTCCTTACTTCGGACGCTTCGCGCCGTACTTCGAACGGCGTTGCTTGCGGTCCTTGACGCTCTGCGTGTCGAGAACGCCGCGGAGCACGTGATAACGAACGCCGGGAAGGTCGCGAACGCGGCCGCCACGGATCAGGACCACGGAGTGCTCCTGCAGGTTGTGGCCTTCACCCGGAATATACGAGATCACTTCGCGCTGATTGGTCAGGCGAACCTTGGCAACCTTGCGCAGAGCCGAGTTCGGCTTCTTCGGGGTCGTCGTATACACACGAGAACAAACGCCGCGCTTCTGCGGGTTTGCTTCCATGGCCGGAACCTTGTTCCGCTTTGGCTTGCTGGCGCGTGGTTTGCGGATCAGCTGATTAATGGTGGGCATTGCGCTCTTTCCATCGTCCAAAATAGTTTTCGGTCTAGACAAGCAAACCAAAACGGCGCTCATCCGACCCCAATCAGGGGATACGGCGGCGCCTTTATTGCAGCGGACCACAGACCGAAACCGGCCGCAGTCATGCGCACAAGGATTTGCTTCGTCTAACTACCCGACAGTGTGTTTGAGTGTCCTGGATTCCCGCGCTAGATGGCAGGGACCCGGTGTGACATTCACGACCGACCGCTAAGGTAGGGGCTGTTTAGAGCCGATGACTCGCCCCGTCAAGGATTCTTTCATGAAAAATCCGTGGTGGAGCTATGCGCAGGCTTGCAATGGTTTGGCGTCCGTGACTGGGCGAATGAAAATCCATCCCTGCCCTGCCCCGGGTCAGCATTTTACCAAACGGTCATTTTCGGGTCACAACGAAACGTGTAGCATCCCCGCTTGATCGATATCGATCCCATTGAATCGCCGGCCGAACAGAGAGCCGGACAAGGGAGACTGCCATGAAATTTACCTCGATGATCGCCGGCACGGCCCTCGGCCTGGCTCTGACTGCGTCGGCGCAGGCCCAGGCGGTGACGGGCGCCAATACCGATGAAATCCTCAGCATCGCCAAGAACTATGGCGACGCCTCGATGACCAAGCAGTCCAATGGCGATCCGCAGATCACCGGCGAGATCAACGGGGTCGCCTATCAGGTCTATTTCCGCAATTGCACCAACAACAAGAATTGCGAAGACCTCAACTTCTATCTCGGCTTCCTCGATATCAAGCCGAGCCTGGAACAGATCAACGACTGGAACTTCAACAAGCGCTTCAGCCGCGCCTATCTCGACCAGGACAAGGACGCCTGCGTCGAAATGGACCTCGACCTGGTCCAGGGCGTCAGCGCCAAATACCTCGATTCCCAGTTCTCGCTGTGGAAGATGGTGGTCGAGCAGTTTGCCGACCATGTCGGCTATAAGAGCTGACCTCTCCGGCATAGCGACCAACGAAAAGGGGCCTTTCGGCCCCTTTTGCATTTTTGGCGCGCGCGGTGCGCTTACTCGGCTTTGAGGAAGTCGGCGACGTCGAGCAGGATATATTCGTTGTCGTCGGCACGGCCGGCTTCGCGGCCGGTCGAGCCGGGGTAGTTGTTGTCATTGGCGACGATGATCGTGGTCGGATCGACCAGGTCGACGTCTTCGATGGTGACGAAGGGGAAGGTGAATACGCCATCCTTGGTGCCGCGCGGCGCGATGCCATCGGGGTCCTTGATCGCCATCAGGTCGATATAGGCCAGCTTTTCCAGCACGCCATTGGCATCGGTCTTGGCCAGATCAACGAGATAGATGCGCTTGAAGGCAGCGGCCTTTTCGCGACCGTCGTCGCCTTCTCCATTGTCGCGTTCGATGATCAGCCCGCGGGTGCCATCAATGATGTTGAAATCGCCGATCGCGTGGGTGGCGTCGTCGAGCGGGTAGTAGCGAACCTTGTCATTCCAGCTGGCACTGGCGACGTCGAATTCCAGCATGCGCAGGACCGGCTTGCCGTCGATCAGTTCGAGAGCCTTGGCCTCTTCGTCGTAGAACGGCTTTTCCAGCAGCGGATAAAGCGTCTTGCCATCGATCGACTGGGCCATGCCTTCATAGCCGCCCGAGCGGCCGGTGTTCACGCCGGTCGGAACAGCGCCTGCAGCCGGGGTCGAGACGAACTGGTTGTCGGGCGACTTGTAATCAACGCCGCCCGGATTGGTGGCGATGACCTGCAGCACGACGCCGTTCGCATCGACTTCGATCAGCCAGGGGCCGAACTCCTCGCCGATCCAGTAGTTTTCGCCAACCGGCTGGATGGACTCCGGGTCGAAATCGGCGCCGGTCAGATAGCGGCTGTCGCTATGCTCGGTGACGATCGGGAATGGCACGACGCGGTTGGGATCCTTGAGGAATACGGTGCGTTCGATGCCGACTTTGCCGGTTTTCCAGTCCATCTTCAGGATGTTGAACATCAGCATGGCGTCGGACGAATTGGCCTTGTTGCCGAAGCCATTGTCGGTCAGCAGCAGGAAGCGATCATCGCCCAGCGAGCGGACGCCCGACATGCCTTGCAGCGGCTGGCCGGGAAACGGCATGGCAATGCCGGAGGCCGGATTGGCCCAGCCATAGGGCGTTTCGACCCGTGTGCCGGAGGTGAAGCGGCCCGACATGTTGAGGCTATGGGGCGCATCGGCCGGAGCCGGCACGAAAGTCTGCGCCGGCAACTCGGCGTGCGCCTTGAGGGTCGCGTCGAACTGGGTCTGGGCGAAGGCAGAGGTTGAAAGCATCGCGACGGCCAGCGCGGCAAGCAGCGTTTTCGTGGACATGGATCATCTCCGGAATAAGGAAGTGATCCGCTGCTAGCGCGGCTACGTGTCGGTCCGGCTACGGGCAAATGGCAGTTTGTTGACAATGCACAGGCCCAAAAGAAAAGGGAGCCTTGCGGCCCCCTTCCCTCAATTCACATATACCGCGTCGCTTATTCGGCGGCGGTCGGAGCCGGGATCGCCTGGGTGTTGGCCTGGCGGCGGCGCTCGTCGAGGATCAGGTCGTCGCGCTTGGTGGCGATCAACTTGGCCGACGAAATGCCAGCACCGGTACCAGCCGGGATCAGGCGGCCGACGATGACGTTCTCCTTGAGACCTTCGAGCAGATCGGCCTTGCCGGACACTGCCGCTTCCGTGAGGACGCGGGTGGTTTCCTGGAATGAAGCAGCCGAGATGAACGAACGGGTCTGCAGCGATGCCTTGGTGATGCCCAGCAGCACCGGATTGGCCGTCGCAGGCTTCTTGCCTTCAGCGACCAGAGCATCGTTGAGCTCGTCAAAGTCCAGCTTGTCGAGCTGCTCGTCCTTGAGCAGGCCAGACTCACCTGGATCCACGATCTCGACCTTCTGCAGCATCTGGCGAACGATCACCTCGATGTGCTTGTCGTTGATCAACACGCCCTGCAGACGGTAGACCTCCTGGATTTCATTGACGAGGTAACGAGCAAGCTCTTCCACGCCCTTGATGGCCAGAATGTCGTGCGGCGCCGGGTTGCCGTCGAGGATGTATTCGCCCTTTTCGATCGGGTCGCCTTCCTGAAGATGGAAGGGCTTGCCCTTCGGGATCAGGTATTCAACCGGATCTGCACCTTCTTCGTTCGGCTCGATGATGACGCGACGCTTGTTCTTGTAGTCGCGACCGAAACGGATCGTACCATCGATCTCGGCGATGATGGCGTGATCCTTGGGACGGCGCGCTTCGAACAATTCAGCCACGCGCGGCAGGCCGCCCGTGATGTCCTTGGTCTTGGCCGATTCCAGCGGAATACGGGCCAGCACGTCGCCGGGCGCGACCTTCTCGCCGGGCTCCACGTTGATAACGGCATCGACCGAGAGCAGGTACCGGGCGTCGCCGCCACGATCCACCTTGGCAACCACACCGCCGCGAGCAATCGCGAGGGCTGGCTTGAGGCCGTCACCACGCTGATTGGTGCGCCAATCGATGACAACGCGCTTGGTGAAGCCCGTTGCCTCGTCGGTGTTTTCCGCAACCGATGCGCCGTCAACGAGATCCTCGAACACGACCTCACCCTCGACTTCAGCGAGGATCGGACGGGTGTAGGGGTCCCATTCGGCAAGACGCTGGCCACGGCGAACCATGTCGCCTTCCTTGACCAGCAGCTTGGAACCATAGGTCACCTTGTGGGTGGTGCGTTCCTTGCCGTCGGCATCGAGAATGGCGAGCGACACGTTACGGGCCATGACGACAAGCTTGCCGCCCTCGACCTTGGCAACGTTGGGGTTGCGGATGGCGATCTTGCCTTCAGCACCCGATTCCAGGAACGAGCTGTCGACCACCTGAGCCGTACCACCGATGTGGAACGTGCGCATGGTGAGCTGCGTGCCGGGTTCACCGATCGACTGAGCGGCGATAACGCCGACAGCTTCACCCATGTTCACGGGCGTACCGCGAGCAAGGTCACGGCCATAGCAGGCCGCGCAGGTACCCTGGCGCATATCGCAAGTCAGCGGGGAGCGGATTCGGATCGACTGGATCCGGGCTTCCTCGATGATGTCGACATGCTTTTCTTCCAGCAACGTCCCCTTGGCAGCGATCAGATCGCCGGTCAGCGGATGGTTGATGTCGTCAGCTGCCGTACGGCCCAGCACGCGCTGGCCGATCGAAGCAACGATCTGGCCGGCATCGACGATGGGCTCCATGGTCAGGCCACGCTCGGTGCCGCAATCGGTGGCCACGATGATGGCGTCCTGCGCCACGTCCACGAGACGACGGGTCAGGTAACCCGAGTTCGCAGTCTTGAGCGCGGTGTCAGCCAGACCCTTACGGGCACCGTGGGTCGAGTTGAAGTACTCCAGAACGTTCAGGCCTTCCTTGAAGTTAGCCGTGATCGGGGTCTCGATGATCGAGCCGTCGGGACGCGCCATCAGGCCGCGCATACCAGCAAGCTGCTTCATCTGGGCCGGTGAACCACGGGCACCCGAATGGCTCATCATGTAAACCGAGTTGATCGGCTTTTGACGACCGGTTTCCTTGTCGATCTGAACGGCAGCAATGCCCTTCATCATCTCTTCGGCAACCTTGTCACCACACTTGGCCCAGGCGTCGACCACCTTGTTGTACTTTTCGCCCTGAGTGATCAGGCCGTCATTGTACTGCTGCTCGAACTCTTCGACCTGCTTACGGGCGGCTTCCACGATCGTGTACTTGGACGGCGGGATAACCATGTCGTCCTTGCCGAACGAGATGCCGGCGTCACACGCGTTCTTGAAGCCGAGCTGCATCACGCGGTCACAGAAGATCACGGTCTCTTTCTGACCGCAGCCACGGTAAACCGTGTCGATCATCTTGGAGATCATCTTCTTGGTCATCAGCTGGTTGGCCGTGGAGAACGGCACAGCAGGATGCTTGGGAAGAATCTGACCGATCAGCATACGGCCCGGGGTCGTCTCGACGATCTCGGTGGTCTGCTTGCCTTCCGCGTCAAAGGACACAACGCGGCCTTTGATCTTGGTGTGGAGCGTGACGACCTTGTTGTCGAGCGCGTGCTCGAGCTCAGCGTAGGAGCCGAACACCATGCCCTCGCCCGGCTCTTTCTCGTTCATGAGAGAGAGATAGTAGAGGCCCAACACGATATCTTGGGACGGCACGATGATCGGCTGGCCGTTTGCAGGGTGCAGGATGTTGTTGGTCGACATCATCAGGACGCGCGCTTCCAGCTGCGCTTCAAGCGACAGCGGAACGTGCACGGCCATCTGGTCACCGTCGAAGTCGGCGTTGAAAGCCGAGCAGACGAGCGGATGCAGACGGATTGCCTTGCCTTCGATCAGGATCGGCTCGAACGCCTGGATGCCCAGACGGTGAAGGGTCGGAGCGCGGTTCAGCAGAACCGGGTGCTCACGGATCACTTCGTCCAGGATATCCCAAACCTCGGGCTTTTCCTTCTCGACGAGCTTCTTGGCCTGCTTGACGGTCGAAGAGAAACCCTTCGCTTCAAGGCGGCTATAGATGAACGGCTTGAACAGCTCGAGCGCCATCTTCTTGGGCAGGCCGCACTGGTGCAGCTTGAGGTTCGGACCCACGGTGATAACCGAACGACCCGAATAGTCGACGCGCTTGCCGAGCAGGTTCTGGCGGAAGCGGCCCTGCTTGCCCTTGAGCATGTCGGACAGCGACTTCAGCGGACGCTTGTTGGCACCGGTGATGGTGCGGCCACGGCGACCATTGTCGAACAGCGCGTCCACAGCTTCCTGCAGCATGCGCTTTTCGTTGCGGATGATGATGTCAGGCGCACGCAGCTCGATCAGGCGCTTCAACCGGTTGTTGCGGTTGATCACGCGGCGATACAGATCGTTCAGATCGGACGTGGCAAAGCGGCCACCATCCAGCGGCACCAGCGGGCGCAGCTCGGGCGGAATGACCGGAATGACGGTCATGATCATCCATTCGGGCTTGTTGCCCGAAACGATGAACTGCTCGACGATCTTCAACCGCTTGGCGAGCTTCTTGGGCTTAAGTTCCGTGGTGGACTCAGCAATTTCCACGCGCAGGTCGGCCGCGATCTTTTCGAGATCGAGCGCGATCAGGATGTCGCGGATAGCCTCGGCGCCGATCTTGGCGGTGAAGCTGTCAGCGCCATATTCGTCCTGGGCGTCGAGGAACTGCTCTTCAGTCAGCAATTCATGCTGGGTGAAGGGGGTCAGGCCCGCATCGAGAACGACGTAGTTCTCGAAGTACAGGATGCGCTCGATGTCCTTCAGCGTCATATCGAGCAACAGCGCGATACGCGACGGCAGGGACTTCAGGAACCAGATGTGAGCAACCGGCGCAGCCAGTTCGATATGGCCCATGCGCTCGCGGCGAACGCGGCTCAGGGTGACTTCGACACCGCACTTTTCGCAGATGACGCCCTTGAACTTCATGCGCTTGTACTTGCCGCACAAGCATTCATAGTCCTTCACAGGGCCAAAGATGCGCGCGCAGAACAGGCCATCGCGTTCGGGCTTGAACGTACGATAGTTGATGGTTTCCGGCTTTTTGATCTCGCCGTAGGACCAGGACAGGATCTTTTCCGGACTCGCAATGGAGATCTTCATCTGATCGAAGGTCTGCACCGGAACGGCCGGATTGAACGGGTCCATGACGTGGGAATGATGGTTCATCAATTCTCTCCTCTTTCCATCGGGAGCGGGCTGCCGCCCGGCTCCCTCAGGAAGTGAATGGGGGTAGGAAGTGCCGGATTATTCCGCCGCTTCCTGAGGAGGTGCGAGCTCCGCTTCAGCTTCGCTGTTGAGGTCTTCGATCTCCCGGTTCTCAAGCTCGACATTGAGCCCGAGCGACCGGATTTCCTTGACCAGAACGTTGAAGCTTTCGGGGATACCCGCCTCGAAAGTATCGTCGCCACGCACGATGGCTTCGTAGACCTTGGTACGACCTGCAACGTCGTCCGACTTGATGGTGAGCATTTCCTGGAGCGTGTAAGCCGCGCCATAGGCCTCGAGAGCCCACACTTCCATCTCGCCGAAGCGCTGACCGCCGAACTGGGCCTTGCCGCCCAGCGGCTGCTGGGTGACCAGCGAGTACGGACCGATCGAACGGGCGTGGATCTTGTTGTCCACAAGGTGGTCCAGCTTGAGCATATAGATATACCCAACCGTCACCTGCCGATCGAACTGCTCGCCGGAACGACCGTCGAACACGGTGGACTGGCCGGAGGCCTTGAGGCCCGCCTTTTCCAGCATCACCACGATATCGGCTTCCTTGGCGCCGTCGAACACCGGGGTCGCGATCGACACGCCCTTGGAGAGGTGTTCGCCCAGACGCACCAGACCGTCATCGTCGAGGTCGGTGATGGATTCATCACCGGCAAACAGGTCCTGCACTTCCAGACGCAGCGGCTTCAGATCGCCATTGCGCTGATAGGCGCGAACCATCTCGTCGATCTTCTTGCCCATGCCGGCGCAAGCCCAGCCCAGGTGCGTCTCGAGGATCTGGCCCACATTCATGCGCGACGGCACGCCCAGTGGGTTCAGCACGATATCAACCGACGTACCGTCTTCGAGGTACGGCATGTCTTCCACGGGAACGATGCGCGAAACCACACCCTTGTTACCGTGGCGGCCGGCCATCTTGTCGCCCGGCTGGATCTTGCGCTTGGTCGCGATGAAGACCTTGACCATCTTCATTACGCCCGGCGGAAGTTCATCACCGCGCTGCAGCTTGTCGACCTTGTCGATGAAGCGCTGTTCGAGCAGCTTGCGGCTCTCTTCATACTGAGCATGAAGAGCTTCCATCTCGGTCATGACCTTGTCGTCATCGACCGCGAACTGCCACCACTTCGAACGGGGCTGAGCCTCGAACATCTGGTCATTGAGCTTGGTGCCAACGACATAGCCCTTCGGACCTGCCGTAGCGGCCTTGCCGAACAGCATTTCCTTGAGGCGAGCATAGACGTTACGGTCGAGGATCGACTGTTCGTCGTCACGGTCCTTGGCAAGACGCTCGATTTCCTCGCGCTCGATAGCCATGGCGCGCTCGTCCTTGTCGATGCCGTGGCGATTGAACACGCGCACTTCAACAACAGTACCAGCATCGCCCGGCGGCACGCGCAGGGAGGTGTCACGAACGTCCGAGGCCTTCTCGCCGAAGATGGCGCGGAGGAGCTTTTCTTCCGGCGTCATCGGCGATTCACCCTTGGGGGTGATCTTGCCAACGAGGATGTCGCCCGGCGCCACTTCGGCACCGATGTGCACGATACCGGCTTCGTCGAGGTTCTTCAGCGCTTCTTCCGAAACGTTCGGAATATCGCGCGTGATTTCCTCGGGGCCAAGCTTGGTATCGCGGGCCATCACTTCATATTCCTCGATATGGATCGAGGTGAAGACGTCCTGCATGGCGATCTTCTCGCTGAGCAGGATGGAGTCTTCGAAGTTGTAGCCATTCCAGGGCATGAACGCGACGAGCACGTTGCGGCCGAGAGCCAGATCGCCCAGCTCGGTCGAGGGGCCATCGGCAATGATGTCGCCCTGATTGACGTGATCGCCAACCACAACCAGCGGACGCTGATTGATGCAGGTCGACTGGTTCGACCGCTGGAACTTCATCAGATTGTAGATGTCGACGCCCGACTTGGACGCATCGGTTTCTTCGGTTGCACGAATAACGATACGGGTGGCGTCCACCTGGTCGACGATGCCCTTGCGCTTGGCAACGATAGCAGCGCCGGAGTCACGGGCCACGATCGCTTCCATGCCCGTGCCCACGAAGGGAGCATGAGCGCGCAGCAACGGCACAGCCTGACGCTGCATGTTCGAGCCCATGAGAGCACGGTTGGCGTCGTCGTTTTCGAGGAACGGGATCAGCGAGGCGGCAACGGACACCATCTGCTTGGGGGAAACGTCCATAAGGTCGACGTTTTCCTTGGGCGTCAGACCGTTGTCACCGGCGTGGCGAGCCACCACCAGATCGTCCTGCAGCGTGCCGTCCTTGTTGAACTGCACGTTGGCCTGGGCGACGTAGTGCTTGGCCTCTTCCATGGCGGAGAGGTACACCACGTCCTCGGTCAGCACGCCGTCCACGATCTTGCGGTACGGGGTCTCGATGAAACCGTACTTGTTGACGCGGGCGAAGGTCGACAGCGAGTTGATCAGACCGATATTCGGGCCTTCCGGCGTCTCGATCGGGCAGATACGGCCGTAATGGGTCGGATGCACGTCACGGACTTCAAAGCCGGCACGCTCGCGGGTGAGACCACCAGGCCCAAGCGCCGACAGGCGACGCTTGTGGGTGATTTCCGAGAGCGGATTGGTCTGATCCATGAACTGGGACAGCTGGCTGGAACCAAAGAATTCGCGCACAGCGGCAGCAGCCGGCTTGGCGTTGATCAGGTCCTGCGGCATCACCGTGTCGATTTCGACCGAGCTCATGCGCTCCTTGATGGCGCGTTCCATGCGGAGCAAGCCAAGGCGATAGGAGTTTTCCATGAGTTCGCCGACCGAGCGAACGCGGCGGTTGCCCAGATTGTCGATGTCGTCGATTTCGCCACGGCCATCGCGCAGGTCGACCAGCGTGCGGACGACTTCGACGATATCTTCCTTGCGCAGCGTGCGCATGGTGTCGGGCGCATCGAGCTCGAGGCGCATGTTCATCTTGACGCGGCCAACGGCGGACAGGTCATAGCGCTCGCTGTCGAAGAACAGCGACTGGAACATGGCTTCGGCGGTATCGACGGTCGGCGGCTCGCCGGGACGCATGACGCGGTAGATATCGAACAGCGCGTCTTCACGCGTCTCGTTCTTGTCCACGGCCAGCGTGTTGCGGATATAGGCGCCGATGGTGATGTGATCGATGTCGAGCAGCGGCAGCTCGTCAAAACCCAGCTCAAGCAGCTTGGTCAGGTTCTTTTCGTCGATCTCGTCACCTGCCTCCATGTAGACCTCGCCGGTCTTCATGTTGATCAGGTCTTCGGCGACATACATGCCATAGAGGTCTTCATTGACCGCCAGCAGGTGCGTCAGGCCGTTCTCGGCCAGCTTCTTGGCCTGGCGAGCGGACAGCTTCTTGCCACCCTCATGGACGACGTCGCCAGTCTTGGCGTCGATCAGGTCCATGGTCGGCTTGGCATTCTTCATCTTTTCCGCGTCGTATGGCTTCTGCCAGCCGGTCGCGGTCTTCTCGTAGGTCAGCTTGTTGTAATAGGTCTCGAGGATTTCCTCGGTATCCATGCCAAGCGCCTTGAGCAGGCTGGTGACCGGAATCTTGCGGCGACGATCGATACGGGCAAACACCACGTCCTTGGCGTCGAACTCGATATCGAGCCAGGAGCCGCGGTACGGAATGATGCGGCCGGCGAACAGCAGCTTGCCGGACGAATGGGTCTTGCCCTTGTCGTGGTCGAAGAACACGCCAGGCGAACGGTGCATCTGCGAAACGATGACGCGCTCGGTGCCGTTGACGATGAACGTGCCATTGGACGTCATGAAGGGCATGTCGCCCATATAGACGTCCTGCTCCTTGATGTCCTTGACGGAGCGGGCGCCGGTTTCTTCGTCCACTTCAAACACGATCAGGCGCAACGTCACCTTGAGCGGGGCAGCGAACGTGATGTCGCGCGCACGGCACTCGTCGATGTCGTATTTCGGCTGCTCGAATTCGTACTTCACAAATTCGAGAGAGGCCGTGTTGGAAAAGTCGGTGATCGGGAAGACCGAACGGAAGACGGACTGAAGCCCTTCGTCGGGACGCCCGCCCTTGGGCTCGTCCACGAGGAGGAACTGATCATAGGAGGCCTTCTGGACCTCGATCAGGTTGGGCATCTCCGTGACTTCGCGAATGGAACCGAAGGATTTACGAACCTTGCGGCGGCCGTTGAACGTGGTAGCCATGAAAGCTCCTGTTTGTGCGCTTTTTATATGCCGCGCCAGACGGAAAAGCGGGGGACGCTCTTCCACCAAACGCTGCAGTGCGATTGTCTCGGAGGCAGATATCCAAAAATCCGACTATCAGCCGTCGGGTCTCGGGATATATGCCTTGTTAGGCAGTTAGTGGGCTCAGCGACGCCTGTTGACCTTCCCCAGCCAAGGGAAGGAGGGCCAGAAACGCCAAACACCCCATGGTCAACAACCATGAGGTTTCGTGGACGTCAGCGTGCCTCAGACATCGAAATCGTCATATATTCCGCTAATTGGCGCCAGGGACCCATCCAATCGGTCCGGCGAATCGTCTCGTGAAAACGAGGATGCGAAATGGCACATAGCGCGCCATTTCGCAAATTTCAAGGGTCGAGACGAACTTACTTGAGTTCGACCTTGGCGCCGGCAGCTTCCAGCTTGGTCTTGATGTCAGCAGCTTCGGCCTTCGAAGCGCCTTCCTTGATTGCCTTGGGAGCAGCTTCGACCAGTGCCTTGGCTTCGCCCAGGCCCAGACCGGTGATGGCACGGACTTCCTTGATGACGTTGATCTTGTTCTCGCCGAACGAGGCAAGGATCACGTCAAATTCAGTCTTTTCCTCAACAGCAGCAGCCGGAGCACCGGCGGCAGCAGCAGCAGCAACCGGAGCGGCGGCGGAAACGCCCCACTTTTCTTCCAGCAGCTTGGAAAGCTCAGAAGCTTCCAGGACGGTCAGGGCAGACAGGTCGTCTACGAGTTTGGCGAGATCAGCCATTTGATAAATCTCTCTTTTTCAGGTGTTCAGTTTAAACCAGGATGGCCCCCACAAAGGGACCGATGGGGTTACGCTGCTTCGTTGCTCTTTTCCGCGTGAGCGGCCAACACACGAGCGATGCCACCAGCCGGCGCAACGATGACCGAAGCGATACGGGTCGCAGGCTGCTTGAGCATCCCGGCGAGCGTAGCGCGCAGTTCGTTGAGCGAAGGCATGGTCGCCAGCGCCTTGACGTTATTCGCGTCAAGCGCGGTCTTGCCCATGGCGCCACCAAGAACGACGTATTTCGCGTTCTTTTCAGCAAATTTCTGCGCCAGCTTCGGCGCAGTCATGGGGTCGGCCGCATAAGCGATGACGATCGGCCCGGTAAACAGGGCCGACATGTCCGCATTGTCGGTTTCTTTAAGAGCAAGCTTGGCAAGACGGTTTTTCGCGATCTTGACCTGACCACCGGCAGCCTTCACCTCACGGCGAAGCACTTCCAGATTGGCCACGGTCAGACCGGCATTTTGCGCGAGGACGATCGATCCAGCGCCCGAGAGGGCTGACTGAAGCGATGCGACAAGCTCACGCTTTTCCGCTCTTTCCACTGCTAGTCTCCACATTGAGCCCGACAAAAGTGCTGCCGGGCCATTGCCAATTGCTGCCCTCCGATCTCCCGAAGGAGGAGAGGAGCAACGGTTACATGCCTGTCAACCGTGCTGCCCAAAGGGCAACTGGCCTGGTTCAAACCGCAATCACCCTGCCCTATCAGGCAGGAAAACTTGGGTCTGCACCCCATCTATGCTGGCGTCTTGCGACATTAAGCTGAACCAGATCGTTCAGCACCGGCAGTCTCGGACAGGACTTATGCTCCCCTTGCGGGAAGCAATCCGGGCGGCTTGCGGCCGCCCGAAATTCTTACAGCGCCGAAGCGGGCTCGACGTGAACGCCAGGACCCATGGTCGAAGACACGGCAACGCGCTTCACATAGGTGCCCTTGGCGCCAGCGGGCTTGGACTTCTGCACGGCGTCGGTGAACGCCTTGATATTCTGCAGCAGGGCTTCGTCCGAGAACGACACCTTGCCAATACCAGCATGCAGGATACCGGCCTTCTCGACGCGATACTCGACAGCGCCGCCCTTGGCAGCCTTGACGGCACCAGCGACGTCGGGCGTAACCGTGCCAACCTTGGGGTTTGGCATCAGGTTGCGGGGCCCGAGGATCTTACCCAGGCGACCAACCAGCGGCATCATGTCCGGGGTGGCAATGCAGCGATCGAAATCGATCTTGCCAGCCTGGATCTGTTCCATCAGGTCTTCGGCGCCAACGATATCGGCACCAGCCTTGCGGGCTTCGTCTGCCTTGGCATCCTTGGCGAACACTGCCACGCGCACGGTCTTGCCGGTGCCGTTGGGCAGGCTCACCACGCCACGGACCATCTGGTCGGCGTGACGCGGATCGACGCCGAGATTGATGGCGATTTCGATGGTTTCGTCGAACTTGGCCGAGGCGCGAGCCTTGACCATCTTCACCGCTTCATCAAGCTTGTACAGCTTGTTGCGGTCGATGCCCTCACGGGCCTTGGTGATCTTCTTACCGACGTGTGCCATCTATCAGCCCTCGACCTGAATGCCCATGGAACGGGCAGAGCCGGCGATCATCGACACAGCAGCGTCGATATTGTCGGCGTTGAGATCCTTCATCTTCTTTTCGGCGATATCACGCAGCTGAGCCGTCGTGATGGTGCCGGCCGATTCCTTGCCGGGGAGCTTGGAGCCCGACTTCAGGTTCACGGCCTTCTTGATGAAGTAGGTCACCGGCGGCTGCTTCATCTCGAAAGTGAAGCTCTTGTCGGCATAGGCGGTGATCACGACTGGAATGGGCGAACCCTTTTCCATTTCCTGCGTGGCGGCATTGAACGCCTTGCAGAATTCCATGATGTTCAGACCGCGCTGACCCAGTGCGGGGCCAATCGGCGGGGAAGGCGTTGCGGAGCCCGCGGGCACCTGCAGCTTTACGTAGCCAACGATTTTCTTTGCCATAATCGTCCTATCTAGTTGCGCCCGCTGTCATGCGGACCGTTTGACGCTGTGGTAGGAGGTTTTCCCGGCAGCTTGGCAGCCACCGCCCTCTCCCACAGATTTCACCCGACCTAAAGCCGGGCGTATCTGGCTTACGCCAGAATTTTGTAATGGTTAGACCTTCTCGACCTGACCATATTCGAGCTCCACCGGGGTGGGACGCCCGAAAATCGACACTTCCACCTTGAGGCGGGCGCGTTCCTCGTCGACCTCTTCCACCACGCCATTGAAGCTGGCGAAGGGACCGTCCGACACGCGGACATTCTCGCCCACTTCGAAGCTGACGGAGGGCTTGGGATGCTCCACGCCTTCCTGCACCTGCTGCAGGATGGACATGGCTTCCTTCTCCGAGATCGGCATCGGCTTGTTGTCCGAACCGAGGAAACCGGTAACCTTGGGCGTATTCTTGATCAGATGGAACGCCTCGTCGGTCATATCCATCTTGACCAGGACATAGCCCGGGAAGAACTTGCGTTCGGCATCGACCTTGCGGCCGCGACGGATCTCGACGACCTTTTCGGTCGGAACGATCACGTCTTCAAACAAATGCTCGAGCTTTTTCTGCGCAACCTTCTGGCGAATGTCTTCCGCCACCTTGCGCTCGAAATTGCTGTAAGCCTGAACGATGTACCAGCGCTTGGCCATGCCGCGTCGCCGCTCCTAGTCTTGTGTCCGTGACCCGCTCAGCGGATCGAAAGCATCAGGCCCACGCCCCAGGAAATAACCTGGTCGGCCAGCAGGAAGAACAGGCTCGCCGCCGTAACCAGCACGAGAACCATGACCGTCGAGATCAGGACTTCGTTCCGGCTAGGCCAGGTAACCTTGGATGTTTCCTGCCGCACTTGCTGCAGAAACTGGATTGGGTTCGGTCGGGCCATAGGCGAATCTACTCTGGTGTTTTGGTGCAAAACCAAAGGCCGCGCAGGAATCCCGCACGGCTGGAATGCCGGTATCTATTCAATATGGGCAACGATTGCAACAGGCCGGGGCAAGAATCTGGACCAGGGCTTTGCGGACCACCGGACCCGTGGCCATTAACGACGAGTGTAAACATCGTGGTTTGTTGTTGCATCCCCGCTTGCAATGGCATTTGATCCAATTGCGACCAAAAAGTGGCAGCGGGAGGCTGGCACCATGGCATATAGTAATGCGTTGTTCGAGGTCAAAGCCTGCGAGGTCCGCTATTACGGCCCGCACAAGACGATTGCCGGCCGGGTAACCGGTGTCGTGCGCGTTACCATTCACGAGCGCTTCATGGGCAATGACACGACCTATCACCTGGACCTCAAGGTGCGGGCCGATGTGGGATCGGTCTCCTCAGCCGAGGTGCGTACCGCCCTGCTCGCTCACGCGGCCCATCAGCTCAATCGCCTCAAGGCACGCCATACCGACAAACTGCCCATGGCCGCCGAATAGGCACTTGTCTCAAGCGTGACTTGTGAATAGGCGCTGCGACCTCCATCTATAAGGACAGGAGGACGGCATGTTCAAATCCATCGCCCTGGCGACCGGCATTATCATCATCTCGACCGGACTGGCCCAGGCCGCCTGCCCCAGCCGCGTACCCGGCTCGACGCCCGACGCAATCGCCGCCAACCAGCAGCGCATTGCCTGCCTGCAGGATGAGGCGCGCCAGACTGGCCAGCAGCAGAACTACGATATCCAGCTCAAAAGCATGCAGAACACGCTCCGCGACATGCAATTGCAGCAGCGGCTGGACAGCCTGCCCAAATTCACGCCGCCGGTATTTCAGCCCAGGCCGACGTTTCCGAACAATTAGTGTCGCTGAGGCCGCATTCAAAGCAGATTGTCTGCCATGAACTTTACGAAGGCTTGCACCTTCGGGGAGAGATGGCGGCTGGAGGGCCAGAGAATGCGGAATTCACCGGCATCCTCCACATAATCTTCCAGGACGGAAACCAGCCGTCCATCGGCGATATGTTGTCCCACCGTGAAAAGCGGCAGGCACGCAATACCGAGCCCGGCTTCGGCAATGCTGATCAGGGGCTCCAGGGTGCTGGCCATCGATGATATCGGCAGGTCCAGCTTGCCTGCCGCAATGTCGTGACGCAGCGGCCAGCGCTCCAGCTTGCCCGACGAGGGATATTTGTGGTGCAGGCAGACATGCGCCGAAAGATCCTGCGGCTTTTCCGGCACACCGAACCGGGTGAAATAATCTCTCGACCCCACGATGCGATGCGAGAACTTGCCCAGGGTGCGCATCATCAGGCGGCTGTCGCTGACGTCCCCCGTGCGCACCACCGCGTCGAACCCCTCCTCAACAACATCGACCAGCCGATCCGTGAAATCGAGGTCGATCGTGATGTCGGGAAACATCTGCATGAACTTGGTGATCGTGGGCATGAAGAGCATGCCGGCCAGCGGCAGGCTCACGCGGATCCTGCCGCGCGGCGCCGCCATGGTCTGCGACAGTTCCCGCTCGGCAGCTTCTAGTTCGTCGAAAATACGCCGACACCGCTCCAGAAACATGGCGCCCTCGGCGGTGATCGCAATGCTGCGGGTGTTGCGATGAAACAGCCGTACGCCCAGACGCTGCTCAAGGCGAGCGATCGTCTTGCCAATGGCGGACGAGGACACCCCCAGCGCCTCGCCGGCCCGCACGAAACTACGCGCTTCGGCCGCGACGACGAAGGCATTCAAAGACCCGATGCTATCCATGCGGCGGCCTCCATTGCGGACATAAATGTCCGATATGTTTGGAGCATTAGCCTGTTTTTTCCGCCGCTGTCGCCGGCTAACTCTCAAGCCGCTGGCAGATCCCGCCGGCGACTTTGATTGGATATCTCATGACCTCTGCCCCTAAGGCCGAATTTGCCTTCGCTCCCCAGCCCACCGTGTTCGTCGTCAATGTCATCCATGCTCATCCCGGCAAGCAGGAGGAAGCATTCAGGATCATCCAGGACGTCGTGCACTATGTCGCGGAGCGAAAGGAGGGATTTTTGTGGAGCAGTTTGTCCAAGAGCACGGACGGCAAAACCGTGGTGAATATCGAGGCGATCCGCGATGAGAACAATGTCGACGAATTCTTCGCCGACCCGGCTTTCGTCGAGAAGTTCAAGATGCTGGATGCCGTCGCGGACAGCGAATTCCACATCTATAAGGTCAACGACCTTGTGCTTCCACGCCCGCTGAACGGGTGAATAGCTGAACGGGGGCGGCTTAAGTCATGGCGGCCCGCCATACGCCGCCACCCCACCAAAACAAAAAACCACCGGGCGATGAACGCGCCGGTGGCTCCTGATCGGTTGCGACCGCCATTGGCGGGCGCGATCCTTGAATTCGCTTAGAGCAGCGTCAGGTTCGTGGCCGAAACCTTGCCATCGCGGCCGGTCTCGAGCTCGTACGTCACCTTGTCGCCCTCATACAGGCCCTGCAGGCCCGACTTCTGCACAGCGGAGATGTGGACAAAAGCGTCCTTTTCGCCATTTTCGGGCGAAATGAAGCCGAAGCCCTTGGTGGTGTTGAAGAATTTTACGGTGCCAGTAGTGGCCATGTGTGTCGTTCTGCCATTTAAGGCCCATCCGCATATGCGTCCGGGCGGAGTTTCCCCAAGCAACATGCTTAGGGGAACCATAAATCGCAAATTATTGACCCGGAGTCAAACGGGGCCACGAGCAAAACGCCCGGCTGGCAGGGTACCGGGCGAAAAATAGTTCTAAATCAATGATTACGCCTGGCAGGGGCTGGGGGACTCGAACCCACGACCCTCGGTTTTGGAGACCGATGCTCTACCAACTGAGCTAAACCCCTGTAGGCGTGCGGCAGTGTCTAATGGCAAAGATCGCTTCGCGCAAGTACCTCAAGCAGGTTCATGACCAGATGTGTGGAACCAGTGGCACAGCCATCATCAGGCAGCCGAGCAAGCCCGCCAGGAAACACACGGAACGCCAGGGCGACAGGCCTTTTAGATAGCAATACAGATGGGCCGCGCGCGCCAGGAAATAGAGCCCGGCGCCGACCAGCGAGGCCCAGCCTTGCTCATTGTAGATGATGGACAGCACGGCCAGTGTCAGGAAAATGGGCAGCGTTTCCTGCAAGTTTGCCAGGGCTCGGCGCGAGCGGCCCAGCTCCTGCGTCGGCTCAGGCAGATCGTCACGCGGCCCGATCCGCGCCGCGACGCCCACCTGCTTGGTGAGGTAGCTGCCGGGCAATTGTACCGCCACGACCAGCAGTGCCAGCACCAGGAAAATCATCAGCAGCATTTGTTTTCGCCTCTTCTGTGGTGGGCCGGTGGTAGCGCGAATCCGTTTACAAACGCCGCCGCACAGCAATAAATACCCTTGCGAGTTACAGGAAGCGCCTCAGGCGGAAACGATCACTCAAGGGGCGGCGTCCCCGGAAGGATGACGATGCGTCTTATCATTGCCCTGGCCATATTGGTCCTCAGCCCCAGCCTCGCCTTTGCCCATACAGGGGTCGGCCACACGGCCGGGTTCTTCCATGGTTTTGAGCACCCGATCGGCGGGCTCGACCATATTCTGGCAATGGTGGCGGTCGGCGTGTTTGCCTATGTGCTGGGCGGCCGCGCCCTATGGCTGGTACCGCTGTCCTTTGTCGGGATGATGATTGTCGGCTTCATCCTGGGTGCGGCGCAGATCGATCTACCCTTCGTTGAGCTGGGCATTGCGCTGTCGAGCGTTGTCATCGGCGCAGCGGCGGCCTGGGGCCGGCCGATGCCGGTAGCAGCAGCCATGGCGCTGGTTGGCGTTTTCGCCGTGTTCCACGGTCATGCCCATGGGGCGGAAATGCCAGCGGATTCGAGCGGCATCGCCTATGCAGCGGGCTTCGCGGTTTCGACCGCCCTGCTCCATCTGGCTGGTATCGCGGCGGCTTTCGGCATTGCCCGCCTGATCGGCCGGCATGGCAAGCTCGCGGCACAGGTTGCGGGCGGCGCCTTCGCTATTGGCGGCGTTGGAATCCTGGCCGGCTGGCTCTGACCTTTCCAGGCTTTTTCGTGGCACGGCCCGCACCGTCAAGGCGCGGGCCGATTTGTTTTCTACAAGCCCTATTCGGAATCAAAGCTGCAGCTTTGCTCGGCAAATCCTTGTAATATTTCATTTTATTGACAGCTGCCGAACGTGCCGGACGCATGCGCTGGTCGCAGACCTGTTCCCCGGCCACTCGTATTGACCCCTTCCATCACGCCCGCGTTAACTAGCGCCACTGCTTCGACCGCCGCCTTCGGGTGGCCCCGGAGGGCGCAGTGTGCCCTTCGCCGTAAACCGAGTCACAGAAGTGATGACCGCTCGCGATCCGTCGCGGGCAGCAGCCTTGAATGAGCGCAAGTTGATAAAACTGACCTGGTGCATGGAGCGCTGCGAGGCCTAGGCCGCCTCAAATGCGCAACCCAGTGCCAGCGAGAGCCGGAATCGCGATCCATTCCTGGATCGTGGCGGGCCGGCAGGCAGGAGACGCAACGTTGCTAAGGGTACTTTACCTGGTTCCCAACCTGGCCGACCCAGCGGTCGGCCGCCGTATTGGCATGCTGAAGACAGGCGGCGCGGAAATCGCCGCTGCCGGCTTCCGCCGCTCCGGCGTCGCCATGCCCGATCTGCCGGTCACCCACGCCGTGCAATTGGGTGAAACCTTCGATGCGCGGTTCGCCCAGCGCATCATGGCGGTGGTGGGAGCGGCCATGTCGATCGTGCGGCGGCTGGCGCATTTGCCGCCGCCTGACGTCATCATCGCGCGCAACCTCGAAATGCTGCCGCTGGCCGGACGGCTGCAGGCGCATTGGGGCGGTACGATCCCAATCGTCTATGAATGTCTCGATATTCACCGCCTGTTGCTGCGCACCGACCTGATCGGCCAGGCCATGCGGGGCGCGGAACGGCGCTGGGCGCAGCCGGCATCCCTGCTGATGACCAGCTCGCCTGCCTTCATTTCCAACCATCTTGGCGGATTGGGCCCCCTGCCCGCGCTGCTGGTGGAAAACAAGGTGCCGCACAGCACCGAGCGCGGCAGCAATCCGGCGCTGGGATTGCCCGACAGCGGCGTGATCAAGATCGGCTGGTTCGGCGCGCTGCGCTGTCGCCGGTCGCTGGACGCGCTAGCGACCTTCTCCCGGGCGATGAGCGGGCGCGTGCAGGTGATCCTGCGCGGCCGTCCGGCGCTCAGTGAGTTCGAGGATTTCCACGGCTTTGTGGACGCCGAGCCATATCTGAGGTTCGACGGCGAATATCGCAATCCCGACGACCTGGCCTCGATCTATTCGGATGTGCACCTGGCCTGGGCCATCGACTTTTTCGAGGCCGGCAAGAATTCGCAATGGCTGCTGCCCAACCGCATCTACGAGGGCAGCTTTCACGGCGCCATCCCGGTGACGCTGGCCGGCACCGAAACCTCGGCCTTCACCCAGCGGCTGGGTATCGGCATCACCGTGCCCGATATCGAAGCGGGCACACTGGCCTCGGCCTTGGGCGAACTCGACGCAACCCGTCTGCAGGCGCTGGCTTCGGCCGTGTTGGAGCAGGACCCGGCCAATTTCTCGTTTCACGACGCCGATTGCCGCCAATTGGTGGAACGGCTGCAACAGCTTGGCAGCAACGCGCAGCCAGAACAGGAAGCCGCATGAGCTTGCCCACCGGCAAATGCCTGATCGCCGTGCCCACGCTCAATGAGGCCAAGCACATTGCCCACCTGCTCGAACAATTGCTGGTGGAAGCCAAGGCAATGGATTGGCCGGTGGTGGTAATTGACGGTGGCAGCACTGACGGCACGCCGGCCATTGTCGAGAGCTTCATCGCCCGGGGCGAGCCGGTGCAGCTGGCGCACAATCCCAAGCGCATCCAGAGCGCGGCGATGAACCAGGCGGTGGCGCAGTTCGGCGATGGGCTCGATTATGTGATCCGCATCGATGCACATGGCGAGTATCCGGCGGACTATTGCCGCGCCTTGGTGCTGGAGGCACAGACCATCGGCGCCGATAGCGTGGTGGTGCCGATGACCACGGTGGGCCAAAACACCTTTCAGCGGGCGGTGGCGACGGCGCAGAATTCGCTGGTCGGCACAGGCGGCTCTGCCCACCGCACGGGCAAGGGCGGCGCCTTTGTCGACCATGGGCACCATGCCCTGATGAGCATTCCGGCCTATTGCGCGGTCGGCGGCTATGACGAGACCTTCCGGCACAACGAGGATGCCGAACTCGACCACCGCCTGCGGCTGGCCGGCTATCGCATCTGGCTGACCGACGCGACCGAGATGACCTATTATCCGCGCTCGACCCCCTCGGGCCTGTTCAAGCAATATTTCGGCTATGGCCGCGGGCGGGCGCGCAATGTGCTCAAGCACCGCGTCATTCCGCGTATCCGCCAGATGCTGCCACTGGCCATCCTCCCAGCAGTGGTGCTGGCGGCGTTGAGTTTCGTGCATTGGGTGGCGCTGATCCCGCTATTGGCCTGGTGTGCGCTCTGTCTGGCCATGGGCTTTGTCGCCACGCGCAAGCATTTTGACGAATATGGCCTGCCCATGAGCGGCGCGCCGCTGGTGGGCTTTGCCGCCATGATCATGCACCTGGCCTGGTCCTCGGGCTTCTGGCTGCACCTGGCGCAAGCCGCCACTTCAGGTTTTGGAGCCAAGCGCGCATGACCAGCGTCGACATCTGCATCTGCACCTATCGCCGCCCCTATCTGGCCGAGACCCTGGCTTCGGTCGCCAGGATCGCAACCAATGGCGCCCGCATTCGCGTGATTGTCTCGGACAATGACACGACGCCATCGGCCGGCGCGATGGTCGCGGCGCTAGCGGCGGATTTCCCGTTCCCGATCCATTATGTGCATAGCCCCGCCTCCAATATCTCGATTGCCCGCAATGCGTGCCTCGATGCGGCGGACGCCGATTTCATCGCCTTTGTCGATGATGACGAGTTGGTCACCGAACACTGGCTGACGGCCCTGTTGGCGACAGCCGAGGCGGAAAAGGCCGATGTCGTGCTCGGCCCGGTTGAGGCCATCTATGGCGAAGACGCGCCGCAATGGATGGTCGAGGGGGATTTCCACTCCACACTGCCCGTCTATGTCGATGGACAAATCCGTACCGGCTATACCTGCAACGCCCTGATCCGCTGGATCGCGCCCTATAAATCGTTGCGCTTCGATCTGGCGCTCGGCCGCTCGGGCGGTGAAGACACCCAGTTTTTCTACGCCCTTTCCGGCATAGGTGGCCGTATCGCCTTTGCGCCCGACGCGCTGGTCACCGAGATTGTGCCGCCCAATCGCGCCGCCATGGGCTGGCTGGTGCAGCGCCGGTTCCGGGCCGGGCAAACCCACGGCACTCACCTAAGCCAAGGCGTCGTGGCCAATATCAAAGCTGCCGCGATTGCATCAGGCAAAGCGGCGTTTTGCGGGGTCATGACCATTTTGACCCTATTCTCGCCATCGCGCTGGAGGAAAAACCTGCTGCGCGGCGCCCTGCATGTCGGCGTCATCGGCGGCATTTTTGGCGCCAAACAGGCCGCTCTCTACGGCCAGCCAACGGAAGGAAGCCAGTCACATGCTTGAACGGAGCCAGTTGCCGGCCATGTCCGACCCTCACAGCTCCGATCGCGGGCTGCTCGATGTCGATCGCCTGTTCTCAATCCTGCGCCGGCAGTTGCGCGTGCTGCTGCTCTGCCTGGGACTGGGCCTGATGCTGGCGGTGATCTACCTGATGCTGGCGCCTAAGAGCTATGTGGCGACCAGCCAGATCCTGCTCGACAAGAATTTAAAGGATTCGGTCAGCGACATCGCGCCCCAGACCAGCGCCGTGGACCTTGAATCCGAAGTGCTCAACCAGATCGAGGTGATGCGCTCGAGCCGGATTGCCACTGCGGTGGCGCAAGCGGAAAACCTGATGACGGATCGGGAATTCCTCAATCCGCCGCCCTCATTCAGCGGACGGGTCAAGGGCATGCTGCTTGGCCTGCTGAGCCCGATCCTGGGTTCGCCCGAGGCTGACCCGGACGATTTGCAGGCCACGCCCGAGGAAGCCGCCGGCGCCTTGCGCGCCAATATGTTCGTCGAGCGTGTCGGCCGCAGCGCGGTGATCCGCGTCGGGTACGAGGCATCGAGCCCCGAACTGGCCCAGCGCATCGCCGCTGCCTATGCCAATGTCTTCGTGCAGGACCAGCTCAACGCCGATATCGACGCCACCAAGCAGGCCGCCGACTGGCTGCAGCAGCGGCTGACCGAACTGGGCGACAACCAGCGCCAGGCCACGCTTGCCGTCGAGGAATACCGCCAGCAGAGCGGCCTTTCGACCAGCGAGGACGAAAATCTCAGCAACCAGCGGCTGCAGGCGCTAACCGCCCAATTGGTCACGGCCCAGGCCGAAAGCGCTCGCGTTAACGCGCTGGCCGTGCAGCTGCAGGCCACGATCGACGCCGGGCCATCGGCTGCCGGCGCCAGCATTGCGCTGCTCAGCGGCTCGGGCGTTGACGACAAAACCATATCCGATCTGCGCATCCGCTATGCCTCGATCCAGAGCCGCATCAACGAAGTGTCGGCCACCTATGGCGAAGACCACCCGCAGGTGACCGCGCTCAAGGCGGAAAACCAGGCGCTGCAGGCCCAGATTTTTGCCCAGCTACAGGGGCTGAACGAGCAGTATCAGAGCCAGCTGACCATTGCCCAGCGGCAGGAAGCGAGCCTGCGCGACGCCATCGAGACCGAAGGCCAGCTCGCCTCCCAGACCAATCAGGCGCAGGTCAAGCTCACCGAATTGCAGCAACGTTCGACCACGCTGGGCGTGATCTACAATTCCTTCCTGTCGCGCTACGAAGAAGCGGTGCAGCGCCAGTCCTTCCCCATTCCCTCGGCTCGCATCATCACCGTGGCGCAGGCGCCCGAAAGCGCCTCGGGTCCGCGCACCCTGTTCGTGGCGGCCGGCGGCGTCATTTTCGGGCTGTTCCTGGGGCTGATGTTCGGCACGTTCAACGAATTGCGCGAACGCACCTTCCGCATTGGCGATCAGGTCGGGAACGAGCTGGGCCTGCGCTTCCTGGGCTATCTGCCCCGGCTGGGCCCCGATGCGCACAAGGGGAGTCGCGGCGATCAGACCAAGGCTGCTCTCGCCCTGCATGGCATGATCAAGAAGCAGGTGGAAGAACGCCGCGCCAACCGGCCGACCACGGCCTTTGTCGAAACGCTGAAATCGGCCAAGCTGGTGATGCGGGCGCGCGGTAAGCCGGACCGCAGCGCCGTTATCGGCGTGGTCTCGGTATTGCCGGGCGAAGGCAAGACCACCTATTCGGTCGCGCTGGCCGAAATGCTGGCCACCGATGGCGAGCGGGTATTGCTGATCGACGCCGATTTGCGCCAGGCCGCCTCGACGCGCCTGGTAGCACCCGGCGCCACCAGCGGGCTGATGGATATTGGCGGGACGATATCCTGGCGCGATGTCGTGCTGGCTGATCCGCGCAGTGGCCTGCATATCCTGCCCGCGCTGTCCTCCTCCGGCCAGAGCAGCGATTTCCTCTCCTCGGATGGCATGCAAAGCCTGCTCGAAGAGGCGCGGCAGAGCTACGACTATGTCGTCATCGACCTGCCCCCGCTCGGCCCGGTCATGGATGCCCGCGCCGTGCTGCCCTGGACCGATGGTTTTATCCTCGTCACCGAATGGGGCCGCACCCCGCGCCGGCTCGTCCGCTCGCTGATCGAGCACGAGCCCGAACTGGCCGAGGACATTGTCGGTGTCGTGCTCAACAAGGTCGATTTCCGCAAGCTCGCCCAATATAGCGATCCGGGCGGCGCCGAGCGCTATATGGGCTCCTATAGCCGCTATTATCAGGTGGACGCGACCGAGAAGGTCTGAGTGCCTGGGCTGTTGTCGATCTGACCCCTCCCCCTGCGGGAGGGGGACGATGGCTCTCAGTCCGAAGGGCCAGGCTGCTTGCGCAGGATCTTTTCCATGGGTCGGCCCTTGGCGAGTTCGTCGATCAGCTTGTCGAGATAGCGCAGTTCGCGCATGAGCGGTTCTTCGATGTCCTCCACGCGGTAACCGCAGATCATTCCGGTGATCAGTGTCCGGGCCGGGTTCAGCCTGGGCGCTTGCCCGAAGAAATCCTCGAAGCTGGTTTGCTTTGCCAGTTCCTCATCCAGCGTCTGTTGGCTATGCCCGGTCAGCCAGCAAATGATTTCGTCGACCTCGGCTTTGGTGCGCCCCTTTTTCTCTGCCTTGGCCAGATAGTGCGGATAGACGCTCGCGACGCTGATTGCGTAAACGCGGTGCTTTTTCATGCGCCCTCCCTGGCGGCACAACGGAGCGGTCTGCACCACGATAGCCGATGCGATCGGACCGAAAAAGGGGTTCAAACCGCCGCTTGGTACGTGGCGGCACCGGCACTGTGATCGCGCAGAATGTTTGTCGGATAAAGTAACCAGAAATACATAACTCTATTCATCAACTTTCAACTGATCTCGGGATAAAGGCGTACGTACGCCAACCTAAGCCGGCGAAGATTGTCGAAAGTTCAAACGACCATGATGACTGTGCTGGGCTGCGTATTTTATGACCACAATGTCTGGTTGGTGGCCGTAGCGGCACTGGTCTGCCTGGCCGGCTCTTCGGCCACTATTCGCCTGTTCAATCGCGCCGCCAATACCACCGGCCTGCAGCGGGCCGGCTGGCATTTCCTGACCGCGGTGGCGGCGGGTTCGGCGATCTGGTGCACCCATTTCATTGCCATGCTCGCCTATGATCCCGGCGCCCCGGTCGGCTTTGATCCGGTCATGACCATTGTATCGCTGCTGATCGCCATGCTGGGCGTGCAGCTGGGGTTTATCCTGGCGGCAAGCGGTTTAACGCGGCAGGCGCCGGCGCTGGGTGGAGCGGTTGTCGGGGCCGCAATTGTCGCGATGCACTATACCGGCATGATGGCCTATCGCGTGCAGGGTCTGGTGTCGTGGGACGTGGACTATCTAGTGGCCTCGATCGTGCTGTCAGTGGTGTTTTCCGCGCTGGCATTGCACCTGGCGATGCGGCGCGTCTCCTGGGCGGACAAGTATCTGGCAACAGGCGTGCTGGTGCTGGCGATTGTCAGCCTGCATTTTACCGGCATGACCGCGTTCCAGGTCTCCCCGATGCTGATCGACGGATCCTTCTCCAATCCGTCCGCCTTGCAGGCCCTGGCAATTGCCGTGGCGGGCGTCGCGCTGGTCATTCTGGGAGCGGGCGCGGCCAGCTACCTGATCGATGGCAGCATGCGTGCCGAATCCTACGAACAACTGCGCCATATGGCGATGAGCGACAGCCTTACCGGCCTGCCGAACCGGGCCAGCTTCAACGATCATCTCGACCACGAAATCGATCTGGCGGCCGAAACCGGCGGCAAGGTCGCCTTGATCGGCATTGATCTGGATCGCTTCAAGGAGATCAACGATCTGCACGGCCACGGCACCGGCGACGAAGTGCTGCAGGTGCTGGCGCGGCGCATGAACAAGCTGCTGGGCGAGGGCGAGTTTGCAGCCCGGCTCGGCGGCGATGAATTCGCAGCGATCTATCGCATGCAGGGACCGGCCGAGCTGCCCAATTTCCTGTCGCGGCTTGAGATGGCCCTGTTCAAGCCCATTCGTCTCGATGATTTCGAGGTCATTCCCGGCGCCAGCATGGGCGTGGCCATCTATCCCGATAATGCGGCCGACAAAGAAGCGCTGGTCAACAATGCCGATCTGGCCATGTATCGCGCCAAGGCCGATATCACCCGCGCCGTCTGCTTTTACGAGCGGTCCATGGACGAAATGGTCAGGGCGCGCCGCAATCTGGCAGGCGAATTGCGCGAGGCGCTGGAGAGCAACCAACTCGACGTGCACTATCAGGTGCAGACTTCGCTGACGACCGGCGAAATCCGCGGCTACGAAGCGTTGCTGCGTTGGGAGCATCCGCAGCGGGGCTTTATTCCACCGACCGAGTTCATTCCGCTGGCCGAGGAAAACGGGCTTATCCTGCAGATGGGCGAATGGGTATTGCGCACCGCCTGCGCCAAGGCCGCCTCATGGGAGCCGCCCTACAAGGTGGCGGTCAATCTTTCCCCGGTGCAGTTTGCCCATACCGACCTGCCCAAGCTGGTCATGGAAGTGCTGCGCGAAACCGGGCTGGCGCCGGACCGGCTGGAACTGGAACTGACCGAGTCGACGATCTTTGCCGACAAGGAACGTTCACTGCATATGCTGCGCCAGATCAAGGAATTGGGCGTGAACATCGCGCTCGACGATTTCGGCACCGGCTATTCATCGCTCGACACGCTGCGAGCTTTTCCCTTCGACAAGATCAAGCTCGATCGCTCATTCATGAGCGAGGTGGAATCGAGCCCCCAGGCCAAGGCCATTATTCGCGCCGTGCTGGCACTGGGCAAAAGCCTCGAAATTCCGGTTCTGGCCGAGGGTATCGAGACGCATGGTCAATTGGCGCTACTGACAACCGAGGGCTGCGATGAGGCGCAAGGCTATCTGTTTGGCCGCCCTGCCCCGCTGCAGCAGATCGTTACCAGCGGCCAGTTGACCCTGACCGGGCAGAACATGGCGGCACAGGCCGTCGTGGTGGTCCGCGCCGAGACCGTAGAAATGAATTTGATCGCTCGTTCGGCCTGATTTCATCTGATCCTTGGGGGTATCTGCATGACTTTGAACGCGACTGAACCTGGGCTCCAGCGAGGGCGACTTGAGAATGGTTTCATCGCCCTGCTCTGGATCATTCCGGTGCTGCTGGCAGGCCTGAACTGGCTGATCGGGGGCCCGCTGCCTTCGCTCCTCATGCTGGCAGGCGGCCTCCTAGCGGCTGCCTTGCCAACCTTCTACTGGCGCCGGCGGCGGCAGAATAACGCCGTGCCGGTAGTTTCCAGCATGGCACTGGCCGCTCAGATCGCGCTGCTGACCATGACCACCCTGCCGCTCCACCCCGAGGGCCTGCAGCTCTATAAGGACATGCATTTCTGGTTCTTTGCGGGGCTATGCCTGTGTGCATGCTGGCTCGACCGGCGCGCCGTGCTGGGCTTTTTCGGCATCGCTATTCTCTACCAACTCGCCGCCTATTGGCTGCTGGCGAATTTCTGGTTTGCCGCCGAAGACGACGTGGCACCGCAGTTCGTGCGGCTTGGCATATTCGTAGCTACGGCCGCAGCATTGTTCCTCCTGACATCACGCTGGGGCGCCAGCCGGTATCGCCAGCGAAACGCTTGACGGCCCGCTATCGGCCTCCGCCATGCCTGTCAGGCGCTGAGGCCGTTAAACGCGGTTCAGCTTAATTCTCCCAAGAATCTTCCAATGGGCACGGCGTTTTTCTACACGTCGGTGACCAACTAGAAAATTCGTTTGACACATCCTAGAGCAATGACAATTCTAAATATGCATAATGAGGTTATTACAGCACTGAACTGATATGACCGCTTACACCGCACCGCTACGAGAACTCGAAGAGCGCCTGAGGCAAGATCTAGGCTGGCTCAACCTGCCGGCCAAGCCTTGGGTTCCAGCCCGCGTGGAACGCGGCGAGCGAGTTCTTGACGTGGCGGTGATCGGTGCCGGCATGTTGGGCTTGGTTACCACTGCTGCGCTGCGCAATATCGGCGTTGATGCCGTTCAAGCCTTCGATCGCGCACCTGCCGGCCAGGAAGGTCCCTGGATCACCTCCGCCCGCATGGAAACGCTTCGCACCCGCAAGGATGCGGCCGGCCCGGCCCTCGGTGTGCCATCCCTCACCTTCCGTGCCTGGTTCGAGGCACAGTATGGCGCCCAGGCCTTCACAGATATGAGCCTCATTCCGCGCCCTATGTGGATGGAATACTTGGTTTGGTACCGGCAAGTGCTCGGCTTGCCGGTGCAAAACGATACCGCCATTACCGCCGTGACTCTGCGTGATGATGGCCTTGTCGCCTTGACGCTAGATAGAGCCGGCAGGCCAGATACCCTCCTCGCTCGGCGCGTCGTGCTTGCAACGGGCATCGACGGGCTGGGCACGCCTGGGCTGCCCGAGGTGGCAAAAGACCTGAAGGCCCGCTACCACGCCCACAGTTCCGAACGCATCGACATGGCGGCACTCAAGGGAAAGCGTGTCGCTGTAGTGGGCGCCGGCGCCTCCGCCATGGACAACGCAGCAGCTGCCTTGGAGGCGGGTGCGGCGCGAGTGGATATCTTCATCCGCCGTGCCGACATTCCGCGCGTGGACAAATTCAGCGGCGTCGGCAGCCGGGGCATGACCTATGGCTATCTCGGCCTGCCTGACGCGGCCAAATGGGCCTATGTGGTCGAAGGCGAGCGCGCCCAGATCCCCCCGCCGCGCCATAGCGTCTTGCGGGTCACCCGCCATTCCAACGCCCACTTCCATCTGGCGAGCCCCATTGAAAAGCTCGAAGAACATGGCGGGATGGTGGAAATCACCACTCCCAAGGGCAAGTACGCGACGGATTTCATCATTTTCGCCACCGGCTTTGCCGTCGATTTCGCCAGCCGGCCGGAATTTGCCACCATAGCGCCCTTCATTCGGCGCTGGGCAGACGCTTACCGGCCACCGGCCGGTGAGGCGCATCCCGGCCTTGCGGCCATGCCCTATCTCGGCCCAGGCTTCCAATTCCTGCCGCGCGACAACGCGCCGCCCGCCATTTCCAACATCTTCTGCTTTGCCTATCCGGCGGTTCTCACCCACGGCAAGATTACCAGCGGCATTCCGTCAATCGGCGAAGGCGCCACTCGTCTCGCCCAAGCGATCGCCCGCTCGCTCTTTATCGAAGACCGCGCCGTGCACCTGCAGGCGTTTCGCGACTTTGCCGTGCCCGAGCTGCTCGGTGACGAATGGATTGACGCTGATGAGGAGGTGCTGTCCGCATGAGCGAACCAGCCCTGCAGATATTTTACGGCATTTCCTCGCCCTGGGCCTATTTCGGCGCCCAGCGCGCCAAAAACATTGCCGAGGCGGCCGGCGCCAAATTGGTGCTGCGCCCCATCCGCATCATCGAGGCCAATGGCGGCATTCCACTGCGCACCAGGCCTGACAGCCGGCAGAACTACCACGCGGTCGAACTCGATCGTTGGCGCAAATTCCTCGATATTCCGCTCAACCTGACGCCCAGATTCTATCCCTGCCGCACCGTCGAGCCGGCCGCCCAGGCGGTGATATCAGCGCAGCAGGCGGGGCTGGATGCGTTTGCCTTCTCCTTCGCCATCCAGCGCGGCCTATGGGCCGAAGACCGCGACATTGCCGATCTCGATACCCTGCGCGAGCTGGCCCGGGCCACCATCGGGGCCGAAGGGGCCGCGTTGGTGCGAGACCCGCAACCCGAGGCCATCATTGCGCAGTGGCACGGCAATCTCGCCGAGGCCGAACGGCGCGGCATTTTCGGCACGCCGACCTATATGGTGGGCGACGAACTGTTCTGGGGCCAGGACCGGCTGGACTTTGTCGCCCGCGCTCTGGGCGCCACACAGCATTCCAAGGAAACCGTCTGATGAGCCAAGTCCCCGAACAAGCCCAAGCCCTGCATGATCGCTCGATCATCGTCGATGGCCTGCAGACCTCGCTCTGGGGCCGGCCGATCTTTGAGGAAATGCGCGCCGGCGGGCTCACCGCGGTCAATGTCTCGACTGTGCTGTGGGAGAATTTCCGCGAAGGCATCGACTATGTTTCGCAGTGGAAGCACTTCCTGCGCGAGCATGCCGATATCATCCGCCCGGTGCGCAGCGTAGCCGATATCCACGCCGCCAAGGCCGAGAACAAGACCGGCATCATCATCGGCTGGCAGAACACCTCCCCCCTCGAAGACAAGCTCGACTATGTCGAGATCTTCAAGGATCTGGGCGTCGGCATCATGCAGCTGACCTATAATACCCAGAACTATTCCGGCGCCGGCTATCTCGAAGAGAACGACAGCGGTCTCACCGGCTTTGGTCGCGAAGTGCTCGACGAAATGGGCCGCGTCGGCGTGCTGTGTGATCTCAGCCATGTCGGCGACAAGACCAGCGCCGATGCTATCGCCTATGCCAAGGGGCCGGTCTGCATTTCCCACGTGCTGCCGCGCGCCCTGCACAATGTGAAGCGCAACAAGCCCGATCACCTGTTCCAGGCCTGCGCCGAAAAGGGCGGCCTTGTCGGCATCAGCCTCTTCGCCCCCGGCCTTGCCGCCGGCAATGACGCCACGGTCGAAGACGTGCTCGACGCGATGGAGCATGTGATCAATCTGATCGGGGAAGATCATGTCGGCATTGGCACCGACTTCTCCCTCGATCGGCCCCGCCCCAGCGACTGGCTGCTCTGGGCCAATCGCGACAAGGGTACAGCCCGCACGCTGACCGAATTTGGCTCAGTCAAGATCAACAAGCCCGAGGGCATCCGCCGGATGACCGACATGCCCAATCTAACCGCCCGTATGCTGGCGCGCGGCTGGAGCGAGGCGACCATCGCAAAGCTGCTCGGCGGCAATTGGCTGCGCGTTCTCGGCGCGGCCTGGACACCACGCGGCTAACTGACATCCCTTGGAGACGACATCATGACCCGACCGACCATCCGCCACCTGACTGCCATCCTCGCCGCGGCAACCGCCTTCACCCTCGGCGGCATCGCCATGGCGCAGGACGCCACCACTGGCAGCGTCCACATTGTGGGCTTTTCAGGCGTCTTCGCCGACAATTATCAGAAGTTCATCATCGAGCCGTTCAAGGCCCAGCATCCGGGCATTGAAGTCACCTATGAGCAGTCCAAGAATTCGGCTGAAACGCTGGCCCTGCTGACCCTGCAAAAGGCCGACCCGACCGTCGACGTGGCGCTAATCGACGTTGCCGTCGCCATCAAGGGCAATGCCGAAGGCCTGTTTGCTCCGCTCGACCCGGCTGTGGTCACCAACCTTGCCGACACACCCGATTGGGCCCGGATCGGGGAAGACCGCAATATCGCCTTCTCGCAGGACAATCTGGTCATCCTCTACAATACCCAGACCGTCTCCGAGCCGCCCACCAGCTGGACCGATCTCAAGGACCCCAAATATCAGGGCCGTATTGCTGCGCGCCTCGCCGATACCCGTGGCGTGATCCTGATCCCCATTCTCGATAAGATTGCTGGCACCGATTACAAAGAAAGCATCGATCCGGCCATTGCCGCCATCAATGAATTTGCGCCCAATGTGCTGACCTGGGACCCGGCGCCCGATTGCTATGCCGTGGTCCAGAGCGGCGAAGTCGATCTCTCCATCTGCTGGAACGGCCGGGCCCAATATCTGCATGATACCCAGGGCGGCATTATCGGCATTTCCGCTCCCAAGGAAGGCAGCATCGGCCAGACCAATACGATCAATCTGGTCGAAGGCTCCAAGAACGCTGAAGCCGCCCAGCTCTTCATCAATTATGCGCTGAGCGCCGAAGCCCAGGCCACCTTTGCCGAACAGAGCTTCTATGGTCCGGTCAATTCCAAGGTGGAACTGACCGACGCAGTGGCCGCCCGCATCTATGGCAGCAAGGAAGCCCAGGCCGCCCAGACCAGCCTCGACTGGCCCTATATCGCCACGGTCTATTCGGACTGGATCCAGCGCATCAACCGCGAAGTCATCGCGTTTAACTAGGACTATTGAGCCGATGCCCGATTCCCACCTCATCGTCGAAAGCCTGACGAAGACCTATCCGGGCAGCACGGCCTCGTCGGTCGATCATGTCGACTTCAACCTGCAGAAGGGCGAAATGCTCGCCCTTCTCGGCCCTTCGGGCTGCGGCAAGACCACGATATTGCGCATGGTGGCCGGGCTCATCGCGCCCAGTTCAGGCCGCATCCTGCTCGAAGGGCGCGACATCGCCCAGTTGCCGGTCTATCGGCGCAATATGGGCATGGTGTTCCAGTCCTACGCGCTGTTTCCGCATATGAACGTGGCCGAAAATGTCGCTTTCGGCCTCGAAATGCGGGGCGTGCCCAAAGCCGAACGCGCCGACCGGGTGGCTCGGGCGCTCGATCTGGTCAAGCTTGCCGGCTATGGGGAACGCCGCATCACCCAGCTCTCGGGCGGTCAGCAACAGCGCTGCGCCATTGCCCGCTCGCTGGTCATCGAACCCGATCTGCTGCTGCTCGACGAGCCGCTGTCCAATCTCGACGCCAAGCTGCGCGAGGAAATGCGCGACGAAATCCGCGACATCCAGGCGCGCACCGGCGTCACCTCCATTTTCGTCACCCACGATCAGGACGAAGCGCTCTCCATGGCCGACCGCATGGCGGTGATGTCGGCCGGCCGTATCGAGCAGATCGGTACCCCGCGCGAAGTGTTTGACCGCCCCGCCACCGAATTCGTCGCCGGCTTTATCGGCGCCGGCAATTTCTTCTCCGGCAGCGCCAGCGATGGTCGGGCCGAGATCCCCGGCTTCGGCCGCCTCGCCTTTAGCGAGGCCGCTCCCGCCGGGTCGTCCGTGCGCTTGCTGGTCCGGCCCCACCGCATTGTGCTGGGCGACCAAGGTCCGAACCATTTCAGCGGCGTGGTTGAACATCTGGTCTATCGCGGCCAGTTGCTGACCCTCACCGTTCGGGTCGGCGAGCGCACCATCGTCGCTGACCTGCCCACCCATGCCGGCAAGCTGCCTGCGCTGGGCGAAACCGTGTCCCTCTCCATCGCGCCCGACGATGTGACCCTGATTGGCGAGGCGGCTTCGTGACCGGCAAAGCATCGCATCGCGGGCTGCTGCTCTGGCTCCTCTTGCCGGGCCTTCTGGCACTCGGCGTCAGCTTCATAATGCCCATGCTCTGGCTGCTGCGGGCCTCTTTTTCGACTTCGGCGTTTGGCGGGCCGAACGGGGAATGGACGCTGGCCAATTACAGCACGGTGATCTTCGACCCGTTCTATTGGCGGGTGGCGACCAATACACTGACCTATGGCCTGTCCGTCACCTTCTTCGCCGTGCTGCTCTCCTACCCCATCGCCCTGTTTCTTGCCCGCACCACCAGCCGATGGCGCGGCCTACTTACCGCCCTCGCCATCGCGCCGCTGCTCACGTCCGGCGTGGTGCGCACCTATGGCTGGATGGTGATCCTGGGTGATCGCGGCGTCATCAACGGCAGCTTGCAGGCGCTGGCGCTAACCGACGCGCCCATTCGCCTCGCCAATAATTTCCTCGGCGCTACCATCGCCATGATCGAAATCCTGATGCCCTACGCCATCCTCGCCATTCTCTCGGGCCTGGGCCGGCTCAATGCCCAGCTTGAAGAAGCCGCCGCCATGCTGGGCGCCAATCGTCTGAAGGTGTTCTGGCGCATCATCCTGCCGCTCAGCCTACCCGGCGTGCTGACCGCGGCTTTGCTGGTCTTCGTGCTCGCCATTTCCGGTTTCGTCACCCCGCGCCTGATGGGCGGCGGCCGCGTGTTCGTGCTGGGTACCGAGGTCTTCTCGGAAGCCACTGTGACGCTCAACTGGCCACTGGCCGCCGCTCTGGCGCTGTTACTGCTGATCATTTTCAGCTCGGTCATCATCCTCTATCGCCGCGCTTTGCGGGCTCTGGGGGCCTGAGATGAACCAGACCTCCCTGCTCGCTCGCTGGTCCTGGCGCATCCTGATCGCCGCGATCTACCTCTTCCTGCTCGCGCCCATCCTGATCGTCTTCATCGTCTCCTTCGACACGCGGCAATATCTGGCCTTCCCCCCGGAAAGCTATTCCCTGGGCTCCTATGCCCTGGTGTTCCAGAACGCCACGTTCATCGGCGCCTTCTGGCGCAGCCTGGGCATTGGCATCGTGGTCGGCTTCGGCGCCGTGGCGATCGGAACGCTGCTTTCGCTGGCATTGACCCGGCATCGCTTCCGGGGCGAAGGGGCGGTCAACTTCCTCGTCATCGCGCCCTTCATCGTGCCCAATATCGTGCTCGGTGTGGGACTGGTGCTGGTGCTGGCCAATTTCGGCCTGCTCGATTCCTATCCCGGTATTATCCTCGCCCATCTGGGCGTCACCATTCCCTATACGGTGCGCACGGTCAGCATGAGCCTGTCTTCGGTCGACCGACGCGTCGAGGAAGCTGCCATGGTGCACGGGGCTTCGCCGCTCAAGGTATTCTGGCGCATCACCCTGCCCCTGATCCGCCCCGGCCTCATTGCCGGATGGGTGATCGCCTTCCTCATCTCGTTCGACGAGACCACGATTTCGCTGTTCCTCGTCTCGGTCAAAGCCTCGACCCTGCCAACAGAGATTTATCGCTATCTCGAATATTCCACCGATCCGCAGGTTGCCGCGCTTTCGGTGATCCTGATCCTGATTTCGCTTGTCGTGGTGATCGCGCTCGAGCGCCTGATCGGGCTGCGCAAGGCCGTATAGGGAACCGCCAATGACCATGCTTACCCTGCCGGGCGGCACGATCGAAGGACTGGCCGAAAACGGCTACCTCTCCTTTCTCTCGGTGCCTTACGCCGCCCCGGTCACCCCGGCGCGCCGCTTCCTCGCGCCGCAGCCGGTCGAGCCCTGGTCCGGCATCCGCGACGCGACCAAGTTGGGGCCGGTCTGCCCGCAAATCGCCACCTATGGCCCGGTGGGGCGCAATGCCACGTCGGGCCTCGCCCATGGCATCGATTTTCTGACCCTCAATATCCGCACGCCTTCGCTTGATGGCGCCGCCCCGGTGCTGGTCTGGGTGCATGGCGGCGGCTATGCCGTGGGCTCGGCCAATGAACCGATCCTGCAAAGCGGCGCCTTCGCCGCCAGCGGCATAGTCGAAGTCACCGTCAATTACCGGCTCGGCGCACTGGGTTTTCTGCATATCCCGGAGCAACCCGACAATCGCGGCCTGCTCGACCTGCTCGCGGCGCTGAGCTGGGTGCGTGACAATATCGCCAGCTTCGGCGGCGATCCCGAGCGCGTCACCTTCGCTGGCCGCTCGGCCGGCGGTTTTGCCATTGCCGCCGTGATGGCCATGCCGGCTGCACGGGGTCTCTTCGCCCGCGCCATGCCGCAAAGCGGCGCCAGCACCGCTATTGCCACCATGGTTGACGCGCAAAAGCTCACCGCCCGCATGTGCGCGGCCCTGGGCACCAGTCCCGAGGGCCTGGTGAACATTCCCATCAATGACCTGCTGGTCGCCCAGCGCGATCTCTGCAACCAGAGCTACGAGCACCACGATTTCGACCGCGACGGTGCCGCCGCCATGCTGGGCGTGCCCTTCGTGCCCATCATCGATGGCATCACCCTGCTCGAACATCCCGAAACCGCCGCCGCTGCGGGAAGAACAGCCCGTGTGCCCATGATGATCGGCTGCACGAGCGCGGAATATCTCACCCATTCCAGCGTCCTGCCCGCAGAACTCGACTATGCCGGCGCCGCAAGCCTGCTGCATGAGCGCGTCCGCCCGCTGGGCCTGACCGGAGCGGACATTGTCGAGCGCTATCGCGCCGCCCTGCCCGCTCATTCCGCCCACGGCATCTGGCGGGCTGTCGCCGGAGATCTCGTCTTTCAGAATCCGGCCAGCCGCCTTGCGCGGCTCTGTTCCGCCCACCAGCCGGTGTGGAAATATCTCTATGGTCCAATCGCCGCCGACGAGACCGGAGCCGCTCATGGCGCCGAACTGGGCGCCGTCTGGTATCGCGATGGCATGGATCTGTCCCGCCAACCCGAGCGCCAGCGCGTCACCGATCCGGACTTCGCCGATCAGGTGCACGAAATCTGGCGCGCGTTCATTGCCGGCGCGGTGCCGGACGACTGGCCGCGCTTCTCCGCCGACAACCAGGTGGTGCTGCACGTGGCGCAGGGCGCAGTTGGCGTGCAAGCGGACATGTTTGCGGCGAGGCTGGGACTCTGGCAAAGGCCGTAGCAGGAGGGCGCAGACGATGAAATATTTCGAAACCAAACAGCTCGAGGCATTTTCTGCTGTCGTGTCTATCGGCAGCATGACCGGCGCCGCCAAGGCCATCGGCCGCTCGCAGCCTGTCATCACCCGGCTTATCCAGGATCTTGAGGCGGAAGTCGGTTTTGCCCTCCTCCATCGCAATGGCCCGCGCATCTCGCCCACGGCACAGGGCCTGGCCTTTTCAGAGCAGGTCGAAGTGTTTCTCTCCGGCCTGCGCGCTATCGGGGACCGCGCCGAGGCAATCGAAAAATCGGAACAGCTTCCTATTCAGATCGCTGCGGTACCCGCTCTGGCCAGTAGCCTGCTGCCCAGCACATTGGCCAACATTCCGCCAGACTTGCTACCCAACAAGATTCACATCCAGAGCATCTCGTCGGAGAACGTCGTTCAGGCCGTGATTGCGCGCACAGCTGAGATAGGCGTCGCAAGCTGGCCGCTCGACAATCCGGGCATCGAAGTACACTGGCAGGCGGAAGTCCAATGCAATGCTGTGGTCTCGGTCGATCACCCGCTGGCGGGCTTGTCGGCTATCGCCGCCACCGACCTCAAGAACCAACGCCTGATCGTCGCGGCCAATCCGTATCGCCTGAGAATGCCGATCGAGGAGGCCCTGACCGCACATAACATCGGCATGTCCTCGGTCATCGACTGCAACGCCACCTATGTGTCTTTGTCCCTCGCCCGCAAAAACCTTGGCGTCGCCATCGTCGAACCCCTGACCGCCATCGGACTCCCGCTAGATGGCGTCAGGGTCATTCCGCTCACCTTCCGAATACCGTTCCGCTGGAGCGTCATTACCGCAATCGGCCGGCCACTCTCGGCCGCCACCGAAGTGATTATCCGTGAAATGCGAAAAACCGCTCTCGCCGAAGTGCCGAGCGTCGTCACGATAGATTAATTGCAGGCACCCCCACATTGCTCCCTGCCATCGATCACGAATAGCGAATGCGTGGATCGAGCCAGGCGAGAAGCAGATCGGACAGCAGCGTTCCGATCACGGTGAGCACGCTCAGCATCATGATGAAACTGCCGGCCAGATACATGTCCTGGCTGATTAGCGCCTGCAGCAGCAGCGGGCCGGTCATGGGCAAATTGAGCACAACGGCAGTGATGGTCGCGCCGGACACCAGCGTGGGCAACACCCAACCCACGGTCGAAATGAACGGGTTGAGCGCGATGCGCACCGGATATTTCAGCAGCAACCGGTTCTCGGACAGGCCATAGGCGCGTGCGGTGACGACATAGGGCTTACCCAATTCGTCCAGCAGATTGGCCCGCAGGATACGGATCAGCGAGGCAGTGCCGCTGGTGCCGAGCACGATCGTCGGAATGATCAGGTGCGTTCCCAGATCGACGAGCTTGCCCCAACTCCAGGGCGCATTCTCATATTCAGGGGAGAACAGCCCGCCAATGCCGGTATTGAAATAGCGAAACGAGAAATACATCAGCACCAGTGCGAACAGGAAGTTGGGGATGGCCAGCCCTAGCACCCCCACGAAAGTCGCCAGATAATCCCCGATCGAGTTCTTGCGCACTGCGCTGTAAATGCCGATTGGCAGCGAGATCGCCCAGATGAAAAGCAGGGTGATCAGCGCCAGCACGAAGGTGAGGCCAAGCCGGTTCCAGAGCAGGTCCGCAACAGGCCGACGCCATTCCAGCGAATAGCCGAAGTCGCCGGCGAAGATGATGTTGGAAATCCACTTCCAATATTGCACATGCACTGGGTCATCTAGGCCGTAACGGGCCCGCAATGCCGCCATTTCAGCGGGATCGACAGTGGTCCCCTGCAGGTTGAGCTGGGCCACCATGGCCGTCACATAGTCGCCGGGTGGCAATTGGATGATGATGAAGGTCATGACCGAAATGGCCGCGATAGTCACCAGCATGTAGAACAAGCGGCGGGCGATAAAGGCGGTCATTTGGGTCATACTCCAGCAAAGCACCACCCGGCCCCGTGGGCCGGATGGCGGGATCGGGAGGGTTACGGGGCGGCGTAGTAGAACTGTTCAGGATTGGCAGCGCCTGGATGGGCATATTCGCTGCTGGCGAGCAGCACGCCTGGGAAATTGGCCATCCGCTTGTTGACGATGCCGTAGTCCGAAGTCGGCTGCATGACACCGATCGTATAGAATTCCTCTGCCGAGATCGCGAGCAGGTCCTTCATCAACGCCAGGCGTTTAGGAACATCGGTCGTGGCAAACACTTCCTGATAGAGCGCCATCTGTTTTTTGGCCGCCTCGGGCGGCTCTTCCGGATTGGTGTCCTTGGTGAACCACTGTCCCCACGTGGTGGCGTAGAACGCCGCCCATGACGAGGGGAAGTAGTATTTGGGATCGAACAGGGAGTCCGGGCCGCCAGAGGCCGACCAGACGGCCGAGTCATGCTCATTGGATTCGATACGCTGGTTGAGCGCGGTCGTGTCGGAGGTGTTGATCAGCAGGTCGACACCGATCTGCTTCCAATATCCCTTGATCAACTCGGCGCTATCGATCCAGGGCTGGCGGATTACCGAGATGTCCATGGTGAACTGCAACGGCCGGCCATCGGACAGCAGCCGAATGCCATTGCCATCCTTTTCCGTCAGTCCGATCCCGTCGAGCATTTCATTGGCTTTGGCAATGTCGAACTGGGTGAACTGGGTTGCCATTTCCTCGTCGAACAGCGGGGATTCTGGTCGCTCCACTGTCTGGTAGGGCAGCCCCTGCCCCAGCCAGACCAGTTCGATAACCTCGTCGCGGTTGATGGCCGTGGACAAGGCCTGGCGGAACGTCTTGTTGCCGAACACTTCGCGCAGGACCGGGTCCTTGTGCGTCATATTCAGCGAGATGATCATCAGGTTGGCACGGTTGGGCAGCACTTCGTAGAACTCGTAGCCACCGGATTCCTGGTTGTCGAAGAAGGTGCCCCGGTTTTCCGGAGTGGCGACGAAGCCGACATAGGAATCCAACATGTCAAAGTCGCCATTGGCGGCCTTGAGCAGGGTGACCTGGGGATCGGTGATGATGTCGACGGTGACCCCATCCATATAGGGCAGTTGATTGCCCGCGCTATCGACCTTGAAGTAATAGGGATTACGCTCGGCGATCACCTGAGCGCCGCTGCCTTGGCCGATGCCCTGGGTAATGATCCATGCATGCAGCCGTGGCAGCTCCGGGTTGCGCCACATGTCGGCTTTAGCGTGGAAATTCTGCACCCATTCAGCGCCGGCAGCAGCTTCATTATAGGTGGGATGGAACTGCTCGAGATAATGCCGCGGATACGCGAAGGGCTGGTTCTGCTCGGCGTCATTCGATGGCGTTGCCATATACTGAAGAAGCAGGCCATTGGGTCCGCCGAAGATGAACTTGACGGTCGTTTCGTCGATCTTCTCGACCACCAGAGGCTTGTCATTGCGCACCGACCATGTCGGCTTTGCCGGGAACAGTTCGGTGTTTGAGTAGACGTCGGTGTACCAGAACATCACATCGTCGGCCGTGTAGGGCTCACCGTCACTCCATTTGTGGCCCTTACGCAGGTGAAAGGTGTATTCCGATCCATCTTCATTGACGTCGACGCTTTCGGCGACGTTCATGATCACGTCCGGCACAATGTCGGCCTGCTCGACATCGGGCTGCCAGGTCACCGAGCGGACAAAATTCTCGTAGCCGATGGTGCGGGCCAGCGTGCCGATGTCGCTGGGCGAGCTCATCACCAGGCGCCAGGTGCCACCATATTGCCCAACGCTTTCGAACGGCTCGACCACCATCGGGGTTTCCGGCAGCCGGTCGGCCACTGGGGGCAAAGTGCCCGCAGCGACCTGGTCGGCCAATATGGGGGCTTCCTTGTAGTCCTGTGCGACGACGACGGCCGTGGACAGCAGGATTGCTGCGACGCCGACGAAGGGCGATAACCAACGTGAAGTCAGTGCGGCTTGCATGGGTTCTTCCTCCTCTAGCTTTATCCGGGCCGCGGCTTGTCGCCGCTTTGGTCCCGGCGCGAAAAAAAATCAGGCCGTCGTGAACTGGATTGCTTCGAATGCCTCGACGGGCGGCAGGGCGTACCAGACATAGCCGTCCTGATCGGCTTCCCCTTCGGGCATGATCGTCTTGCCAGACACCAGCGCGATTGCCTCGCCCTGCACACCACGCATAGCCAGCCGCAGGCCGTGTAGCGCGGGCGCATCTTCGTAGAGGTTGTTGCGCTGCCCGCCATAATTGACGAGGTGAACCAGCGTCTTGCCAGTGCCGGGCTGAGCCTGGATGGTCACTTCCAGCGCGCCGCGGCCTTCAACCTTGACCGGCGAAGCCGGTATGTTGCGGACCACGAGGTCCGTCAGGAAGGTGCGGGTATGGGGAAGGCTGTCGCGGTAGTAAAGCGCGTCGGCGTGCCAAGGCACGTAGATCGCCTTGCCCTTGCCGTGAGCGCCTGTGACGGCCCCCGGCAGGACGCTTTCATAATCGGGGAAGCACAATTCGGGCGGGCCGAAGCGTTGCGGAGGCAATAAAGTCAGCAGCGTTTCGGCGCCCTGCTTTGCCTGGGCCACATAATAGGTGTGGTCAAGCATCAGCAGCTTCACCTCGTCGCCAATGGGCAATTCGCCCGGCCGGACGCGGAAATATGAACCCTTCATATTTTGGCGCGGCATGGGCTTTCCGATGATCGGCAGGCTTTGCAGAACCGGTTTGTTCCGCGCCACGCCCTTTTCATCATAGAACCCGGTTTCGCCGGTCGCCAACAAGACGCCGCCTGCCTCAACCCAGGCATCGATGACTTTGGCCTCGGCATCGGAGAGACAGGTGACATTGGGCATGAACAGCGCTTCATACTGAGCAAGCACCTTGGCGCCATCCTTGCCAGTGATGACTTCGTCCACCACCAGATCGAACGGCAGGCGTGCTTCGAGCAAAGCGCGATATGCGCCACGGAATGCGGCCTCCGCGTGCTTGCCGCTGGCCGGGCGCTTGGAATAGCCCCCGGCACCATGTCCGGGCACCACGGCATGGGAATGATAGAGCGCGATCTTGGAAGCGGGCTTCAGCCCCGCATAGTTTCGCTCATTGGCTTTGTGCCACTGGAACAGTTTGGACGTGTCGGCAAAGGCCGATTTGTCGTCCTGATCCATTACCCCCAGCAGATAGAAGTCGAGCGTGGCCCCACTGGCCAATTGCTGGGCCGCGCGGGCGAGCTGATAGGCGCCGGTTTCCGACACGAAGCGCCAGGCAAAATCGATGAAATTGGCCGAGGTAGACGAGACGGTCTTGCCCTGGCCATAGGCCTGGCCCCAGCGTGCCTGCTCGCCGGCCTGATAGGGCCATTCCGGCTGCGGCCGATCCACTGCGCGCTGCGTTTCCATGCGGATCAGGTCGCTATCGCCGCGGTGCCCGGTCATCGCCACTTTCGGCGCGACCTGCTTGATGTGCTTATAAACCTTGGACCGCAACTCAAGCGACGTGCGATCCTTGAATTCCAGATAATCCGCATAGGACGGGTCGGAAAAGTCTTCTTTAAGCGGCAGCGGCTTGCCGTACATGTCGTGGAAACGGCGGCGGCAATTGTCGCACACGCAGGTGCCGAAATAATGCCCCGAATAGGTGAAGTTGGTATAGCCGAACATGTTGAAGAACACGCCGTCCACATCGTACTTGCCCAGGGACTCGCTGATGATGTCGCGCGCATAATCCTGATACCAGCCGCCATTAACGCAGGCCTGATAGGTCCCGTTGTATTCGAGAGCCTCGCCCTTGGCATTGTGCACGAACCACTCGGGATGTGCCTCATAGCCAAGCCGAGTTGCCTTGGACATGTCGAAGCGGCCAACCAATGCGATGCCTTCGGCATGCGCGGCTTCGATTGCATCGCCCAGCGCATCACCCTTCATCATCGGGTTTATGGCCTGCAGCGGCAGTTTGGTGGGATAGAAGGCGTAGATGCCGCCGATATTGTAGAGCAGCACATCGGCGCCGAATGCCTTGATCTCCTGCGCCAGCTTGCGCTGATCGTAAAGCGCATCGGGTTGTCGCAGGTTCGTCTGCACCATGCGGTATGGCCGCTGCCACCAGGTCTTGGTGTCAGTGGCGCCTGACGCCGAGCTCGGTTCATGGTCATGCAGCATCGGCGTTCACTCCCTTAAGATCGAGGCTGTCGGCAAAATGGCAGGCCACATCGGACGAGCCGACCGAGCGCAATTGCGGGTCTTCGGCGCGGCAAAGGTCCGTGGCGAATGGGCAGCGTGGATGAAAGGCACAGCCGCTGGGGCGATTGGCCGGATCAGCCACTTCCCCCTTGAGCCGCATATGCTTGCGCATCCGGGCACTGCGCGGATCGGGCCGAGGCACCGAGGCCAGCAGCGCGGCGGTATAGGGGTGGCGTGGCTTGGCAAAGAGCGGTTCGGTGTCGCTCAACTCGACGATCCGCCCAGCATACATCACCGCCACACGGTCGGAGATATATTCGACCACGCTCAGATCGTGGCTGATGAAGACGTAGGTGAGCGCAAACTCTTCCTGCAGATCCTGCATCAGATTGAGCGTCTGGGCCTGAATGGAAACGTCGAGGGCCGAAACGCACTCATCGGCAACAACAAGCCGCGGATGAACCGCCAGTGCCCTGGCAATGCCGATGCGCTGCCGTTCGCCACCCGAAAAGGCATAGGGATAGCGGCTCATATATTCGGGCCGCAGGCCGACCTTCCGGAGCAGCGTGGCGACGCGGGCCTCCACATCACGCTCGTCGGTCACGCCAAAATTGCGCAGCGATTCCCCGATAATGTCGACGACGCGCCGCCGCGGATTGAGCGACGCGAACGGATCCTGAAAGATCATGCGGATATCGGAACGGTAGCGCCGCAATTCGGTTTCCCCGAGATGGGCGATATCGGCAGGCCCTTCGCCTACCTTGCGATATTCGATACTCCCAGCGGTGGGCTCGAGCACGCGCACCAGCGCCTGTCCCAACGTAGTCTTGCCGCAGCCGCTCTCGCCCACAATGCTGAGCGTCTCGCCCGAACGTATGTCGAGACTGACACCATCGACAGCCCGGACATGGCCAACCGTGCGCTTGAGCACGCCACGCTTGATCGGGAAATGCACCTTGAGGTCACGCGCCCGCATGAGCAGGCCGCCTTCGTCTGCCGGCGTAACGCTCATGCCAACACCTCGGTCCGCAGTTGCGCCACTTCGGGATCCCGCATGTGGCAAGCGACGAAATGGCCCGGCTCCAATTGCAAATTGCGCGGATCAACGACGTCGCACAGCCCTGCCCTTGCCTCCGGGCAGCGCGTATTGAACGGACAACCCGCTGGACGGTTGAGTGGATGGGGCACCATGCCCTCGATCGCGTGCAGGCGCTGCCCCTTGGCCCGGCGGGCTCCGAGCTTTGGGATCGAAGATAACAAAGCCAGCGTATAGGGGTGCTGCGGATTGTAGAAAATATCGTCGACGCTGCCGCGTTCGACGACGCGACCCAGATAGACGACCGCGACCTCATCGGCGATTTCGGCCACGACGCCGAGATCGTGCGTGATGAAAATTACGCCCATGCCGAACTCGTCCTGCAAGCCGGCAATCAGATCGAGAATATTGGCCTGGGTGGTGACGTCGAGCGCCGTTGTGGGTTCGTCGGCTATGAGCAGGGCCGGCTGGCAAGCCAGCGCCATGGCAATCATGACGCGCTGCCGCATGCCGCCGCTCAGCTCGAACGGATAATTGACCAATCGCTGCTTGGGATTGGGGATGCCAACCTTATCCAGCGCATCGACGGCACGATCGATTGCGGCCTTCTGACCGATCTTATGATGCAGCAGGATTTTCTCGACGAGTTGATCGCCAATGCTGTGGACCGGCGACAGCGAATTCATCGGTTCCTGGAAGATCATCGCGATATCGCGGCCCCGAATGGCCCGGATCGGCTTTCCCTTCGGATCGAGCTTGGCAATGTCCACCGGCGCCTGACCGGGGCGGCGGAACATGATTTCGCCGCTGGTCACCCGACCGGGCGGGGAAACGATCTGCAGGATCGAGCGGGCCAGCATCGACTTGCCCGACCCGCTCTCGCCCACGATACACAGCGTCTTGCCTGCATGCGCCTCAACATCGACGCCATCCACCGCTCGGATCAGCCCTTCGCGCAGTTTGAAGTGCACGTTGAGGCCACGAATGCTCAAAAGGGGGTCGGTACTCATGAATAGGGGTCCGCCGCGTCGCGAAGGCCATCGCCAAGGAAATTAAGGGCAAGCACGGTGATGATGACGAGTACGCCGGGCGCCAGCAGCCAGGGTGCTTCCGCCAGCGAGCGAATGTTTTGCGCCTCCTGCAGCAGCACACCCCAGCTCACGACCGGCGGCCGCAGCCCAATGCCCAAGAAGGACAATGAGGTTTCGGCAATGATCATGGCCGGTATGGCCAGCGTTACCGACGCGATGATGTGCGAAATGAAGCCCGGGACAAGATGACGTCCGATGATCGTCATCTGACTGGTGCCATCGAGCCGAGCAGCTGTGACGAATGGCTCGTTCCGCCAGGACATGAAGCGCCCGCGCACCTCACGCGCCAGCGAGGTCCAGCCGATCAGCGAGATGATCATGGTTATGATGAGATAAACCAGCACCGGAGACCAGGTCACCGGGATCGCCGCCGCCAGGCCCATCCACAATGGAATTGTGGGCACCGACATGATGAATTCAATCACGCGCTGGATGAGGTTATCGACCACACCGCCAAAATAGCCAGAAATACCGCCCAGGATCACGCCAAGCACGAGGCTGACGGCAACTCCGATCAGGCCGATGGAGGTCGATATGCGGGTCCCGTAGATCACCCGGCTGAGCACATCACGACCCATGCGATCCGAGCCCAGCAGATAGAATGGCTGGGCAGGATCGACCGGCCCAATCAGATGGATATCACCCGGAATGAAGCCCCACATCCGATAGGGCTGCCCCTTTACGAAGAACGATACCGGCACACGGATCGATTCATCGGCCGTGAACACGCGGCGGAGCGTTGCCGGGTCGCGTTGCGATGAAAAGCCGGTGACGTGCAGGCCGAACTGAGTGGCGCCGTTCTCATCGGTATAGAAGAACTTCAGTGGCTGAGGCGCCAGCATTGTATAGGCGGAATCGTAGTGGTCCGGTGTGCGGGGTGCCACGAACTCGCAAAATGCGCCGATCAGATAAATGAGCGCGATAACCACAAGGCTGACCACGGCCGGTTTGTGCTCGGTAAATTTGAGCCACACCAGCTGGCGCTGACTGGCCAGACCCACCTGGTCTGCGGCCGGCACTTTTGCAGCCTGCTGGACCTCAACAATGGCCATGCGCTCTCAACCCTCGCCCTTCGGCGAGTCCCTCCCCTGCCGGCAAGTTAACCTTGCCTCCGCATTAAAAGTGCGTTGTTATCTCTTTTGTTATCCAAACTGACCATACGAAAACACGAAGGTCAACCCATAATTTTTGTTGTTTGTTTTGCATCTTCAAAACGACTTTAGGAGAACGAACCCGACAATACTTTGAATTTCAAAGAGATTTTGAAGGTGACAAGCCTGCCAAGCAATCTCAAAAGGCTACAAAACGGACGATAGAGAGCAATTCACATTGACACTGCAAAAGGCGCAGCCTAACAAAAATAAAAATAACGAGAGGATGTGCCTTCGGGCGCGCGCCATGAAGCGGGTAACGATCCAGCAAATTGCCGACCATTTGGGTATTTCCAAATTTGCCGTTTCCCGCGCGCTGAGTGGGAAGCCCGGGGTGAGCGAGCCGACGCGGCACCTGATCGTGGATACGGCTGCCGCCCTTGGCTACAACGCCCGACGCCAAGGTGCCGGCCAGAACATTGAGGTGATCTTCAAGAACCGGGCGACAGCCAGCCGGGAATTATGGGTCGACGTACAGAACGGCATCGACCACGAAGCGACCGCCCACGGTTGTGTCATGTCGGTGCGTTGGTTGGATGATCCAGCCGAGCTACCGCGCATTGAGAACGGCGCCATTGGCTATATCCTGGTGGGACCGCAGACGCCGGCGATGCTTGAGACGGCCCTGAGCAGCGCGCTACCGGCCGTGGTGGTCAATCACATCGTTCCGCCCTTGTGGCAGAAGGATCAGGTGAGCGCGGCGGACGTAGAAGCAGGTGTTTACGTTGCGCACCATTTGCAATCCCTGGGCCACCGCCGCGTCGTCTACGCGCATGGACGGCTGGGATATCCGGGGCGGCTGGCGCGCCTCGCCGGCTTTGCCGATGCAATCGCTGAAGTAGAAGACATGGAGCTGCGTGAGATTGGCTTCTCTGACGATCGGGCGGCCGGCGACCTGCGCGAGGCTGTAACCGCCATGGCGGCAGCCGGTTTTGAGCCCACGGCGTTCTTTTGCGGCAGCGACATTGTCGCCGTGACGGTAGTGTCCGAACTGATGCGGCTTGGACTACGCATTCCAGAGGATGTCTCCGTCGTTGGTCATGCCGATTATGCGATCGCCACGCAGATATCGCCCCAGCTGACCACCGTACACATGCCCCACCGCGAAATGGGTATTGCAGCGGTCAGAGTGTTGCTGTCCCGCGCGGGGCAGTCGCCATTCATGAATGAATTGCCACCCCAGCGGATCAACCTTGTCCCCCATCTGGTCGAGCGGCAATCAAGTGGCCCGGCAAGTCATGAATCATGGCGGCACCGTTTGCGCGGAGCGCCCAGCTCTGCATGAGGCCGCCCCGCCCGCTGGGCGTTCGGCAATGTGCGGCCCGCCGCATTCCCTAAATGGAGACCATTGTGAACACTTCTGGAGCGCCTGAGGCGGCCCGTCTCTTACTGGATGCCCGCCAAACGGGAACGACGCTGCCACACTTGCCCGAGCATTTGCGGCCACGATCGCAGGCCGATGCCCACCGCATTCAGGATGCGATTATCGCCCAGCTTGGCCCGGTGGGAGGCTGGAAGATATTTGCTGGTGATGAACCGGCGCCCTTTCTGTCGCCTCTGCCAGCACGTCTGGTCTTTGACCAGGGCCATCAGGCACCCAAGAGCCCGTTGCCGATTGTCCTTGTCGAGCTGGAAATCGCCCTCACTCTTGGCCAGGATCTGCCAGCGAGGGACATTCCCTATGATGTCCCAACCGTCCGCGAGGCCATTGCAAGCTTTCACCCCCTGCTCGAACTCATCTCCTTTAGTTGGACGGACCGGGACCAGGTAGACAGGCTGACACAGCTGAGCGACCTGCAGAATAGCGCCGGCTTCGTCGTTGGTGACGGGAGGGCGGACTGGCAGGCTTTCGACCCGGCCGGCGCCGGATCAGCGCTGCAGCTCGATGGCGTCGAAGTGGCTACGACCTCGACCGGCTGCGACCTTCACACCATCCTGCGCACATTGGCGTTGTTGGCAAATCATGCCGCTACACGTGGCGTCTCCTTGCGCAAGGGACAGGTGATTACGACAGGCTCGCGCTTAGTCGCACCAATCGGCCGCGCCAAATCTATCCATGGCGAAATCGGCGGCCTTGGCTCCGTCTGGGCCGCGCTCACCTAATTTCCCCTCAGACCCTGATGCGGCTTAGCGGAATGCCGGGATGACTTCGCGGCCGTAGCGGGAGATGATTTCTTCCTCATCACCGGAGTCGAGATAGATGTTGAACTGGGTGACGCCGGCCGCTTCGAGGTCACGGATCTTGGCGATGTGGTCCTGCGGTTCGCCCAGCACGCAGAAGCTTTCCACGATGTCATCGGTGATGAAATCAAGGAACGGGTTATCGGCCTGGCCGTGTTTGGAATAGTCGTAGCCACGGCGCTTTTCGACATAGCTGGTGAGGCTTTTGGGCACCTGATCGGAATCGGCGCCGTATTTTTCGACGATATCAGCGACGTGATTGCCAACCATGGCGGGGAACCATTTGACCGCCTCGATCGCCTTTTTCTTGTCGCCGAAATAGGCGGGGGCCGCCGCCATTGAGCGGAAATTGGACATGTCCTTGCCGGCAGCCTTGCCCCCTTCGAGGCACTGGTCGGTAAACCATTTGCAGAGGCCCGGATCGGCAATCTGCAAGACCACGCCATCGGCAGATTCGCCGGCGGTCTTGAGCGCCAGCGGGCCATAGGCGGCAATCCAGCTGGGGATTTCGTGGCCGACGGCCCAGGGAAATTTCACCGGCGCGGGGATTTCGCCATAGGAAACTTCCTCGCCGCGGATCATGGCTTTGGTCTTGGTGATGAAATCGGCGACGCGGGCCAGGGTCGCGGGCTTCTTGCCCATGACGCGCATCGAGCTATCGCCGCGCCCGACAGCAAGATCGAAGCGCCCGCCGCTCTGTTTGGACAGCGAGCCGAAGATGGAGGCTGCGACCGACCAGTCGCGCACATCGGGATTGGTGACCAGCGGGCCGAAGCGCATCTGCTCGGTATGTTCCATGCACATGGCGATGGCGGCGTAGCAATCGCGCCAGAGAATGTGGGAATCGTAGAACCAGCAATAGGTAAAGCCGGCATATTCGGCCGCTCGCACCAGATATCGAGCCCGCTCGGCGTCGACAAAGCCTTTGAAAGTAATCCCGAATTCCATGGCTGCGCGCTCCCCGCACTGAAATTTGACCAGACGATCAAATTTTGGCTGACAGCTCGCTATTGTCAATCGGAATTGACGGCGGAATCGTAAATGACGATGGGATAGTCCCTGCCAGGCACGTTCACGATCGTCGACTGCACGCCATAGACCCGCAACAGCAGGTCCGGGGCCAGCACATCAGCCGGTGTCCCCTCGGCTGCTGTCCGTCCACTATCGAGCACCACGAGATGATCGCAATAGCGGGCGGCCAGATTGAGATCATGCATGGCCACGAGGATGGTACAGCCTGCCTGGGCCCGCTGCCGCAAGACTTCCAGCACCAGCAATTGCGCCTTGATATCGAGATGGCTGGTCGGCTCGTCGAGCAGCAGGAGCTGCGGTTCCTGCGCCAGCGCCCGGGCGATCTGGATACGCTGTTGCTCGCCGCCTGACAGCCGGTGGTAGAGCCGGTCGCCGAAGGCGGACATGCCCAGAGCCTCGATCGCGTCCGTCACCATGACGTCGTCATGGGACGAGGGCACGGCCTGCCAGTCTGACTGAAAGGGCACGCGGCCCAGGGCCACCACATCGCGCACGCTGAGCCGCTCGGTGGTGGTGGCGAATTGTTCGACATGGGCGCATAGCCTGGCCCGCTCGGCGGCTCGCGTTCCGGGCAGGTCAATGCCATCAAAGGCAATCGTGCCACCGGACAGACGCCGCTGGCCCATCACGGCGGCAATCAGGGTCGACTTGCCTGCGCCATTGGGGCCGATCAGCCCGGTGACGGCACCAGCGGGGGCCGAAAAACTGGCATCGGCCAAAATGGTCCGTTCGCCTGCCCGTACAATGGCGTTCTTGATGATCAGCCCACTCATGTCACCCGCCGGTAGCGTAGCAGGATGAGCAGGAATGCCGGCGCGCCCACCAGCGCGGTGACGATGCCGACTGGCAGTTCACGCGGATCGAACAGGCTGCGCGCGGCAGTGTCGCTCCACAGCATGAAAATGGCGCCGACCAGCATCGACATGGGCAGCAGCACGCGGTGGCGCGAGCCCACGGCAAGCCGGACCGCGTGGGGGACGACAAGGCCGACAAACCCGATGGCGCCGCCGATGGCGACCATGACGCCGGTCAGGAGCGCCGTCGCGGCCAAAAGCGTCCAGCGCTGCCTTGTGACATCGATGCCCAGGCCGGCAGCGGCCGTCTCGCCGAAGGCAAAGGCATCAAGCCCTCGCCCGGACAGCAGGATGACGGGCGCGCAGAGCAGGAGTCCCAGGGCCACCAGGCCCGTATCGCTCCAGGAGGTGCCGCTCAGTGAGCCCATGAGCCAGCTCAGGATTTCGCGGTAGGAATCCCCCGTTGCCGACCAAAAGATCAGCAGCGAAGTGCCCGCCGAGGCGAGCGCGGCAATGCAAATGCCGGCGAGAATGGCGCGCGATGGTGTAGCGCCACCCAATAATCTGGCGATCAACAGGGCCAAAGCGAGCGCGGTAAGGCTACCGATAAAGGCGCCCAGCGGCATGAGCAGCGCCGCTCCGGCGAGCAGGAAAATCACCGCGCCTAGTGCCGCGCCGGAGGACAGGCCCAAAAGATAGGGGTCCGCCAGCGGATTGCGGGTCAACACCTGCATCACCGTACCCGCCAGCGCCAACCCGGCGCCAACGCCTAGGGCGGCCAGCACGCGCGGCAACCGCAATTCCCAGACAATGGCGTCGCGCAGGCGCGATATCGTGCTCTCTCCGGCCAGCCCCAGATGGTGCAAAATGGTCTGCCAGACCTCACCGACCGAGATGTCAGCCGGCCCGAGAGTAACCGCGATAGCCACGCTGGCCAGCAACAGAACCCACAGGCCCGCATAGGCGAGACCATAGGATGCTCTGGGCGCCATCACGGGGTCGGCAGATCAAGCGCCGTCAGTTGGCGCGCCATGTCGAGCGTGGCCGGCACATTGCGCACGCCAGCCTCGGACGCCGGGAACGCAATGACGAGGTAGCGCTGGTTGATCACCGCATCGAGCTGGCTGGTGATCGGATTTTCCGCCAGCAGCTTCTTCTTCTGCGCGGCCGAATTCCACGCAGCATCGACCAGGACGATCACGTCGGGATTGGCATCGACGACGGCTTCCCAGCTCGCCGAAATCCAGCCGTCATCGACATCGCCAAAAATGTTCTTGAGGCCGAGCGCCTCCATCACCATGGCCGGGGCATTGTTGCCTGCGCCCACGTAGGGGGCCTTGGTGCCCGAGGAATACCACACGGCGGTGAGGCCGCGCGGACCGGGCTTTAGAGCGGCAAGGCTGGCCTTCTGGGCGTCGACCAGCGTGGTCGCGGCAGCTTCGACGTCAAAAATGGCGCCCATCTCTTCGAACTCGCCAAAGATGGCATCGAAGGTCAATTTCGGTGGCTTGACGCTGCGGCAGGCGGTTGGCGCCACGTAGCTGGCCACACCCAGAGCGGCCAGGGTCGGCCGCTCGCCGGCGCCATCGGCCGCGAAATTGCTTTCCCAGCCGCCATAGACAAAATCGGGCTCGGTCTCGAGCACCACTTCCTGGGATGGCAGCTTGTCCGACAGAACGCTCAGATGACCGCCCGCCGCAGCCAGCTCGTCAGGCAGGGGTCCATCCTGAAACCCGACGCCGACAATGCGATCAGCCAGGCCGAGCGACAGCAGCAGTTCGGTCGCGGTTGACTTGATACTGACGACGCGCGTGGGAGCTTTGTCGAAGGTCACGGCCATGCCGCAATTCTGCAGCGTCAGCGGATAGGTGGTGGCGGCGAGGGCCGGATTGACGGCCAATGCAGGCAAGACTGTGGCGAGTGCGAGCGCGAAAAGGCGCATGATCAATTTCCCTGTCTACCCGCGTGCGGCGTGGCGGCGGCGCCGCCCTCAAATTCCGCCCGCGCTGTGTCATAACCAAGCTGGTAGGCTTCCGCCGAACCGAAGCGGAACATGTCCTCCTCGAGCGAGCGCACGAGCGATCTCGCACCCGGCGCATCGAGCCCGGTGACCAGCCGATCCAGCCCGCGCACCACAGCAACCGGCAGGCCGCCGGCCTTGCCCTTGACCAGATCGGCGGCACCGGCGATTTCATCAGCCACCACGGCGATAGTGGCATGCAGCGGGCGTCCATTGGCGTCATTGCCGCCACGCATGTCTTCGGTCAATTGCAGGCCGGCCGCGCCGATGGCCACATCGGTCTGGCCGACGCGCCAGGGGCGGCCGAACGTGTCGGTGATGATGATGCCCAGCGAAATCCCCAGGCGCTCACGCAGGGCGGCGCAGAGCTGTCGCGCGGACAGGTCGGGGTCCTCGGGCAGGCGCAGCGCAAAGCCGTCCGGCACATTGGACATATCGATGCCCGCCGCTGCCATGATCAGCCCCTGCCGTGTTTCCACGATCCGCGTGACGCCACCGGCATGGACCCGCTCTGCCACGACACGGACGGTGTCTTCAGTGATCGCCTTTTCGCGGTCCGTCGCCGGGACCAGGCGCCCCTCCGCCTTGGCGATGATCTTGCTGGCGACGACAAGAATATCGCCCTCGGCGAGCGCGAGTTCGGCGTCGCCCAAGGCCTGCTTGTCCACTGCGTCGCAGATCAGTGTGGCCAGATCGTCGCCGTCGTGTACTTCGGGAATACCGGTCACGGCCCAGGCGGAAAAGCGCGGCAGCCTCATGATGGCGAGCCCGCCGTCAGCTGGCGCAAGCGCGGCAGGATTTCCTTGGCGTAAAGGGCAAGAAACCGGCTTTGGTCGGTGCCCGGCGCATGGAAGACCAGATGATCGAAGCCATAATCGATATAGGTCTTGATCGCGGCGACATGCTCGTCGGGATCGCTGGACACAATCCAGCGCTTGGCGACCCGCTCGACCGGCAATTCCAACGCCAGGCGTTCCATTTCAGCGGGGTCCTGCACCGAATGCTTTTCTTCGGCCGACAGGGAGAGCGCGGCCCAATGGCGCGTGTCATTCAAGGCCCGGTCGGGATCGGTATCGAACGACACCTTGACCTCGATCATGCGCTCGAAGGGTTTTCCCGCCAGCTCGGACTCGGCCCGGCCGATTTCGACATTGGGCAGCAGCTGATCGACATAAAGCTCGGGGCCCTTGCCGGACGTGCAGATAAAACCGTCGCCGGCCCGGCCTGCATATTTGGCGTTGAGCGGGCCACCGGCCGCGATATAGATCGGCACCGGCTCGGCCGGCTTGTCGTAGATCGTGGCGTTGACGGTCTTGTAATATTCGCCCTCAAAGCTCACGCGGTCCTCGCTCCAGAGCAAGCGGATCAGCTTGACCGCCTCGCGCAGGCGCGCCGAGCGCTCCTTGAGTTCGGGCCATTCGAGGCCAGTCGCCGGCACTTCATTGAGGGATTCACCCGTGCCGACGCCCAGGATCACCCGGCCGGGAAACATGGCGCCCAGCGTGCCGAAGGCATGCGCCACCACCGAGGGATGCATCCGAAAGGTCGGCGTCAGCACCGACGTGCCCAGCACGATGCGCTCGGTCCGCGCCAGCACTGCCGCAATCCAGGCCGGCGCAAACGGGGCATGGCCATCGGTATGTTTCCAGGGCTGGAAATGATCGCTGACGAAAACGCTGTCAAACCCGGCCTGCTCCGCCTCCACGGCGAAGCCAAGCAGGGCACTGGGAGCAAACTGCTCTGCCGATGCCTTATACCCGAAGCGCATGTTCAAAATTCTCCCACGACCCGTTTATTTGATCGTTTGGTCAAAATTCAAAGCAAGTCAATTGCCAATCGGAAAAGTCGCTCGCCGCCTTTCCGATTGCAGCCCAAACACGCGGGGCCTGATCAGCGGGCGGTGAGTTCAATCACCGGGATGATATCGCGGGTCGTCACTTCTTCGTATTTGGCGAATTGCGGAAAGCGGCGGGCCTGTTCGGCATAAATGGTGTCGCGTTCGCTGCCCTCGACAACCCGCGCACGGACCGGGATTTTCTCGATAGTCGTGCCATCGCCAACGGAGATTTCGACATCGGGGTGCGCCAGCAGGTTACGGAACCATGCGGGGTCTTTGGGGGCGCCGCCATAGGAGGCAAAAATATACCAGGGACCGTCGTTCTGCAGGCGAAGATACATGAGCGGCTGAACCCGCTCCAAGCCGGACTTGGCGCCGATAGCGTGCAGCAGCAGCACCGGAGCGCCCGCAAACATGCCACCGGGATGCCCCCCGTTCTGGTTGAAATCGGCAATCACCTGATCATTGAAGTCGCTCATGCTGTGCTCCTCTTGGGGTCCGCTTCGCCGTTTAAGTTGAATTCGGCTCGGCCGTTCCAGTGCCTCTAGACACGATCCATATAGGTATTCCGCCCATATAGGTATTCCGCGCCGCAGATCACCATGCCCCGCGCCAACACTTCGAGCAATGGCGGGTGGAAATAGGTTCCGTGCGGATTCACGCAGCAGGGGCGGCACGAAGCCGAGAAATCGCCACCCTTGGCCCACACCCGCTGGTGTGAAATTTTCACCTCCGCAAGGAATTGCAAAATAAATTACAGTCGATAGGCTCCGTACCATCCCCCACACACACTTTCGGAGCCGCCTCGTGCCAAAACAATGCCGCATCATCCTCGATGTCGACACCGGAATCGACGACGCCATGGCGATCCTCTATGCCGTCAATCGGCCCGGCATTACGCTTGAGGCGCTGACCACGACCTATGGTAATATTGACGTTGCCGCTGCGACGCGGAACAGCCTGCAAATTCTGGAAGCAGCAGGATGCCCGGAAATTCCCGTGGCCTCGGGTGCCTCGCGCGCCCTGACCCGCCCCTTCACCAAGCTCGGCAGTCGCATCCATGGGGCAAACGGCATCGGCAATGTCGAACTGCCCGCCCCCAAGGCCAAGGCGCTCGACATCTGGGCCCCCGATTTCATCATCGAGCTGGTCCGGGCCAGTCCAGGGGAATTGACCCTGGTCCCGGTGGGTCCAATGACAAATGTGGCCCATGCCCTGATGAAAGCACCCGATATTGCCGAAAAACTCGCCGGCATCGTGCTCATGGGTGGCACGATCTGGCATCCAGGGGTGCCCGGCATTCCGAGCCCTGTAGCAGACGCCAATTTCTTCAACGATCCTGAAGCCGCCCGCATCGTGCTCAAGTCCGGTGCCAAGATCACCATGGTTGGCATGGACGTCACCATGAAGACCAAGCTGACCGCTCCGATGATGGACGACATTGCCACCCGCGGCGGTCCGGCAGCCGGTATCGTTATGCAGGCAGCGCGCTTCTATCTGGCTGCCTATCAGGCGCAATATCCGGACATCACCTATTGCGCCCTGCACGATCCTCTGGCGGTGGCCGTGGCGGAATATCCCTCCATCGTGTCCCTCGAAGCCATGCAGGTCGATGTCGAATGCGTGGGCGAACTGACCCGCGGCCAAGTCATCCCCGATCGGCGGCGCACTGGCACGACGGTGCCCAATGCCGAGGTGGCCGTCGCCGTCGAGGCCGAAAAGTTCGAAGCCCTGTTTGTAGAAACCATGGTGATGGGTACCTGAAGCGCCTACCGACCTTCCGGCGTAATCAGCCAGGGATAGGCGAAGTCCGCAAATTTCTGCGCGGCATCCGCAGCACCCGGTGACTTGGCCGCCACCCCGGCAGCCAAGGCTTCGAGCATGGCGAGAATGGCAGTGTCCGAAGTCGAACTATAGGTGCGGCGGGCGCGCACATAGAGCGTGAGCGTACCCAACCGTGCCAGTGGCGAAGTCTGGTTGTCGGTAATCGAGAGGACAGGGATGGACCGCCGATGCGCGGCCGTTGCCAGTTCCACCGTCTCACGCATATAGCGCGGAAAAGCGATCGCGATGACCAGATCGTTCTCGTCGTAGTGCGAAAGTGCGCGCGAAGCCGACAGCATGCCGCCACCATTGTCGATCGTGCGGGCGTAGTGGCCAGCCAGTTCGAGCCGATGGGACATGACGTTGGCCAAGGCCGCCGCGGCATCGAAGGCGATGAAGAAGATGTTGCGCGCGGCCAAAATCATGTTGACGGCCTGCTCGATGCGCGTGGTGTCGAGCCCCTGCATGGTCTCACTGAGGTTGCGCAAGTCCTCCTCGAGAGAGGCCAACACCGCATCCTGTACGCTTGAGCCCTTCGACAGTGTCGTCCTCAGCCGTTCGACCGGCTCGAAGATGGACTCAAAACCTCGGATCACCTCCCCGCGAAACTGCGCATACCCCTCAAAGCCAAGCTTGCGCGCAAACCGGTTGGCCGTTGCCACCGAAACCCCGGTTGCCTGCACGGTCTCGTTGATCGACATATGGGCAATGCGGATTGGCTCACTCAGCACAAAATCTGCAAACGTCTGAAGGGCTTGCGACATCTCGGGATAAGCCGCCTCGATGCGCTCCGCCACGACCGAACCGGCGGGCAAATAGCCAGTTGCCGCTTTTTTATGCATCACCATTTTTTGCCTCAAAACAATCTTGTAAAAGATATTACGTGTGGTAGCGTCACTGTAACAAGAGATTGCAAGGGAAGAAACTTGCAAGCAGAGCGGGAGGTCAGTTGATGCCAAGGGAACGTCAAAAGTGCCGAAGAACAGGGATTTTGAACTAACCCGGCGCCACCTGCTAATGGCAGGGGCAGCGGGCCTTCTCGCTGGTGGGCTGCCCCGTCCGCTATTCGCCCAGGAAACAGCCGGTATCACCACCGCCTTTGGCTGGATCTCCAATGTTGAATATGCCGGCTTCTGGGCCGCGCTCGACCAGGGCTATTTCACCGAGGAGGGCCTGGATGCGCCCTACCTCGCCGGCGGACCCAACGCCCCTGACGTCCTGGTTTCCCTTGCCTCCGACGCGGCCCAAGTCGCCTTTGCCAATTGGATGCCCTTGCTTGACGCCATCGGCAAGGGCAACGATTTTCAAATTCTCGGTTCTGCCTGGGCAAAGAGCCCCTCGGGATTGCTGTCTCTCGCCGCTAACCCGGTGCGCACGCCGCAAGACCTCGTGGGCAAACGCATTCTCGCCCAGAACCCATCCGACACCTCCATCTTCGACGCAGTGCTGGCCAAGGCAGGCTTGCCGCTCGACTACGAAGTCATCCCCACGGGCTTCTCCCCCGAACCACTGCTGGCCGGCGATGGCGACGTCTATCTCTGCTTTGCTACCAACCAGCCGATCACGCTTGAAAATATGGGCATGGTGCAGGGCCAGGACTTCATCGTGACGCTCTTCGACGACATTGGCTATGTCGTGAAGGCTGGTCTAATGGTGGCCAAAAAGGACTACGTCGCGGAAAACCGCGAGACGCTGGTCAAATACACGCGTGCCATGATCAAGGGCTGGGAATACGCCTTTGCCGACCCCGCCTATGCGGCGCAGATCGTTGTTGACAATTACGGTGCCGATCTCGGCCTCGATCTGGCCCAGCAGACCCGTCAGATGGAACTCCAGATCCCGCTGATGAAGCCAGCGCCGGACTATAAGCTCTATCTGTTCGATCCCGCCGACATCACCGGCAACATGACGGAAGCCGCTCAAGCAGTCGGCCGTACGGTTCCGCCGCTTGCCGATCTCGTCGATTTCAGCATCGCCGAAGAGGCTTACGCGACGCTCTGATCTGCTGCTGGACAGGCCCATCGGCTCCTCTCCCCAAGCACGGGACGTTGAGGAAAATCGCCAAGAGGTCATCGCCATTCCGCCCAACGCCGTCCGGCATCCTCCGGACGGTCAATGCCTTCGCCTGTTCCAACGGAAATTCCGGAGTCTGCCACGATGCAAAGACGCACTCTGCTCAAATCCGCCGCCCTTGGCCTGGCTGCCGCCGGGCTTCCCCGAGGCCTCTTCGCTCAGGACTTGACGCCGCTGCGCGTGCAATTGGGCTGGATCTCCAATGTCGAATATGTCGACCATTGGCTCGCCCTCGAAAATGGCTATTTCGCCGAGGAGGGGCTCGACGTCACCGTCATGCCGGGCGGTCCCAACGCCCCCGATCCCTTGACCATGGTCGCCGCTGGCAGCGCAGAAATCGGCTATACGAGCTGGATGCCTTTCCTTGACGCCGTGGGCAAGGGCAATGACTTCGTCATCATTGCCGCGCGTATGCAGACCTCGCCACTTGGTATCATCTCGCTCGCTACCGCACCGATCCTCGAACCCAAGGACATCGTGGGCAAGAAAATCCTGGCCCAGGGTCCTGCCGAGCAGACCTCTATTGAGGCGACGCTGAGCCTCAATGGCCTGCCCAATGACTGGGAAATGGTCACCGCCGGCTTCTCGCCTGAGCCCTTGGTGGCCGGCGATGGACAAGGCTACACCGCCTTTGCCACGAACCAGACAATCACGCTCGAACAGATGGGCTTGGTGCGCGACAAGGACTTCTTCTTCCGGTCCTTCGACGAACTGGGCTTTCCCGGCTATGCCGGCATCGCTTTCGTCTCCCGGGCCTATCTCGAAGCCAATCGCGATGCGCTGGTCAAATATACCGCGGCCATCATCAAGGGCTTCAAGGCCGACGAGGCCGACCCCGCCCTTGGCGCCAAGATCACGGTCGACAAATATGGCGCCGATTTCGGCCTCGATGTCGATCAGCAGACCCGCCAGAACGAATTGCAAATCGGCTTCATGCGGCCCGGCGGCGATCCGGACTTCCCGCTCTACGCCCTCGACCCCGCCAAAATGGAAGGTCCGATGTATGACGCGGCGCGCGCTACCGGCCGCACCGACCTGCCGCCCATCGGCGACATCATCGACACATCGATCGTCGCAGACGCGCTCAAATTGGCCTGACCCTGCCGCCCGCGCCGGCATTCACGGCGCGGGTCTCTGCCTTTGATTTTAGGATTTTCAGATGACCCAGACCCAGGAACCCCAAGACGTCGACCTTCTCGTCACCGGCGCCAAAATCGTCACGCTCGACAAGGAGAACCGCGTCATCCGCGACGGCGCCATCGCCGTGGACGGCAACCGGATCGTCTGGATGGGCCCAACCAATGAAGCGGGGCGCTACAAGGGCAAGACGGTCATCAATGGCAATGGCCGCATCATCCTGCCGGGCCTAATCGACGCACATTTTCATACCGGCCAGCAATTGCTGCGCGGCAAGTTGCAGGACATTGCCCGCGGCCGCCCGCTCAAGCTGCCCGTCTGGAAGAACTATCTCATCCCATGGGAAAGCTGCCTCGACCCCGAAGACGTCTATCTCTCCGGCCTCGTGGCCTATTCCAACATGCTTCAGGTCGGCACCACCTGCTTTGCCGAAGCCGGCGGGCCGCATCCGGACGAAATGGGCCGCGCCGCCATGGACGTGGGCATTCGCGGCTTCATCGCGCTGTCCACGATCGACCAGAGCGAGACTATCGGCGCCGAAGTTCCGGCCAACATGCTGATGAGCCATGACGAAGCGCTGGAGCGCAATGTGGCGCTGGTCGAACGCTGGAAGAGCAATGGCCGCGTCTCGGCCTGGCTCTCGCTCCGCCAGGTGATCGTCTGCTCGCCTGACCTCATCCGCGACATTGCCGCAGCGTCGCGCACGCTCGATGTAAAGATCCACACCCACCTCTGCGAGGGCAGCTACGAGATCGACTACACGCTCGAAAAATTCGGCAAACGCCCCACCGAATGGCTCGACCAGATCGGTGTCCTCAGCCATCACCTCCATTGTGCCCATTCGGTCCTGCTCTCCCCCCGGGAGGTGGACCTTTACGAAAGGCACCGGCTTTCGGCCTGCCATTGCGGCTTCAACAATTATTCGATCGGCTCGCCCCGCCTCATCGAAATGTGGCGCCGTGGCATCGACATCGGCCTCGGCACGGACGGTCCCGGCGCGGGCGGTACGCTCGACATCTTTCAGGTCGCCCATGTGGCCCGCGTCGGCCAGCAGGCTGTCAACAGCGCCGTCTATCACGAACGCGAGCCGATTTCGGCCGAAGAACTACTCAAGATCGGCACCCAGGGTGGCGCACGGGCGCTCGGCATTTTCGATCAGGTCGGTAGTCTGGAAGTGGGCAAGAAGGCTGATTTTATCCTCTGCGACACCTCCATGATGGATGCGGCTCCCCTCTACGATCCCCTGTTCATAGCCGCGAGCGTATTGGTGGGCAGGGACGTCGAGACGGTCGTCGTCGACGGCAAGGTGGTGATGAAGGATCGGGAACTACAGGGGATCGATGCCGAAGCCATCAAGGCCAAGCTCAAGCAACGCCTGCCTGTAATAACCGAGCGCTTCGAAAAATTGGTGGCCTGACCATGACGAAATTCGAGACTATCCAAAGCAGGGGTCCCCTCCCCATCCGTGAGCCGGCGATCTTTCCGGTCCATGCCGGCAAGCGCTTCATTGTCACCGGCGCCGCAGGCGGCCTCGGTAAGGCCATTGCCAACCTCTTGATCGGACAAGGCGCAAAGGTCGTCGTCGTCGACCTCCGCCAGGATGCGGTCGATGCAGCGGTGACCGAACTGGGCGGCAGCACCAACAATGTCTTCGGCTATGCGCTCGATGTGGCCGACGAAGCTGCCAGTGCCCAATGTGCCTCCAAATCCATCGAATGGCTCGGCGGTTTGGACGGGCTCGTCAATTGCGCCGGCATTGTCCTGCATGCCGATCCGCTCGCCATTTCCCGCGCCGATTGGACCCGCCAGTTCGAAGTCAACCTCTTCGGCGCCTATGACCTCGCCCGGCTCGCTGCCCGGCAGATGATCGCCGACGGTGTTCGCGGCGCCATCGTCAATATCGCTTCGGAAGCGGGCAAGAAGGGCCATGTCGATTCCATGGCCTATAGCGCGAGCAAAGCGGCCTTGATCAACCTCACCCGGACCCTGGCCGAGGCGCTCGCGCCTTATGACATCAACGTCAACTGCGTCTGCCCCGGCGGCATGGCTACGCCGATGTTGCGCGAAGTGGCCGCTGTCTATTCCGGGCTCACCCAGACGCCCGCCGATGACGTCTTTGCCCAGATGCAGAGCGCAACCCTGGGGCGCCACACCGAACCGCGCGAAGTGGCGCGCATCGTGTCATTTCTGCTCACCGACGACGCCATGATGATCCGTGGCCAGGCGGTCAATGCCGATGCCGGCGACACCCCTTATTGAACTCGAGACGCCGATGAACGCTCCCATCTCCCCTGCCCCCACGTCTACCGTCGAAGCCTGGGCCATCAATGTCGATCACGTCGGCAAGACCTTCACGCTCGATGGCGGCCAGGAACTCAAGGCCATCGACGATGTCGACATCAAGATCGGGCAAGGCGAATTCGTCGCGTTGCTGGGCCCTTCCGGCTGCGGCAAGAGCACTATCCTGCGCCTCGTCGCAGCACTTGAAGATGCCAGCACCGGTCGCATTACCGTGGAAGGCAGCAATCCCACCGACCTGTCCAAGGCCCACCGCCTCGGCGTCGCCTTCCAGGACCATGCCCTGCTGCCCTGGCTGACGATCCGCGACAATATTGCCCTGCCCTATAAGGTCGCCGGCCGTCCGGTGGACGACAAGCGCATCGCCGAACTTCTGGCCCTTGTTGGACTGTCCGGCTTCGAAAAGGCCCGCCCCCGCCAGCTTTCGGGCGGCATGCGGCAACGCGTTTCCATCGCCCGTGCTCTGGCGCTCAAGCCCGACGTCCTGTTGCTCGACGAACCCTTCGGCGCCCTCGATGCCGTTACCCGGCGCCACATGAATGTCGAACTGCAGCGCATCTGGAGCGAGCAGCGGATCACCACGCTCCTCGTCACGCACTCGGTGGAAGAGGCGCTTTTCCTTGCCGACCGGGTGATCGTCATGAGCGGCCGCCCGGGCCGCATCATCAAGGAGCTTCAGGTGCCCTTCGCCCGGCCGCGCAGCCCCGATGTGCAGCGCACCACGGAGTTCCATCACCTGGCCGACGAACTCACCCTCGCCCTCGAACCTGAAGGGCACCATTGATGAAGATGACCGCCGAGCGCTGGCAATCGCTGACCTTGGGCATTGTCGGCATCGCCCTGTTCCTCGCAGCGTGGGAAACGATCGGCGCCAATCGCCTTGCTGGCCTGACCTGGCCGCCGCTGAGCGCGGTGTTCCAATTCATGTTCGAGCCTTCCCGCGCCCCGCTTTTCGGCCGGGCCATGGCAGCAAGCTTTACCATGGTGGCGCTGGGCTATGCTGCAGGCAGCGTTGCCGGCATCGGCTTTGCCGGTCTGGTCCATGTGCTGCCCGTCATGCGCCCTGGCATGGATCGGCTGGCCAGCGTCATCCACGCCATCCCGGCCATCGCGCTGGCCCCGCTCTTCATCGTGCTGATCAATCGCGAATTCACCGGCATGGCGATTGCCGCGCTCAACGTCTTCTTCATCCTCTATGTGTCGACGACCTCGGGCCTCAACAATTCGACCACCGGGCACCGGGATCTGTTCCAGGTTCTCGGCTCCAGCCGCATGACGCGTCTGCTCCGCCTCGATCTGCCCGCTGCCCTACCAGCCATCGTCAGCGGCCTGAAATACTCGGTGCCGGCGGCTTTCATCGGCGCCATCCTGGGCGAGTGGTTCGGCTCCTCGCGTGGCCTGGGCCTGCTCATGGTCAGCGCCATGCAGAATTTCCAGATTCCCCTGCTCTGGAGCGCCGTATTGATTGCCTCGACCGCCTCCCTGATCGTCTTCGGCCTCATGGGCCTGCTCGAACAGTTCGTTTACGGACGGTACAAATGAACCAGTTATCGCAAACCAAGGGCCCGCTCGACTGGGTAAAGACCCTCGTTTCCCGCTATTGGGGCGTCGCCGGCGTTCTCATCGCCTGGCAGGCATGGGTGACGATCACGGGCGTCAACTCCATCGTCATTCCGCACCCGATCAGCGTTGTGGGCGACATTGTCTTCAATCCGGGCGTTTATCTCGCCAATGCCGGCCAGACCCTGTTTCTGGCTGCAGCCGGTCTGATCCTGGGCATGGCGCTCGGCACCATGGTGGCGATCATCGCCTGGTCGTCGCGCATCCTGAGCGGCATTCTGGTGCCGCTCGGGCTAATCTTCTCATCCGTGCCCGTTGTCGCCTTGATCCCGGTTCTCGCCCGCCTGCTGGGCTATGACATGAAGACGGTACTGGGCATCGTCATCATCATTTCCTTTTTCCCCGCCTTCGTTTTCACCGCCGCCGGCCTCAACGCGCTTCCTGCCGGCAGCAGCGATCTCTTCAAGGTGCTCGGGGCCAATCGCTGGCGTCGGTTCGTCCATCTGGTCCTGCCTTCGGCGGTGCCCAACTGGATGATTGCCCTGCGTCTTTCGGCGCCGCCAGCGGTGCTTTCGGCCATGCTGGCCGAATTCCTGATGGGCAAGAGCGGCCTCGGCTTTCTTTTCCGCCAATCGGCGACCGAATTTGCGACGGAACGGGCCTTCGGCACCAGCGTCATCGCCACGGTAATCTCGGTGCTATGCTTCACCTCGGCGGTGGCCGCCGAGAAGTTCGTCAACGACAAGTGGAAATGAACCGATGCCGCACAAAATCGAAGACCTTAAACCCTGTATCGCCACCGTGCAGGTGGACAATGAACAGGTCAGGGTGACCCGCTATACCTTTCCACCCGGCACCGACACCGGCTGGCACACCCATGGCCATGACTATGTCGTTGTCCCAACCCGCGCCGGCACGCTGACCATCATCGACAAGGATGGCTCCACCCGCGACGTCGACTATGTCCCGAGCGAATCCTATTTTCGCACCCTCGGCGCCGAGCACGACGTCGCCAACCTCTCAGACAACACTGTCGAATTCGTCGAAATCGAACTCAAGTAGGACCCAGATGAGCACTAAAGTAACTCTCCCGCCCGATCCCTGGCAGAACGTCAAGACCTTGCATGGCCTGCCCGCCGACGAGGTGATCTCCGGCCTTCAGAAGAGCCTGCGGCGTGGCCTCTCCGAAACCGCCCTGCTCATCGCCTATGAGATGTACATGACGAGCGCGGAAATGGAGGAAATGCTCTGGTCCCGCCTTATCGTGATTGCGGTCGAAGACGTCGGCTACGGCAACAAGGACCTGATCGTCACCATCGACGCGCTCTATCGCAACCACGCGCGCTATCCGCGTCCGATCGGCGATCGCTTCCTTTTCGCCGCCCACGCCATTCGTCTGATCGCCGACAGTCCCAAGGATCGTACGACCGACGACATGGTCAATTTCGCCAAGCTCGAAAACCAGGTGCGCGGCAAGGGACCGGAGGTGCCGGACTTCGCCATCGACATGCACACCAAACGAGGCTGGGAAATGGGCCGGGGCTACGAGCACTTCATGAACGAAGCCAGCCGCGTCGAAAACAAGGTCACGGACGTCGACACCTCCTATCGCGACCGCATCATGGCGGCCATTGCTGCGGGTGAGCTTGCCTGATGAAAAAGGTTTATATTGCCGGTCCCGAAGTCTTCTTTTCGGATGGGGCCGACATCATCGCCCGCAAGGGTGCCTTGGCCCGACAATATGGGTTTGAAGCCAATAGCTTTGAATCGGGCGACTTTCCCGCAGAAAAGTTCGCCTTCGGCATGGCCATCAGCAAGGCCAATGAAGAGGTGATGCGCGGCTCCGATTTCGTTCTCGCCAATATGACGCCTTTTCGCGGGGTGTCGGCCGATGTCGGAACGGCCTACGAGATCGGCTTCATGTGCGCCCTGGGCAAGGATGCCTTCGCCTATACCAATGACCCACGCTATTACGATGTCCGTTTGACCCAAGACTATTATGCCGGTCAGGTCGGGCCGGCTGCCGACGGCATGGTGCGCGGTCATAGTGACGGCTGGATGGTCGAGGACCACGCCATGATGGACAACCTCATGCTTGACGGGGGGATCATCGCCCGCGGCGGCCTCGTCGCCCGCGCGCCCGCTGGTGCTGCCCTGCCCTGGAGTGACCTTTCGGTGTTCGAGTTGGCCCTCAAGGCCGCCCGGGATTGGTACGACAAAGCACCATGACCGTGAACAAGGATGCCACCGCACTCGCCGCGGACCTCGCGACGGGTGTGCTCTCGGCAAGGGACCTCACGGAAACAGCGATTGCCGCCATCGAGGCCAAGGACGGCGCCATAAATGCCGTGGTGGTCCACGACTTTGACCGCGCCCGCCGCGCCGCGGTAGAAGCCGACAAGCGCCTGGCCGCCGGCGAGCGCCTGCCGCTGTTGGGCGTACCCGTTACGATCAAGGAATCCTTCGACACCGCCGGTCTGCCAACCTCCTGGGGTCTCGAAGCCTTCCGCCACGCCATTGCGGCCGAAGACGCTGTTGTCGTCGGCCGCCTGCGCGCTGCCGGTGCGATTATTCTTGGCAAGACCAATGTGTCCGAGGGTCTGAGCGGCTGGAACGCCACCAATGCCGTCTATGGCCGTACCGACCATCCTCTTGCACCCGGCCACACGCCCGGCGGCTCGTCCTCGGGCGCCGCCGCCGCCATTGCTGCCGGTCTCTCCGCACTCGACATCGGCTCCGACCTTGGCGGGTCCATCCGCGGCCCCGCCCACTTCTGCGGCATCTTCGGGCACAATTCCACCGCCGGCCTGCTACCCCTGCGCGGGCATGTTCTCGCTGGGCGCAAGGCCCGCCTCGACATGTCGGCGCCTGGCCCCATGGCCAACAGTGCCCGCGACCTTGCGCTAGGCCTTTCCATCATGGCCGGTCCGGACCTTGACGAAGCCACCGGCTACCGCCTCGCTCTTCCCGCAGCCCGGCATGATACGGTTTCCGATTTCCGCGTCCTGGTGCTGCCCGAACATCCGCTCGTGCCCACCGAACCCTGCGTTCGCCAAGCCGTCGAAACCTTCGCCCTGGCCCTCGCCCGCCGCGGCGCCTCGGTACAATCGGCGCTCGGCATCATTCCCGATCCTGCCCAAAGCACATCCATCTACATGGCGCTGCTGGGCGGAGCCCTGGGCCTGGGGCAGACAGCAGAAGCGGCCGAACAAGGCCGCGCAAAAGTCGCGGCCCTCCTCCCCGAAGATCAATCCATATCTGCCATGCGCCTGCGTGCCAGCGTCATCTCGCATGCCGACTGGCTGGTGGCCAACGAAGCCCGCGTAAAATTGCGCCGGGCCTGGCGGGAACTCTTCAAGCCCTATGATGCCGTGATCTGTCCGCCCACCTCGGTCCCTGCCCTAACCCACGCCGACGCGGCCGCTACCCATATCGAGGTGGACGGACAAACGATCGACGCCGGAGATACCGTCGCCTGGGCGAGCCTTGCCACCGCCGCCGGCCTTCCGGCCACAGTGATGCCTGTCGGCAAAACCCCGGACGGCCGCCCGCTCGGGGTACAGATCATCGGCCCATATCTTGAAGACTACACACCGATCCGCCTTGCCGAACTGATGAGCCCTGCTGAAGCAAATTGAAACCATCGAACTATCGATGGCCAACTACCCCCGTGCAGATCACCACTGCGGCGTCCCTGCCAAAATCGTCTCCATCAATCGTACAACATTATTGTCTTTGGCTTTCGCCAAGCGAGGAGAACAAGGTATCGTTCGGCGTGGCCGGAGCTTGCAATCGGCCCTTCGTTTGAAAGGCCGCTGAGACCGTGATCAAAGTCGTTACCATTGGCGAAATCGTCGTCGAGATCATGGCCGTTGCGCCGGGCAAGGGTTTTCGCGAGCCCATCGAGTTGGTTGGTCCTTACCCCTCGGGAGCTCCAGCCATCTTTATCGACCAGCTTGCCAAACAGGGACAGCCCTGCGCCATGGTCAGTTGCGTAGGCAATGACGATTTCGGCTGGCTCAATATCGAGCGACTGCGGCAGGACGGGGTCGATGTCTCGGCTATTCGTGTGCATGAAGACGCGGTGACCGGCAGCGCTTTCGTGCGGTATCGCACGGATGGGCAGCGCGATTTCGTGTTCAACATCAAGCACAGTGCCAATGGACAGATCGGGCTGACGGAGGCGGCAAAGGCTGTCATCGCATCGGCGGGGCATTTGCATGTCATGGGGTCCTCGCTGGTGTCGCCGGGGATTATCGAGGCGGTTTTGTTCGCACTCGAACAGGTCAAGGTGCGCGGCGGCACGGTGTCGTTTGACCCCAATATCCGCAAGGAAATGCTGGGCTTTGCAGGGTTACGGGAGGCGCTGGACAAGGTGCTGGCGCAGACTGATTTGTTCATGCCGAGCGGGCCGGAAGTGCTGCTGTTTTCCCCGGAAACCACCGAAGAAGCAGCGGCCAACGACATTCTGGCACGCGGCGTTCGCGCCATCGTGCTCAAGCAGGGCGCTGCGGGGGCACGTTATCTGGATGGCAGGGACGATCTGTTCGTGCCAGCCTTCGCGGTCGAGGAGATCGACCCGACCGGTGCCGGTGACGCCTTTGGCGCAACCTTCCTTGCCGGCTGGCTGGCCGGTCTTGATGCGGAAACCAACCTGCGCCGCGCCAATGGTGCCGGCGCCCTGGCCGTGGGCCGCAAGGGGCCGATGGAAGGGACGTCCACCCGAGCCGAACTCGATGTTTTTCTCAGCCAACAGGTGGCTGCATGAGCACCGCAATCCTGTTGGACCTGCCCAGGCAACACCGCGCCGGCAAGCACGCCGGCATTGTATCGATCTGTTCGGCGCATCCCCTGGTGATCGAAAGCGCGCTGATTGCCGGCCGCGATAACCAGCAGGCGGTGCTGATCGAGGCCACCTGCAATCAGGTCAACCAGGATGGTGGCTATACCGGGATGACGCCGCTGGGCTTCCGACAATTTGTTGAGGGGATTGCTGCCAAGGTTGGCTTCGATCCGGGCAAGCTAATCCTGGGCGGGGACCATCTCGGGCCCAATCCCTGGAAGCACCTGCCCGCTGGCGAAGCGATGGAGAAATCGCGGGTAATGATCGCTGCTTTTGCTGCGGCCGGTTTTACCAAGCTGCATCTCGACACCAGCATGGGCTGCCGGGATGAGCCTGTCGCCCTGCCGGATGAGACCACTGCCGAACGTGCGGCGTTGCTGGCGCAAGCGGCCGAGGGCGCCCTGCCCGCTGGTGGCGACAAGCCGGTCTATATCATCGGCACCGAAGTGCCGGTCCCCGGTGGCGCGCTGGAAGCGCTGGACCATTTGCAGATCACCACGCCGTCGGCGGCGCTGGATACGATCGAGGTGCACCGCAAGGCATTCGCAGCGCGCAGCCTGGAGGATGCATTTGCCCGCGTGGTTGGGATCGTCGTGCAGCCGGGCGTCGAATTCGGCAATGAAGACCTTGTTGTCTATGATCCGGCTAAGGCGCAAGCGCTGAGCGCTGTGCTGCGCCAGGTGCCGCAATTCGTCTTCGAAGCCCATTCGACCGACTACCAGCCTGAGACAGCCCTGGCGGGTTTGGTGGCCGACGGATTTTCGATCCTCAAGGTTGGCCCGGCATTGACCTTTGTGCTGCGTGAAGCAATCTATGGACTTGACCAAATTGCCGTTGCACTGGGTCTGCTTGCCCCAAACCAGACGGTCGCCCTGGCGATGGAAGAGCTGATGCTGCGCGAGCCGCTGCACTGGCAAAAATACTATCACGGCGATGATACTGCCCTGCGGGTACAGCGCCATTTCAGCTATTCGGACCGCATCCGGTATTACTGGCCGCATCCCGACGCGATTGGGGCCGTGGACCGGCTCATGACCGCACTTGGGGAGCGCGAGATTCCCATGCCGCTGATTAGCCAGTTTCTTGGCACATTGCATGCGGCGGCGGCGAAAGGGCAAAAAACAGATGCCCGCTCACTGCTGCTGCTCGCCGTACGGCAACAGACGGCCCTCTATTCGCGCGCTGCCGGGGTACTGTAATCAGCGTACGGCAATGCCGGCGGTCAAACCACCATCGATGCGGTGGTCGGCCCCGGTGATGAAGGCGGCGCGGGACGAGGCGAGGAAGGCGACCAGCTCGGCGACTTCCTCGGGCTCGCCAATGCGGCCCAGCGGATGGGCGGCGCCGAAGCGGGCGAAGGCTGCTGCAATATCAACATCCTGGCCATCGCTGTGGCGCGCGGCGCGCTCGAGAATGGGCGTGCGGACCGAGCCGGGGCTGACCGAATTGACGCGGATATTGTCGCCGGCGAAGTCGAGCGCCATGGCGCGGGTCAGCGCATGGATGGCGCCTTTGGAGGCGGCATAGGCGGCCACGTTATTCTGGCTGGCATGGCCCTGGACGCTGGAGATACTGACGATACTGCCGCCGCCGCGCTGGCGCAGAAGCGGCACGCCGAAATGGGCGGTGAGGTGGATCGATCCGACATTGACGGCGAGGCATTGCGCGAAGGTTTGCGGGCTGGTCGTGACGCAATCGCCATAGGGATGGATGGCGGCGGAATTGACGATGATATCGAGGCCGCCGAAGCGGGCGACGGTTTCGGCGATGGCGGCTTGAACCTGTTCGGGCACGGAGACATCGGTCAGGCGCGTGGCGATGTTGGCGTGGGTGGCGAGCTCGGCATTGCCCGCTGTGTCTAGCCCCAAGGCCATGACCTGGGCGCCCTCGGCGGCGAGTTTGAGGGCGGTGGCCCGGCCAATGCCGGTGGTGCCGGTGACCAGTGCGACCTTGCCGGTGAAATCAGCCATTGCTTGGTTCCTTTATGATGAGGTCGGCAGCCTTTTCGGCGATGCAATAGGTGGCGGCGACCGTGTTGCCGGAGACGATTGTGGGCATGATCGAGGCGTCGACGACGCGCAAGCCGGTGACGCCGTGGACGCGTAGATTGGCTGGATCGACGACGGCGTCGGGGCCTGTGCCCATGGCGCAGGTGCCCACGGGGTGGAAGAGCGTGCCGACGCTGCGGCGTATGAAGGCGTCGAGGGCGCCATCGCTTTGCTCGTCCGGGCCGGGATCGACTTCGCGGTCCAGATGCGGGGCGAAGGGGGACTGGGCGATGATGGTGCGGGCGAGGCGGATGCCGGCGCGGAGACTGTCCATGGCGCCATCGTGGCGCAGGAAATTGTAGAGGATTGAGGGCTTGGCACGGGGATCGGCACTGGTGAGGCTGACGCGGCCGATGCTGCGGGGGCGGAGCTGGCAGACATGCATGAGAAAGCCGTGGCCGGTGAAACCGCCGGCGTTTTGCGTGTTGCCAACGGCCGTGCAGAAGAAGAGCTGGATATCGGGGCGGGATTGGCCGGGCACGGTTGAGATGAAGGCGCCGCCCTCCCCGGTGGTGGAGGCGAAGAGGCCGCGGCGGCGAAAGAGCCAGTCCAGGACGTGGAGGATATTGCGCGGGAGGGCGCGCCAGGAAATGCCATAGGGCGCGGTGGATTTGGCGCGATATTCCAGGGTGACGTCGAGATGATCCTGCAGGTTTTCGCCGACGCCGGGGAGGTGCTGGATGGGGGCGATGCCGTGGCGTTGCAGCTGGGCCGTGTCGCCTATGCCCGAGAGCAGGAGCAGATGGGGCGAGACGAAGGAGCCGGCGGAGAGGATGACTTCACGCGCGGGGAGAGTGCCCTGCCCTGATGCGCTGTCGTAGGCGATGCCGGTGGCGCGTTTGCCGTCGAACAGGATTTTGGTGACGGTGCGTTCGCTCAGGATGTGCAGATTGGGGCGGTGGCGGATGGGGTCGAGATAGGCGCCTTCGGCGGTGACGCGTTCGCCATTGCGCTGGGTGAAGGTGTAGAGGCCGGCGCCGGCTTGATTGGCACCGTTGAAATCGGGATTGAAGGGAATGCCGGCTTGGGCGGCGGCTGCGAGATAGACGCGGGCCATTGGGTTGACGCTGCGCAGGGGGGCGACGGTGAGGGGGCCATTGGTGCCGTGGAAGGCGGGATCGACCGGGCTGGTGGGATCGAGTTCGAAACGCTCGAGTTTGCGGAAATAGGGCAGTAGGTCGTCATAGCCCCAGCCGGGATTGCCCAGGTCGCGCCAGTGGTCGAAATCCTCGCGCTGGCCGCGGATGAATATCTGGCCATTGACATTGGTACTGCCGCCGCTGCCCTTGCCGCGCGGCAGGGCGATCTGGCGCCCTTGCAGGCCCGGCTCCGGGTCGGTGGTGAACCAGGACATGAATTTGGAGCCGCCGAGAAAGGCCAAAGCGGGGGCCATGAAGGTGACCATGGCCAGGGGCATGCGGATGATGGTTTTTCGCGCATTGTGATCGGGGCCGGCTTCGACCAACGCGACACGGACATTGGGGTCGGCGGAGAGCCGGTTGGCGAGCACGCAACCGGCGGCGCCGGCGCCCACGATGACGTAGTCGTAGGGCTGCATCAGATATCCTGGTTCTGCGGCAGGATGACCAGATCGCGGATGGTGACATGAGGCGGGCGGGTCAGCATGAAGAGCACGGCGTCGGCGACATCCTGCGAGCGCAGGCCCTCATGGGCGGCGACCTTGGCGTCGATCTCATTGGGATCGTCGTAGCCCCAGAGTTCGTTGAGCACGACGCCGGGCGCAACGGCGCCGACCCGCACATTGTCCGGCGCAACCTGGCGGCGCAGGCCATGCACGAAGGACTGAATGGCGTGTTTGGAGGCGGAATAGACCGGCTCCCACTGGATGGCTTGATGGCCGGAAATCGAGCTGGTGACGATGATATCGCCAGAGCGCTGGGCGATCATGCCGGGCAGCACGGCCCGGATCAGGCGGAAGACGCTGCTGACATTGACCTGCATCAGCTCGTCCCAGGCGTCGGCATCGCCATCGGCCACGTCGCCGGGAATGTAGAGGCCGGCATTGGCGAGCAGGATATCGACGCGGCGGAAATGGGCGAGGGTTTTGGCAGCGACGGTTTCGACGGCAGTTGCGTCAGCCAAATCGGCGGGGAGGACGAGGGCCGTGGGGCCGACGAGGTTGGCGACGTGTTGCAGGCGGTCTGCCGAGCGGCCGACCAGGGCGACGCTGGCGCCGGCCTCGGCAACGGAGAGCGCCAGGGCCCGGCCGATGCCGGAGCTGGCCCCGGTGACCAGCACGACCTTGCCGGCGAGATTTTGGCTCATGTGGTTCTCCCTGCCCGGCGCGTTGGTGCGCTTCTGGGTGGGATGACGGTAAGAGAGATTGCTTCGGCTCGTCAATATATATGTTTGCTTGCGTAAAAATTCTCGCTGAGCGGCCAGCTCTCACATCACCATGGCCGCCGCGCCGACCAGTCCTGCATTCTCCCCCAGCGCTGCCGGGACAATCGGGACATCACGAAACGCCGGCATGGCATTGGCCTGGACGCGTCGCCGAATACCCGGGAGTAGCAGCGAAAAACCGTTGGCTATACCGCCGCCGAGGATCACGGTTTGGGGGCTGAAGAGGTGGAGCAGGTTGGCGATGCCGATACCGAGCCAATCGGCCTCCTCAGTGACGAGTTGGAGGGCGAGGGGATTGCCTGAGGTAGCCGCGGTGAAGGCGGATTTGGGGTTGGGGAAATGGGGGGCGATGCGGCGGGCGAAGGCGGTACCGGAGGCGTAGGCTTCCCAGCAGCCGCGATTGCCGCAGGCGCAGGGGGCGCCGTCGCGGGCTACGGTCATGTGGCCGATATGGCCAGCCATGCCCATTCTCCCGTGCAGGACTTTGCCATCGAGGATGATGCCGCCGCCAATGCCGGTGCTGATGGTGACATAGACCAGATGGGAGAGGCCCTGCCCGGCGCCGAATTTCCATTCGCCGATGGCGGCGGCGATGGCGTCGTTTTCGAGGCGGACGGGTAGGCCCAGCGCGGTCTGGATCATGCCGGCGATGGGGATATCGGACCAACCGACGAGGGTTGGGACGCCCAGAGCCAGGCCGCGTTCGGTGTCGATGGGCCCGGGGGAGGAGATGCCGGTGCCGGTTATTCCGCTGCGGTCGGGGGCGATTTTGGCGACGAGGTCGGCGATCTGTTGGACGACGGCCTGGGGGCCGGCTTGCGCGAGGGTGGCGGTTTCTTCGCGGGCCAGGATGCGGCCGGAGCTGTCGACCAGGGCCGCGCGCAGGCTGGTGCCGCCGATATCGATGCCGATGGCGCGGGCGCTGGTCATGGCTAGAGCGCGTGTAGCCAGACCATGCGGGCGGCAAGGTCTGGCGCGCCGAAGGCTAGCGAGCCCAAGACGACAGTTTGTGCGCCGGCGGCGCGCAGCAGGGGGACGGTGGTGTCGCGAATGCCGCCATCGGCGGCGAGGACGATGTTGCGGTTCGATTGGGCGATCAGGGCTTTGGCCTCCTGCAGGCGGGGGCCGGCGGTGGGGTCGAGCCCCTGCCCTTTTACGCCGATGGCGGTGCCGAGTAGGGTCACGAAATCCAGGCCGTCGAGATAGGGCGCCAGATTGGCGACGGGGGTTTCGATGCGGGCGACCATGCCGCTGGCCACGTTGCGGCTGGCGAGCAGGGACAGGGCTGCGTCGGCCACGGCAGCGTTTTCGACGTGGATGCTGATCAGGTCGGCGCCGGCATCGGCGAATTGGGTGATCTGCTCGAGCAGGACGGCATCGGCCACCATGAGGTGGACATGGATGGGCCTGGTGGTGGCGCTGTGCATGCGGGCGACGAGGTCAGGGAAGAACAGGAGCGCGGGGGCGAAATGGCCGTCGGCTACGTCGATATGGAGCAGATCGGCATGGGGTTCGATGCGGGCCAGATCATCGGCAAGGCGAATGAGGTCGGCCGACCACATGGAATATTCGGCGAGGAGCCGATGGCGCGGCAGATCGGCAAGCCAGGTTGGGCTGGGCATTTCAGATTTCCTCGGAGAAGGCGGCGAGCGCGGTGTGAAGGTCGGCCAGATAGCCGGGTTTGTCGATGGATTTGGGTGTGGTTTCGAGCAATTTCGCGCCGGAAATGAGGACGGCAAGACGCTCTGCCATAGGCAAGGGGTGGATGGCGTCGTGCTGGGTGCCGATGACGAGAGTGGGCACGGTCAGCGCGGCCAAATCGGGCTCGGTGATGCCGGGGCCGTCGGCGGCGATGGCTTGCAGCAAGGCGGCAGTGGTGGCGATCGGTTGGCGCTCGAAGAAGCTGAGCAGGGAAGCGAGATTGTCGGGCGCGGTTTTGGCGAGATGATCGTAAGTGGGGCTGGCGTGGAAGGTGGCGCGGGCGGCGTCTGCGGGCATTTGGGCGAGGAGCGCACCGACCTCCGCATTGGGCTGCATATTGGGTGGCGCGGCAGCGGCGATCCAGGCGGGCCGGACTAGAGCGAGGGCGCGCACCAGATCGGGGCGGTGGACGGCGAGGCGCGTGGCGATGGCGGCGCCCATGGAGATGCCGCCGAGGATGATGGGGCCGAGGCCCAGTTCGGTGATGAGGGCGGCGATGTCAGCGGCGAAAGTGGCGATGGAGAGGTTTTCCAGCGGGCCGGCTTCGGAGGCGCCGTGGGCGCGGCATTCGAGAGTGATGAGGCGGAGGCCGGTGGGGATGGCTTCGCGGGTCTGGTTGATGTCGCCGCAGAGGCCGTGTTGGAAGAGAATGGGCGTGGCGGAGCCGCCGCTGTCGTACCAGGCGAGGGAGACGCCGTCGCGGACGAGGGTCTGGCGTTTCATGACAAGGCTTGTCGCAGGAAGGTGGCGACGGCGGAGGCTTCGTCCGCTTCGAGGCCGTGGGCGATCAGGTCGCCCCTAAAGCCGATGGCGCGGAGGCGGGCGATATAGTGGAGGTAGTCGAGGACGCCGGTGCCGGCTGTGGTGAAGGCGCCATCCACGGTGCGGTCTTTGGCGTGGCCCATGACGATGCGGTCGGCCAGAAGATCGACGGCATGGGCGATGATGTCGCGCTGTTCGGGCAGGGTTACGTGTTCGAACAGGTTCGCCGGATCGAGCACGATGGCGAGGGATGGGCTGGCGATGGCGTCGAGCAACTGGCGGGCGCGGACAGCCGAGTCCACGACATTGGCGAGTTCGGGCTCGATGCCGAGGCGGACATTGTAGCGCTCGGCAATGGCGGTGGCTTTTTCCATTTCGGTGAGCAGGTCGCGCCAAGCTTCGGGGCTGTCATTGTCGGGGTGGCGGCGCCATTGGTCGTGGGGGTCGCGGGTGCCAGTGCAGAGGGTGATCAGGGTGGTGCCCATGGCGGCGCTGGATGCGGCGAGGATTTCGAGGCGGGCTAGGCCCTTGGCGCGGATGGCGGGATCGGGGTGGATCATATTGTAGGTGCCCGAGACCGCGGCGATGGCGAGGCCGGTTTGCTCGGCAGCATGGTGGACGGCTTGGGCCTGTGCGGGGGTGATGGCGTCGGGCATCGAGGGGAGGCCCGAGCAGGCCATGTTGTATTGCACGGAGGCGAAGCCGGCAGCTTTGGCTTGGGCGAGGACCGTTATGGGATCGGCGCCGGGAAAGGTTTTGGCGAAGATGCCCAGGCGCATCAGAGGGCTCCCGCGACGTCGGCGAGGCGGACGGGCTGGCCTGACTTAACCGAGTGGGCGATGGCGACCATGGCGCGGACCGAGGCGATGCCGTCTTCGATATCGGCGCCGGTCTGGGGGGCGCCGGTCAGGATGGTATCGGCAAAGGCTTCGAGCTGGCGGCGGTAGAAATGGCCATCGGCGCCGAGGGTGCGCGAGCTGGCGCCGGTTGCTTCGTCGAAAATGTCGACCTCGCTGGTTTTATAATACCAGGGATTATAGGTCTTGCCGAGAATGGAGCCGTTTTCGCCATAGATCTGGAAGCCCTCGTGCCAGTCCATGCGGACGGCGACGGTGAGATCGAGATGGCCCAGCGTGCCATTGGCGAATTCGACATCGATGAACCAGCAGCGCATGCCGGCGCGATTGGAGAGGCGCGCATGGACGGCGGTGATTTCGCCGGCGAAGTAGCGGGCCGTGTCGACCAGATGGCTGCCATGGGCGAGCATGTAATAGCGGTCGAGATCGGCTTTGGGGTTTTCGGCGGGCTTCTTGGCGGCGGCGCTGGCGATGATCAGGGGCTGGACGGCGTCGGTCATAGGATAGCGATGGGTGCTGTCGCAATACCAGGCCTTGAGGGCGACGAGTTGGCCCATGCCATTGTCGATGAAGGATTTGGCGGCCTCCAGGCCCGCGTCGAAGCGTTTCATGTGGCCGACCTGGAGGCGTTTGCCTGAGGTGGCGACGGCGGCACGCAGGCTTTCGGCCTCCTCGATGGAGGTGGCGAGGGGCTTTTCGCAGAGCACATGCTTGCCGGCTTCGAGGGCGCGAAGGGCGGCGGGGACGTGGAAGGCATCGGAGGTGGCGATGATCACGGCTTCGAGGTCGGGATCGGCCAGCATGGCATCATAGTCGGAAAAGCTTTTTTTCGGGGCGTGGGTGGCTGCCATGCGGTTGCGCAAATCGTCGGCCACGTCGCAGATAGCGTAGAGCTCGGCGTTTGCCGCCTTGGTGCAGCTTTCGAAATGGGCTGCCTGGGCGATGGCGCCGCAGCCCAGCACGCCGACACGCAGCAGCCGCTCCTGCTTTTTGGGCATTTTCGATGTGCTCCCGCCGCTCGTCGAATACGCCATTGCCGGGCGGTTCGATAATTTGTTAACTTAAGAAACATAATGGCGACGGAGTTGTGCTGTCAACATGGCGCCGCTAGAGCTTGGTGAGTTTTACGCCGTTACGGAAACCGGAAATATGGCCAATCAGTCGCTGGTGCGGCACATCAATGAACGGCGGCTGCTCGGCATTTTGCGGGTCAGCGGGCCGGTGTCGCGGGCAGAACTGGCGCGGCGGCTATCCCTCACGCGGGCCTCGATCACCGGGATGATCGATGACCTGCTGGCGCGCGGCATGGTCAGCGAGAGGGCGCGCGAGGACAGTCCCGAGCGGCGCGATGTGGGGCGGCCGGGGATCGATATCGCGCTGGAGCCGAAAGGGGCTTATTTCTTCGGCGTGGAAATCGGGGTGGGCGTGCTGCGCTTTGCTCTGCTCGATCTGGCAGCGGGCGTGGCCGAGACTGACGAGATGCCGTTTGATCGGGGGCTGGCGCCGGACCAGGTGGTTGCGCTGGTGGCGGACAAGCTGGCGAGCCTGACGCTCTATCGCGACACTATCCGGGCGATGGGGGTGACCGTGCCGGGGCTGGTGCGGCGGGATGGGCATGTGATCAACCTGCCGATTCTGGGGTGGAAGGACGTGAACCTCGGGGCGCTGATTGCGGCGCGGATCGATTTGCCCTGCCATGTGGAGAACAATGCCAATGCGGCGGCGTTTGGGCATATTTATTCGGACCCAAGGCCGCATCATGGGGTGGTGGTTTACCTCAAGATCGGGACCGGTTGCGGCGGCGCGGTGATCATTGACGACAAGCTGCTGCGCGGGGGCAATGGGCTGGGGACGGAGTTCGGCCATTTGCGGATTGCGGCGGATGGGCCGCTGTGTAGCTGCGGGCAGCGCGGGTGCATGGAGACTTTTGTGAATTTGAAGGCGCTGCAGCGCTACGCGACCAATCAGGATGTCGATGAGGCGGCGACTGATCCGCAATTGCCGGCGCAGGTGGCGGCGGGGCTAGCCAAGGGGGACCCGGATGCCGAGCGGGCGGTGACCACGCTGGCGGGGCATTTGACCGAGGGACTGGTGGATATCACCAATATTTTTGACCCCGATGAGGTGGTGCTGGGAGGGGCCATGCTGCCGGTGCTGGATGCCGTGGTTGAGCGGGTGGCGGGGCCGCTGGGGCGGCGCATGGTGCCGGGGATGAGCCTGCCGCTGCTGACGGTGTCGCGGATTGGGGCGTTTGAATGTGCGATCGGGGCGGCGGCCTTGGCGCATCATGAGGAGTTTGATCTTTCCAACCTCGATTTGCGGACCTAACCCAAATCTTTCCTGTAAAAATTGTTCTTTGCCGCGCGTCAAACAAGATTTGACATGGCTGGCTGCTGGTGGCAGCAAGGAGCGGACAGTGCAGAGGAAAAACACAGATGACGCGCATGGCAATTCGGACGATGGAAGAGTTTGCCAAGGCGGTGGGGCTGTCGCGGCCGACGGTTTCGAAATATTTTCAGGACCCCAGCTCGGTGCGCGTCAAGGTGCGCGAGAAGATCGATGCGGGGCTGGCCGAGACCGGGTTCCGGCCCAATCTGTTTGCGGTCAATCTCAACCGGCGGCGGTCCAAGATTATCGGGCTGGTGTTTCCCAGCTCGCTCGACCCGTTTTACATGGGGCTGCGGCGGCGCATCGAGGCGGAGGCCACGGCCGCTGGATATTTGCCCTTTGTGTTCAGCTCGGACGGCCGCGGGGAGCTGGAGGCCGAGGCGATCGAGACGCTGACCTCGCTTAATGTGGCCGGAGTGATCATGGCGCCAGTGGGCGGGCACGGCGCACACCACGACAAGGTGCGGGCGCTGGCGCGCAATATTCCCATCGTATTCATCGACGCGCCATTTGACGCCGAGGAAGCGTTTGTCGGCACCAATAATGCGCAGAGCATAGCGCTGATTACCGACTATCTGACACGGTCGGGCGACAGGCCGGCCTATTTCGACATGCCGGTGGTGAACAGCAATACCATGGAGCGGCGCGCGAACTATATCGCCACGATGCAGCGGCGGGGCCTGGAGCCGTTGCTGATCCCGGTGGAGCGATCGGAGACCTGGGAATTTGAGCGCTATGCGTTCGAGCAGACCAATAAGGTGCTGGCAGCGGGCGGGTTTCCCAGCAAGACGGTGTTGTGCGGCAATGACCGGGTGGCGTTTGGCGTGTTGGCGGCGGTGAACCAGGCGGGGCTCAAGGTCGGGATCGGGCCGGATTGTGATCTACGGGTGGCGGGGCATGATGACCAACCGCTGAGCGAATATATCTGGCCGCCGCTGACCACCGTGTCGCAAAACACCACAGAGATGGGGCGGCTGGCGATTATGCTGCTGCTGTCGAAACTGGACAATTCGCGAGTGTTTGATGACCCCCGCATGCAGGGGCAGCATATTTTGTTGAATGCGGAACTGGTGTTGCGGGCTTCAGCTTAGACGGGGGGTTAGCCCCCCACCATCAGCTTGACCACCTCGTCGTGGGTTGTTTCCGAGATTTTGCGCTCGCCCGCCTGTACCCCGCGCCGCAGCACGACGATGCGGTCCGACACCGCAAAAATGTCCTGCAGATTGTGCGAGATGAAGATCACCCCCCTGCCCTGCGCCTTGAGTTGGTGGATCAGCGAGATGACCTTGCGCTGTTCGGGGACGCCGAGGGCGGCGGTGGGTTCGTCCATGATGAGGATTTGGGCGTCCCAATAGACGGCGCGGCCGATGGCGACGGCCTGGCGCTGGCCGCCGGAGAAATTGCTGACCGGGGCTTCCATGCGGTTCACATGGAAATCGAGCAGGGCCATGGTGGATTTGGCGGCGTCGGCCATTTTCTTGCGGTCGAGCACAGGCAGGAAGCCGAAGGCTTTGCGCATGGGTTCGCGGCCGAGAAAGATATTGGCGCCGATGGAAAGATTATCGGCCAAAGCCAGGTCCTGGTAGATGGTCTCGATGCCCTTGTCGCGCGCCTCTTGTGGGGTGGCGAAGCTGACGGGTTCGCCGCGCAGGCGGATTTCGCCTGAGGATGGCTTGTAGACGCCGGAAATGGCCTTGATCAGTGTGGTTTTGCCCGCGCCATTGTCGCCGGCCAGGGCCACGACTTCGCCGGGGCGGACCACCATGGAGAAGTCCTTGAGGGCCTGCACAGCGGCGAAGTTTTTCGAAAGATTGCGGACGTCGAGCAGGGGTTCGGCTGCATTATTCATCGATGCGCCCTCCGGTGAAGCGGCGTTGCGCCTGGTCGATGAGGACCGAGATGATGATGACGACGCCGACACTGATGAACTGCCAGAACGGTTCGACATTGACGAAAACCAGACCGTATTGAATGACCGCGATGACCAGCGCGCCGGCCACGGTGCCGAAAATGGTGCCCGAGCCGCCGAACAGGCTGGCGCCGCCAATGACCACGGCGGCCACGCAATCGAGCAGCAGGGGTTCGCCGGCCTGGGCGGCGCCGGCACTGAAGCGGGCGGAATAGACCACGCCAGCAAGGCCCGCGCACATGGCGGACAGGATATAGAGCCGCAGCAAGTGCCATTTGATGTCGATGCCGGCGCGGCGGGCCGCCTGGGCATTGGCGCCGATGGCGTAATTGTGCTGGCCGAAGCGGGTCTGGCTCAGCACGTAATGCATGGCGACCACGAAGATTGCCGTGATGATGACGATGTAGGGCACATTGAGGAACTTGCCATTGCCGATGGCGGCGAAGAACTCGTTGCGCACGGGAACGGTGGTGCCGCCGGCCAGCAGAAACGCGACGCCGCGGGCTACGCCGAACATGCCCAATGTGCCGATAAAGGGCGGCACGCGAAGGCGGGAGACGAGCAGGCCATTGACCACGCCCGGCAGGCCCGCGACGAGCACGGCGACCAGCGCGCCGAACAATACGGCGAGTGGGAAGCCCATGCCGGGCGTAGCCCAGTTGATGACATGGGCAGCAACAACCGCCGCCAGTCCCATGATGAAGCCCAGCGACAGATCGATGCCGCCCGAGATGATGACGAAGGTCTGCCCGGTGGCGAGCAGGAGCGGGGCGACCGCGAAAATAGCGATGGACTGGATGTTGAACGGATTGAGAATGAATGTGCCGCCGAAGCTGACACGGGCCCAGATTTCAAAGCCGATGATCAGCGCAGCAAGGAAGAGCCAGGCGCGCAGATTGGCGATGCGCTGCATCCAATTGAGCGCGCGTTCAGCGTGATCGGCTTGCGGGGCTATATGAGTGGAAGCAGACTGAGCCTGCGGAACTGAAGCGGTCATGGTGTCACCTGATCCGGCGTCGACGCAGGTTGCCCCGCGGACTGTGCGTTATGGCAAGGCGGCCCGCGGCATTGCCGCAGGCCGCCCCGGTGAGGCGTTACTCGTTGTAGAGATACTTGGCGATTTCAGGATCGGCGATATTGGCCTTGTCCATGATGGTAAAGCCGGTGCCGATCGAAACCGGGATTGACTGGCCCGTCAGATGGGCAAAGGCCGAGACCACGCCGTAATAGCCGATTTCGGCGGGGTGCTGGGCAATGGCCACGTCAACGAGCCCGGAATTGATGTTGTCGACGATGCTGACGGGGGCATCGAACGCCACCACCTTGATGGTGCCGCTCTGGCCGGCCTGCTGGACGCCATTGGCGGAGCCGAGGGCGGAGAACAGATTGGCCCCGAACACACCTTTGAGATCGGCATTACGGGCGAAGACGGCCTGCAATTGGCTGGCCGCATTATTGGCGTCGTTCTTGTTGAACTGGGTTTCGAGCACTTCCACTTTGGGGAAGTTCTCGGTCATTTCCAGCTTGAAGCCTTCCTCGCGCTGATCGGTGGTGGAAATGCCCGGATTGACGTTGGAAACGAAGACCTTGCCTTCCCCGCCAATGGCATTGGCGAGGGCACGGGCGGCGATGCGACCGCCAAGTACGTTGTCAGACGCGATGTAGGAGAGCGGGAAATCCGCGTCGCCAGCGCCGGTCTGGTAGGAGCCCGTACCAATGAAGGTATCGACCGTGATCACCGGAATGCCGGCTTCATTGGCCTTGCGCAGCGGTTCGATCAGCTGGGTCGTGTCGGTGGGGGCGATCAGAATGGCGTCGGGTGCGCGGGCGATGATGGCATCGAGCACCGGCACCTGGGTGACGGGGTTGAAATCGGGCGCGCCCTGAAACACCAGCTCTACGCCAAGGGCGTCAGCGGCCGCCTGGGCCCCTTTGCGCATGGTGATGTAGAAGCCATCAGTGGTCAGGCCCGGGATCAGCGCGATGGTGAATTTCTTGTCCTGGGCAAAGGACGGGCCGGCGGCCAGGCTGATCGTGGTGACCAGCGCGGCAGCGGCTACGGCCTTGAGAATAGAACGGCGCTCCATGGTTTTCCTCCCTCATTGAGCTGTTCGTTGACAGTCATTCGGCTGGCCAAACTGATTTGTTTGTCCAGTTAACATATCTCATCCCGACGCATCGAAACCGTCAAGTGAAATTTTCTTCTGCAATTTACTTCACACAAAGCAGCCGTCAAGACCTGTCGCATTTTGCGACGCCGGGCATGCGGATGATCGGTAAAGCTTCTGTCCTCCGCGGCTCCGGTTGTTCCGGATACCGCCCGTATAGACTTCACGGCAGGGCCGCCGTGTCAACACGGTTTAGGCGCGCAAATATCAATTTTTACGCGGAGAAAGATTAGAAGCCCGTTGCCACCACGTTTGCGGTCATTCCGGCGGGGGCCGGAATGACTTTGTGGATGGGACGGACTGGGAGTACTGCCCGAAGCGGAATCTAGCCCAGCGTATCGAGGATTGCTTCCGCCGTGCGGGCATCCGTGACCAGCGCGCTGATGAAGCCGGCTTTGGCGGCGCCGATGATGGCGCCGACTTTGTTTTCGCCGGCAGCGACGCCGATGACCAGGGGGGCGGCGCGGAGTTGGGCGGGGGAGGCCGCGATCATGCGGGACTCGCCTTCCCACTGGATCAGTTTGCCGTCGCGGTCGAAATAATGGCGGATCACGTCGCCAACGGCATTGCTCAGCGATTGCTCGCTGGGCGTGGCGGCGCTGGCTTCGGGGGCGTTGACGGCGTGCGGCAGGCCGACGCCGACAATGGCGGCGTCGATGCGGTCCCACAGGGCGACGCTATCGGCGATGGACGGATCGGCGAGGAAAGCAGCGCGGGTTTCGGCCGAGGGCAGATAGGGCGCGTGGATGAAATGGGGCGTGCCGCCCATGTGCCCGGCAGCGAGGCGGACGAATTCGTTGACCTGAAAATGCGACGCATGCTGCTGCATGCCGCCCGTCGCGGGCACGGTGATGATGCCCGGCAAGGGCGGAAGCCCAGCCTGCATGACGGCACTGACCGCCCTGCCCCAGCCGATGGCCAGCACGGAGCCGGCGCCCAGGCCCACTTCCTTGAGCAGATCACCCAGAGGTGTAGCCAAGGCTTCGAGCACGCCGGCGGCAGGAGCGTCGATAACAGCGGCCCGCTCGAGGCCCAGCCCGGCGATCAGCCGATCGCGCAGGGCTTCGGGGGCGACGATGTCGCGGATTTCGATGCGCACAATGCCTTCAACGCGGGCGCGCTGCAGCAGGCGTGAAATTGTGGCCGTCGACACGCCCATGCGCTTGGCGATGTCGACCTGGCTCATATCGCTCTCGTAATGCAGCTTGGCGACCGCATGCATCATGGAGCGGGAAACGCCTGCATCCCCGGACTGCGAAGACAGCTTGAAATTCCTTTCAGCAATGTGTTACATCGTCGGCAACGATAACCCTTATCGCCCAAACCCCGCTGTTAGGCAATTGCCGCGCAAAACACCGTTTTGCGTGACCGGAGCCTCTTTGTCGCAATTTATGAGGAGCATATTCGACATGGCACGCATGACCACCGCCGAAAAACGCGGCTACCACCAGATTTGTGGACAAGATGGCGCGATGATGGTGATCGCCTGCGACCAGCGCGGGGGTATGCGCACGCTGCTGGCGCCGGACACGGAGGCGCAGGCCAGGATCAGCAATGAAATGCTGGGCAATACCAAGGCCGATATCACGCGTTACCTGGCCAGCCAGGCGTCTTGCGTGCTAGTGGACCCGATCTGCGCGGTGCCGCAGGTGGTGGATGAGGGCGTGCTCTCGCGCGATACTGCACTGCTGATCGGGCTGGATGCATCGGGGTGGGATGTCTCGCCCGAAGGCTACCGGATTTCCAAAATGGTCGATGGTATCACGGCCCGCCGGGTGCGTGAGCTGGGCGGCACGGGCGGCAAGATCATGATCTATCTGCGCTCGGACACGCCGGCCGCCAACACACAGAACATGGCGACGCTGGAACGGGTTATTGCCGATTTCGCCAGCGAGGACCTGTTGCTGGTGGTGGAATTTCTGACCTATGCGTTCGAAGGGGAAAGCAAGGAGGCCTACGCGGCCAAGATTCCTGAGCTGATCCAGGGCGGCACGCGGCTTTGCCTCGATGTGGGTTCCAAGGTGCTCAAGCTCCCCTACCCCGGCTCGCCCGAATCCTGTGCTGAGGTCACCCGGCTGTGCGGGGAAGTGCCGTGGGCGATCCTGTCGGCGGGGGTGGATCACGCAACCTTCTTGCAACAGGTCGAGATCGCCATGCACAATGGCGCCTCGGGGGTGATTGCGGGGCGTTCCTTATGGAAAGACTGTATCTCGCTTGATCGGGCCGAGACCAAGCAGCGGCTGGAGACCATTGCCGTGCCACGCCTGCGCGAAATTCAGGCGGTGATTGCCCGCTATAGCGCCCATAAGACGCGGGTCGCCTGAGCGTTGGGAGCGTGCCATGGGGCAGACGGCTATTGGCGTCGATATCGGGGGCACGCATGTGCGCGCCGCCCGGGTCAGCAACAGCGGACAGATATTGGCCAGCGTGCGGGCGCCGAGTTCGGCTGATCCGCAACAGGTGCTGGCCACCACGATCGATCTGATCGGCCAATTGATGGTCGATGGCATTGCCGGCATTGGTGTCGGCGTGCCGGGGCGGGTCGATGGCAGCACGGGGACGGTGTTTTCGGGCGGCTATGTCGATCTGTCGAAGCTGCCCTTCGCGCAGCTATTGCGCGAGGCGACCGGGCAATTCGTGGCGCTGGAAAATGATTGCAGCATGGCGCTGCTCGGCGAGGCAGCGTTTGGCGCTGGGCAGGGCAAGCAGAACCTCGTCATGCTGACCATCGGCACCGGCATTGGCGGGGCCGCACTGGACCATGGGCATTTGCTGCGCGGGCGGAGTACGGCCGGGCAGTTCGGACATGTGGTGGTGGCGCCTGATGGGCTGCTCTGCGCTTGCGGGCGGCGGGGGTGTGTGGAGACACTGAGCTCCGGCACGGCGTTTGGCCGGCATGTCTGCGAGGCGGGGCTGCCGCCCGGCACCAATGCCGACACATTGCTGGAACGCCGCGACCAGGGCGATGCGCAGGCATCGGCGGTGTTGACTGCCTGGGCGGGGCCGCTGCGACGGGCCATTGATGGGCTGGTGGCGACGCTTGATCCTGATCTGGTGCTGCTGGGTGGTGGCATGGGCGGACGGGCTGTGGCGGCGCTGGCGGGGATTCCGGCGGAGAATTGCTGGTATCAGAGCCCCATTGTGGCGGCGCAATTGGGCGACGACGCTGGCGTGATCGGGGCGGCGCGTTGTGCCATGGACAGGTTTGCTGCGCGCGGGCGCAAGCGCGCCGTGCTGGTCAATGGCGTGCCGGCGAGCGGCAAGAGCCAGGTGGCGCATGCTTTGTCGGCACAAACCGGATGGCCGTTGCTGACGCTCGATACGGTCAAGAACCCGTTTCTTGAGGTGATCGAGGGGGTGGGCCGGGAGTTCAACCGCACGCTGGGCAAGGCGAGCTACAAGGCGATCTGGTCGCTGGTGGCCGATGCACCGGCGGGGACCACGGTGATCGTGGATGCCTGGTTCGGGTTTCAGCCGCGGGACTTGCTGGAGAGCCATCTGGCCATGGCGGGGGTGAGCGAGACGCTGGAAATCTGGTGTTCGGCACCGGCCGACGTGGTGGTGGAGCGCTATGCCAGCCGGTTGGAGGATCGGCTGCCGGGACATCCGGGGGCGGCATATTTGCCCGAATTAGCGGCGCTGGTGACACGGGCCGAACCCGTGGGGCGTGGACCAGTGTTTGACGTGGACACGACCAAGGCGACCGATATAGGGGCGATGGCGAGCTGGATTGCGGGGCATTGGCCGGAGGCGCTTTAGGTTTGTTTGATATTCGCGCGGAGCAGATTACCCGAGCAACGGCGCTTGTCGGTACCGCGACGGGTCGTCCTGATCGGGCAATATCTCCGCTCCCGCGATCGGCAGCACCACCCTCCGCCACTCCACGCCATTAGTGCTAGTCCTAAAGTTGATTTGCCGCCGCTTGTGGCGGGGCGGTGAACGCTATATAGCGTTTCTATTGTGTGAAGCCGCCAGAGCAATAAGGCGGTGAGGTTTTCGGTATTTTGTGCAAGTCGTGGCACTGGAAACGCTGTCGTGCGTTTACCAGTTGCTTGAACTCATCCATTGCTGAAAATTTCACTATAGACGTTAGGGTAGTTTTCCGAGGTTTGCGATAGACGGCGCGGAGTTGCCAGTATCGCAACGTTTGGGGCAGGAGCCAGAACATGAGCCAGGACGGACACGACAAGAAAGGCGCCGCAGAAAATGGCGTCGGGGCACCCGTCGCCAATCTTCGGAGCCAAATCTGGAGCCGTTGGCCTACTGGCATGACCGCGCTGGCCGTGATCGTCCTCGCCTGGGTCGGCGTCTACCTGCTGTGGAACGGCATTATCTTCGTCTTCGCGCGATAACCCTCCGCCTCCCATCCTGCCAATTGTGATCATCTCATGATCACGTGCCCGCATGACAGCCATGCGCGTACGCTGTTGCCTGCCCCACATAATCGTGATCATTTTGATCCCGCAAACATGCGCTTGATTTGCTTTTGAGCGAACCGCGCCTTTGCAGGACCAAACCGACAGAAGTCGGCAAACATCAAGCGTTTGCTACGAACCCTCGCAGCGGAGACATCCGGGCGGGACTGCGGTAATCACGGCCCCCCGCCCTGCGGCACCGGGGCATCATCGCAAACCATTACAGCTGGACACGAAAAGCACAGTAGCAACTCGAACTACGTTCAACATGGCGGGTGAACAAAAATGTCGATAGTCAACGCAGGCCTCGATCTCTCGGGCATCGAGACCCAAACCAAGTCGCCCAAGGGCGGCGCGCTGAAACGAGCATTCGATGTCACGATTGCATCCATCATGCTCTTTTGCGCGCTTCCGGCGATCTTTTTCATCATGGTCACCATGTTCTCGATTGATCGGGGACCGGTATTTTTCTCCCATGAACGGGTCGGACATCGCGGCAAAAAGTTCCGCTGCCTCAAGTTCCGTTCCATGATCGTCAATTCCAAAGAGGCGCTGGAACGGCACCTCGAAATGTTCCCGCTGGCCCGCGAAGAGTGGGAAGCGACCCAGAAGCTGCGCAACGATCCGCGCATTACACCGCTGGGCAAGTTCCTGCGCGACACCAGCCTCGACGAATTGCCCCAATTGATCAACATCATCCGCGGCGACATGAGCCTGGTGGGGCCCCGTCCCATCGTGCAGGACGAAATCGTTCGCTATGCCAATGACATCACCGCCTACGCCAGCATGCGTCCGGGTCTGACCGGCCTGTGGCAGGTTAGCGGCCGCAGCGACGTAGACTATGAACAGCGCGTCCGACTCGATGCCGAATATGCTCGTAACTGGTCCTTCATCGGTGACATTGTTATTATGCTGCGCACCGTCAAGGTCGTGCTGATGCGCACGGGCAGCCGCTAGACTACAGGAGGCGATGAATGGCTTCGATCCTTTCCGTCGGCACACGCCTCTTCCGCACCCGTGATCCTTCGCGCGACGCCAGCACCGACAAGGACCGTTTCATGACGGTTCGCCGCTCGCTGCTGGCGGCAATCGAGGGGGCCCAGCGGGAACGCGAAGGCCTGCAGACACGCCTCGACGTCTACTATGCCCAAGCCACCAATCTTATCGACAATTCGGGCGAGTTCGGCACCCGCTCGGAAGAAGACGAAGGCGCCATCGAGGATGCCGAGCGCAATGCCGCTGCGGCCCGCCTCAGGATCGGCCAGATCAGCGAGCATATGCAACAGCTCAAAACCGTGCTGGCCACTCTCGACGCTACGGCGCCGCAGGCCTGACGGGACAAGCCGGCGCCTCCTGGCGCCTGGCAATCTTTCGAACCGGAGCTCGCCATGCAGCCCACGCGCGCACAGCAGGGGATTCCGACGGTTTCCGTCATCATGGCGAATTACCGCGGCGGCGCGACATTGGCGCGTGCGCTGGAATCCGTGCTGGCCCAGACCATGGGCAATCTCGAAATCATCGTTGCAGACGACGCTTCGCCCGACGATAGCGTGTCGGTAGTAACCTCCATCATGGCGCGCGACGAGCGCGTGCGGCTGCTCGCCTCGCCGCAGAATGGCGGCCCGGCCCGCACGCGTAACCTGGCGCTGGCGCGGGCGCGCGGGCAATGGATCGCCATCGTTGACTCCGACGATATTGTGCACCCCGAGCGGCTCGAACGGCTGCTGGCAGCGGCGGAGCATTTCAGGGCCGATATCGTGGCCGATGACTTGTTGCATTTCCATGAGGACGGCAGCCCGCCGACCCTGCTGTTGGCCGACCACGACAAACCATTACCCGTCAGTGCCGAAGCCTGGGTGACCGCCGGCATGGACGGCAAGTTGCCCGCGCTCGGCTACCTCAAGCCGCTGATCCGTGCCGAGGCGCTGGGTCTGCTGCGCTATGACGAAACCCTGCGGATCGGGGAAGACTACGACTTGCTGCTGCGCACGCTGCTGGCCGGCGCCAGCATGTGGATCGTGCCCGAGCCCTGGTATCTTTATCGCCGCCATAGTGGTTCGATTTCTCACCGCCTATCGGCCAACGATGTTGACGCCATGCTGGCCAATCAGGCGCAATTGCTGGCTGGGATCAAGCCCGAGGCCGGCCTGGCCCACGCCTTTGCGCAGCGCCGCGATGCCTTGCAAGGCGCGCTGGATTTCGGCCGTCTGGTGGAGGCGATCAAGGCTCGTTCACCGGGCACCGTCCTCAAAATCATTGCGCGGCGCCCTGCCCTGTTGCGGCGGCTATGGAACTCGTTCACCCAAGGCCGGCAGCGCCGTGCTGCCACGCCGCAGATCGCGGCGAGCACCGGGCTGCTGAACCTCGATAAACATGCCGCCCTGCCGACCTACGTGCCGAGCCAGGATGTGGATTGGAGCTGCTTCCGGCGCGATCCGACTTGGCTGGCGCTCGCCACCCAAGGCGTAAGCGCTCACCAGATCATCGCCAAGGACGCTGCCGCCCGCTATGCCGCCGGATTCATTCCGGCGGCCGCTGCGCCCACGCCGATCCGTAACCAGCTCGCGACCAATGCGCCGGCGGTGGCGACATGACACGGCTACTGCGCCGCCGCGGCATTGCCGGGCCTCTGGTCGATATCGATCTTGCCGCCACCTTCACCGTGCTGGCCCTGTCCGGGCTGGTGCTGAACGCCTTGGTCGGCTCGTTAGCCGCCATGGCATTCCTCGGCTTTGGCGGGCTGCTGCTGATCAGCGACCCGCAGCAAAGCATCACGCTGATTGCCCGCTGGTGGTTCCTGCTGCTGCTGCCGGCCTATTGCATGCTGTCGACGTTGTGGTCGCAATATCCCGAGATCACGCTGCGGGCCTCGATCCAACTGATGATCACACTCGCCATCGCCGTAGTAATGGCCGGACGGGTTAAACCGACGACTCTCGTGCGAGCTCTCTTCGTCGTCTACGCCGTGGGGATATTGGCCAGCGTCACCATCGGCAATCGGCCGTCCGGGGCGCCCTGGCTGGGCATTTTTGGCAGCAAGAACGCCTTTGCGGCCCATATCGCCGTCTTCGCCTTGACCTCGCTGGCGGTCGTCGTCGATCGCCATGCCGGGCTTTTGCTGCGGCTGGGGGCTCTGGCCGGCCTGCTGATTTCCGGGCCTTTGATGGTCCTGGCGCAATCGGCTGGCGCCATCATGATGGTCGTGCCCTGCGTCGCCGTCATGGTGCTGCTGCTGCTGACGGGGCGCCTGACCGGCAACCAGAAGCTGTTCATGACGCTGGGCGTCATCATCGTCGGAGCGGCCTTGGGCCTGTTCATCATGGCCAATGGCCAGACGCTATTGTCGGAAATTCTCGAAGGTTCGGGCAAGGACCCCACGCTGACCGGACGTACGGACCTGTGGGCCACAGCCTTCACCTTCATCGCCGAGCGACCGCTGCAAGGCATTGGCTTCCGCGCCTTCTGGGTGGCCGGATTTGCGCCCGCCGAACAGCTCTGGGCCATGTTCCTCGTGCCCTCGGGTTCGGGCTTCAACTTCCACAACACCTATATTTCCAACGCCGTGGAAATCGGCCTGATCGGCGTCGGGCTGCAGGCTTTCCTCATCTATGGCGGCTTCCTGCTCATCATTGTGGCCACCATCCTGCGGCCCAATCCGCAAAACGCGTTTCTGGTCGGCCTGCAATTGCTGGTCATCCTGCGCAGCTTCATCGAGGTCGAAGTGTTCTTCGAGTTTTCGGTGCGCTCGATCCTGGTGGTCGTGACCTTCATCTATGGCGCCCAGGGCGTGCTGCATGAATTGCGCGCCAATCGCCGCTCTCCCCTGCCCGCGTCGCGGCAGGTGTATATTCGCCCCATCGGAGTCCAACCATGACTGAAACTAATTCCGGCCTGGTCCAGATTCGCACGCCCACCTACAAGCGCCCCGTCGCCCTGCAACGCGCGCTGCAATCTATGATCGACCAGACCTGGGCCAATTGGGTCTGCGATGTCTATGACGACGATGCCGCCCAGGCGGGCAAGGCAGCGTGCGAGAGCTTCAACGATCCGCGCATCCGCTATCACCACAATGCGCCGCAGCGCTTTGCCTCCAAGAATATCGACCACTGCTTCACGGCCGAAAATCCCAATGACGCCGACTATTTCTGCGTGGTGGAAGACGACAATCTCATCCTGCCGGATTTCCTCGCCGAAAACATGCGGATCTGCCGCGAGGACGGCGTCAATGTCGTGCTGCGCAACCAATATGTCGAGCACAAGAGCGGCACCACGGCGGCTCATTTGAGCGTCGGCGGCGTGCTCGATGACCTGTTCGTCGAAGGGCTCTACCAGCCCGACGAATTCCGCCTGTCGCTGCTGATGGGCATTGGCGTGTCCAATGGCGGGCTGTTCTGGTCGCGCAATACGGCATGCCAGCTCGAGATCGGCTTTGGCTGCACCGCGACACTGCAGGAATATATGCGGTCGTTCTCGATCGTCGAGCCGATCTATGTGGCTATGACGCCGCTGGCTGTGTGGGCGGAAAACGCCGAACAGACCACGCGTAATGCCGAACTCAAGGCCTCTTATCTGCGGCGCGAGCTTGATTTGAAGCGCTCGGTGCAGGAATTGCAGCGGCTGGCCTGGCAGACCGCCCCCAAGGGGCTGCGCGACGGCTTCATGACCAATCCAAAATGGGCAGCCCAGGCGCCGACGCGGGCCAGTGGCCTCGCCAAGGCGCTGATCATGGACGGCGCCTCATCGGCCATTGCCTTCAAGGACGCGCTGCGCCTGCGGGCGCGTGGCCTCGCCATACGCCTCTTCGGCCGCACCACACCGGATTTCCACGCCTTCGTGCAATCGCGGCTGCCGGCCGTGCAACGTTGAGTAATTCCGCCCCCACGGGCAGCAAATAACCGGCCCGTATCGAGTAAATATGAGTGTTACCAATGAGATCGGTCGCGGCCCTGTGCTCGACCATGTCCGCACCAACCGCTCCGGCGCAGCCATTCGTGGCGTGCTGTGGTCGGTGGTCAACAGCTTCGCGCCGGCCGCGCTGGGCATCCTGGTCTTCATGGCGACCTCGCGCGTGCTCTCGCCGGCCGAATTCGGCATTGTCTCCTATGCCGCCAGCATCGCCATGCTCGGCACCGCCATCGCCCCCGCCGGGTTCAGCGAAGCCATTATCCAGCGCAGCAAAATCGAGCCGCGCCATCTCGATACGGTGTTCTGGCTCTGCACCGGAGCGGCGCTGCTGATTTATGCCGGGCTGTGTTTTGCCGCCTTCCCGCTGGCCAATCAGCTCAACGAACCCATTCTCACCGCCCTCCTCCCCTTTATCGGCATCAGGGTGATTTTCGACATGGCGGCAGCGGTGCCCAATGCGCTGCTGGTCCGCTCCATGTCGTTCAAGAAGCTGGCGATGCGGACCACCGTCGCCTCGGTCGTGGCGGCGCTGCTGTGCCTGGCGCTGCTATGGCTGGGATTCGGTCTCTGGGCACTGGCTTTCTCCCAGCTCGCCACGGCCATCACCACCTGTATCGGCGCGCTGGTCTCAGTACGCTGGCTCCCCAAATTCCGCTTCAGCTTCCAGGCCCTGCGCGAGCTGGCCAGCTTTGGCCTCTTTGCCTCTGGCAATCGCATCATCACCCTGGTCAGCATCGATCAATTGCTGATCGGCACGTTACTCGGCCCCGCCGGGCTTGGCATTTACAGCTTTGCCCGCCGCATTTTCCAGATATTGACCGACCTCATCACCGGCGCGCTGAGCTCGGTGTCCTACGCGCTGCTATCCTCGCTGCAGAACGAGCGGGACAAGTTGCGCGAGGCCTATTTCCTCGGCACATTTGCTTCGTCGGTGCTGTCCTTCCCCGTCTTCATGGGCTTGGCACTGATCGCCGACGATTTCGTGCCCCTGGCCTTTGGGCACAATTGGGTGGAAGCGGTTCCTGCTGTGCAGGCCTTTTGCCTGCTGGGCCTGATCACCAGCATCGGCGTGCTGCAGTCCTCGCTGGTCAAGAGCCAGGGCCAGGCCGATTTGTGGTTCTATTACCTGATCGGCAAGCAGGTCACGACGGTGCTCTACGTCGTGCTGTTCTACAAATGGGGCGTCAACGCACTGACGCTGGCCCTTGTCATCCAGAACTTCATCATGTGGCCGCCCTCGGTGCACATGGTCATCCGCATCCTGCGGGTATCGGCCTGGGCCTATCTGGGGACCTTCGCCACGCCCGTGCTGGCGACAGCGCTGATGATCGGCGCGGGAATTTTTGTGAAGCTGGAGCTGGTCGACGCCCACCCCGTGCTGCGGCTGGCGGCAACAGTGGCCGTGTGCGCGGCAGTGTATGGCGGTGCAATCCTGGTGCTGGCCCGCAAGCGCCTGCTGGCGGTCAAGGGCATGGTGCTGAAGAAGCGCAAGGCGAAAGCGTAGGGGGAGCCCCGAGCTGCACCCTCCCCATCGAGGGGGAGGTGCTAGGCCGCGGGTAACCCAAGTTCCAGTTCTACTCACGGTGTCATTCCGGCGCAGGCCGGAATCCATGCTGAAGGCCCTCCACGGATAGCTGTAGTGGAGAGTTCACAGAATGGATTCCGGCCTGCGCCGGAATGACATTGTGGGTGGGGCGGTTGAGTGCCCCATTGTTAACGGCCCGTCGGCGTAGCTAGCGGTTTACCTAGCTCACCGCCAACCGCGACCGCACAAACCCGTCCACGGCCGCCGCGGCCTTCTCCGTCACCTCAGCAATCTTCGCATCACTGCTCAGCTGGGGCTCATACGTCGCCATTCTCTGCAGATGCCGGGCCGCCGAATGCGTCAAAAGCGCATTGGGGATCGCCGCCAATGGGCTGCGGCTCAGTGCGCCGATCTTGCCGGCGGGACCGCCGCGGCCGGTGCGGCCGATATAATATTCGAGCACGCTGGATGGCTTGAGTTCATGCATGCGCAGCTCGATATCGAGTGCGCCGGACCAATCGAGCCACTTCATATGATGCCCGGCAAAGATCGGCTTGGCGCCGATCCAGGGGGTACGCAGCGCGTCGGCCACGATGGCGCCATGCATGGCCTCGGTGATCAGCACGCGAGCGCCCTTGATCTCGGCAATGACTTTTTCGAGTGGATCGGTGGCGTCGATCAGCTTGATGCCGGCCAGCCGGCAGGCTTCGTCCCAAGGGCCGCGCTCGAGGCTTTCGTAATGCGGCATGAAGGCGACGTCGATGCCGGTCGCGGGTTTGGCCAGTTCCATCTGGCGTAGCAGGATGGCGCTGTCGCAAATGGCCAGATCAGGTGAAATCTTGAGCTTTTCGGCGGTCTTGGGACCGCGCACAAAGCGGATGTCCCAAGTGCCGTCATGCACATCGGGCAGGCCCATATAGCCGGCATAGCCCGAGCCCATCACGAACTTGCGGGACGTCTCGGGCAAATGCGTGCCGATGATCGAGCCGATGCCGACAAACAGCTCGCTTTCGTCTTCGTCCAGAAACCTTTCCGGCAAAATCTGTGGCCAGACATAGGTATTAAGCTCATCACCGAAATTCGGCACCTTGCCGCGGAAGAACACCAGCTTCATTCAAAATCCCTTTTCTGATTGGCCGGCGGCCAGCTATTGCAGCGCGCAAAGCACCGATTGCGGAAAAGCGCAGCTTTCGCCCTGCGCCGTGAAGGCAACCCAGTCCACGTCCATGGCGATCGGCCCGCTGGGCGGCGCGAACGAGCCCATCCACTCGCTCAGCGTATCGGTGCCCCACAGGCTGAAGAAAATGCGCATGGCATTGTTGGGCACCTGATAGCTTTCGGTCATGGTGCGAACGAGCTGGTTGTTGATGTAGTAATCCAGTCGTCCCGGCGTCCATGTGACAGCGAAATTGACGAAATCGGAGTCTGAACTATAGGGCAGCTGATGAGACATGCCGCTGCCCACTTCGCCGTCGCCGCTGACGCCATTGACGAAACTGGTGGTCTCGACAACGCTCGTGTCCTTGAGCAGGATTTCGAAATCCAGCTCATCATGCGGCTTGCCCTGTTGCGGGCCGATATAGGTGAAAAACGCGGCGTTGAGGCCAGAGCCGGCCGGCGTCTTGAGGCGGGCTTCGAACGTGCCGTAGCCGAACGCCGTCTTAGTCTGGATTTCCCCACAGGCATATTTGCGGCCACCAGCGCCGCTGCTCGGGGCAAAGCCCACCTTGAGCCTGCCGTCCTGCGTCTTCACCTGCCCGGCAGACCAGGTGCAATTCTGGTGCGCGCCATTGGCCCAGCCATCCGAAACATACCAACGCTGGCCATTGAGCGTATCAAAATCGTCAAAGAAGCTGGCGCTTTGGGCGAGAGCGGGCGTGGCAAGGCAACACAGAGCGACAATTGCGGAGGCTGCAAGGCGGCTGACGCTGGGCATGGGCTTTACTCCAATCACTAAAACGCAAAACTACTCGGCAACAATCAGGCGGACCTGGACGACATCGCCGGACAAAACCGGCGTCGACATTTCGGCGGGGATTTCCTCGCCGTCGCGGACAATGCTGTAGGTGTAGCTGGCGAGCGAGCCGGCCGTGCCCGGCGCAACGCCGGAATAGGCTACAGCCTCGCGCACCAGACCCTGCTGGGTGGCGAGCTTGAGATTGACCTCGGCCAATTGCGCCTCGACCTCCTGCCGCTCGACAGTGAGTTGGGAAGCGTGACTATCGGCCAGGTCGGTGCGGCGAATCTCGGCATCGCCAATGGCCTGCTGCGCCTGCAACTGGGCCATATCGATATCGAGCAGGCGCGTTTCGTAATCGGCCACGCTGGTTTCCAACGAAGCGACACGCGACACCACGGCCAGGCCGTCATTGGCCAACGAGCGCACATTGGTCAGTTGCTCCTGGGCCACCGACAATTGGCGTTCGGTGGCGGTTCGCTTTTGTCCAAAAGTCTCGATCTGCCGCTGCAGCACGGTGGTCTGGCTATCCAGCGCCGTGCTTTGCGAATTGAGTGCCTTGAGATTGGCTACCAGTACGGCTTGCTCGTCGGCCAGCAGCGGCTCGACGCCCTCGACCCCGGCGAACTGCTCGGGGGGCACGATCGTGTCCTGTCCGGCGAGTTCGGCATCGATGCGCGCCCGCTTGGCCAATAGCCGCAGTTGTTCATCCTGCAGCACCTGATAAGCGCCGCTAACGGTAAGCACATCGCGCTCGGCCCGGGAATTGGCATCGGCGCCGCGGCGCTCGCCCCCGGCAAGGCTGAGCGCCTTGATCAGGGTCAGTCCCGGCAGGAATTTGTATTCACCCGGCGCTTGCACATCGCCCGCCACATAGATCGGGGCGAACTCGGCAATTTCGATGCTCACATTGGGCGAGACCACCAAGCCAAGCGATTGCTTGAGGCCATCGGCCAATTCACGCGCCAGATCCTGCGAGGTTTTGCCGGCGCTTTCGACGTCCCCCACAAAGGGGAATGCAGTGGTGCCCGCTGGGCCCACGACATATTCCCCGCCCAGAGCCGTCCATTCCTCGAAGGTGGATTCGGCCGCCTTCCATTGGACCACGCGAACGTTGATCTTGTCGGAGACGTTGAGCGTGTAGGGTTCCGCAGCAGCGGACGCCGCACTCAGTGCGACGACCAAACCCATTGCCAGAGCGCCTCGGCGCAAGACATTGGGCCGGAACGGAGTCGCTTTCTTCATGGGCCAAGCCTCGTGATTGAGCTTCCGGAACGATCGGTAAAGGCCCTGTTTCCGGGCCGTACGCGCCAGCCTCTTCTTGGCTGCGGGGAGAACAACGGTGCCGCACACCGGTCCATCCCTAAAACGTTATCAGCACCCTAGCATGGTTCGCGCGCTTGGCTCGCCCGCCCGGCTCAACCCAGCCCTGCGCTCAAAGGGAAACTGCCGCCGCAAAAAAGCCGCGCTACGCAGGACGAAAACGGCGTGTTCGCTAAGCAACGCCAGGCAAAAGAAAATTTGCCGCCTGCGCAGGTTCTGGACTCATGGCCCAGCCTCGATTTAAGACAGTTCGCTGGCTTGATCGAGGCGTAACATGCGTATTCTGGTTGCCGTTTTGGCACTCGTTTTGTCCATTGGCCCGGCTTTTTCGGCCGGTTTCGCGCGTCAGGGCGCCTTCATCGTGCCCGGGGCCGGCTTCGATTTCGCCATTCTGGCGGGCGACATCAGCAATCAAACGCCCGACGACTTCAAGGCCGTGCTGGCCAGCCAGCCCAATATCAAGACGCTGGTACTCTCCAGCGACGGTGGCACCATGGCCGGAGCGCTATTGCTGGCGGACGAAGTCTACCGGCGCGGTATCAACACCTATATCCCGCCCAATTCCATCTGCCAGTCCAGTTGCGCCTACGTATTTCTCGCAGGGGCGGCGCGGCTCGATCAGGGCGAACTGGGCGTGCATCACTTCTACGGCGGGGACAGCAATGCCGCCTCCCAGCTCGGGGTGACCGACATTATGGGTATTCTGACCGGCTTCGGCACACCGCAAGCCGTCATCAACCGCATGCTGCGCACCCGCGCGGACCAGATATATGTCTTTAGCGCCGACGAGGTCGCGCAGCTGCGCATCGACCGCAATCCCAACCAGCTCGACACCACGCTCGCCCAGTTCCGCCAATTGCCGCAAGATGTGCTCACGGCCATAGGCACAAGCCCCCGCTCCGAGCCTGAAACCACCACGGCAAGCAGTGGCGGCGGCAATACGCCATCGCAAAGCGTAGCGCGCTTCGCCATCTATGAAGGCCTCGATTTCTATGGCGCCGATGTCGACAAGATTCGGGCCGAAACGCTCGAGCAATGCTTCCAGGCATGCGTCGACAACCAGCAATGCTCGGCCATGACCATCAATCTGAACCCCACCATCAAGACCGGCCCCAACTGCTTCCTCAAAAGCGGCATGGGCCGCACCGAGCCCTATGAACACGCCATTTCCGGCGCCTTCCTGGCGGCCGGCTTCGATGGCGTGCTTGATGTCAACGGCACCAAGGTGGCGCCGACCGAGGTGATCCCGCTGGAGTAGGCCATCACGGGGCTTGCCATTAAGCCCCCTGTCGGGCTAATCGATCACTGCTTCGGATCACTCCGACCGGGCGGGTATAGCTCAGTGGTAGAGCAGCAGCCTTCCAAGCTGAATATGCGGGTTCGATTCCCGCTACCCGCTCCAAAACTCCCCTCTTTACGCCCTGCCCGTTGCCGCTTTTGTGTGGCAAGAGTGCTGCATAGAGTCCGTGACGGATCGAGGAGGAAGCATGCAGGTCGGCATCAATTTGCTCTGCCTTAGCGGGTTTATCGAAGAGCAGCACCTGCCCCAGATTCGGCGGCTTAAAGAACTCGGCTATGATGGGGTGGAAATCCCGATCCTGCGCGGCAGCGTGGCGCATTACCAATGGCTCGGGCGCCAATTGGACGCTATCGGCCTGCGCCGCACCAGCACCTCGGTGATCCCCTCCATCGCCGCCAACCCGATCAGCAGCGATTCCGAGATCCGCAAGGCGGGCATGGACCATCTCGATTGGGCGCTGGACTGCGCCATTGCCCTGGGCTCCGAAAGCGTTGGCGGGCCGATCCACGCGCCGATCGGACATTTCACCGGCTTCGGGCCGACCGAGGATGAGCTGCGCTATGGCGCCGAGGCCCACCATGCCCTGGCCGACCGCGCCCGGGCCAATGGCGTCTATCTTAGCCTGGAACACCTCAACCGTTTCGAGACCTATTTCCTCAACACCATGGCCCAGGCCCGCGCCTATGTGGATAGAGTTGACCACCCCACCTTCCACATCATGTACGACACGTTCCACGCCAATATCGAGGAACAGAGCCAATCCCGCGCCATCGCCACGCTGGGCAAGCATATGGGCGTGCTGCATGTTTCCGAGAACGACCGGGGCATTCCCGGCCGCGGCCAGATCAACTTCGCCGAAGTCTTCACCGCCGTGCGCCAGACAGGCTTTGATGGCTGGGTCGTGCTGGAAGCTTTCGGCGCCGGCCTGCCCGAGCTCGCCGCCGCCACCCGCGTCTGGCGGCCGCTCTTCCCCGATTTCGAAACATTGTTCGCGGAAGGCGTGACGTTTATTCGCAAGAGCTGGGCGGCGGGGGCTTAGGAAGCATCCCCTGGAAAAATCAGATACTTTTCCCCTGCCTAACCGATTTCTTGCGGGCAATGGCGGAAGGGGTGTTGACACTGTTGTCACAGACCACCATAAACCGCCCGACGAAACGCCTAGCGCTTCGTTGTCCCGCTCGCGCGACGTTGTCAGTGGAGGGGTGGGAGAGTGGTTAAATCCATCAGACTGTAAATCTGACCGCTTAGCGTACACTGGTTCGAATCCAGTCCCCTCCACCAACGCCCCCCTCGAAAAACACACGGTTTAGAGCGCGCCGCGGCGCCCCGCTTGCTGGCGCGCCGCAAAGGCGATACCCCTGCCCTATGAGCATCAATAAATTTCCGCCAAAGCCGCGTTACAACCCTGATGACGGCCCGGTTTATCTCTATGGCCTGCACACGGTGCGCGCCGCGCTGGACAACAAGAATCGCATCAAGAAAGTGCTCTTGGCCACGCCCAATGCGCTGATGCGGCTCAAGGACACCGGCGAAATCGGCAAGGTGACCGTCAAGGAAACCACGCCCAAGGAGCTCGACCGCCTGCTGGGCGACGATGCCGTGCATCAGGGCGCAGCGCTCGAAGTCGATCCGGTGAGCCGGTTTGGCCTTGATGACATCAAGCCGCTCAGGCTCGTGGTCGTGCTCGACCAGATCACCGACCCGCATAATGTCGGCGCGATTCTGCGCACTGCCTGCGCCTTCGGCGCCGACGCCGTGATCACCACCGCCCGCCACTCGCCGCGCGAAACCGGCGTAATGGCCAAATCGGCCTCCGGCGCGCTTGATCTGGTGCCGATGATCGAGGTGCGCAACCTGGGTGACGCCCTGCAAAAGCTCAAGGATCGCGGTATGTTAGTGCTGGGTTTTGATTCTGAATCAGAACATCAGCTCAAGCCACGCAGTGGCGATCAGCCGCTGGCCATCGTGATGGGCGCCGAGGGCAAGGGGCTGCGCCAGCGCACTCGCGAACTCTGCGACGAAATGGTCAAGCTGGACATGCCCGGCCCGATCAAATCGCTGAACGTTTCCAACGCCGCCGCCATTGCTCTGTTTGCGGCCACTGCCGGACGATCCTGATGACTAGCTTCGAGCCCTTCGCCATCGCGCTGCGCCTGTCGGGCGTTACCGTCACGCAATACGAACTCGATGCGGCGCTCAAGCAATTGTGCACCCGCTTCGAGCCCGAGGACGCCGAAGACAGCCACTATGCCCAGGTGGATATCGCGGTCAAAAATCCGGTCCGTTCGCTGCTGGAACTGGCCGAGCGCTCCGGCCCCGCCATCGCCGCCATGCTGGACGACCGCCGCATCGGCAAGGCCGTGCTCGACATCGCCTTCGACTACCCCGAGAATGGCGAAGCCATGTCAGCCCGCCTGCCCGCCCACATGGCCGCAGCAATCGCCGCCTACGGCATCGACATCGAAATCTCGGTCTATCTCACCGATGTCGAGGACGACGAGGAATAGAGACTACTTGCAGGTGTTGCTAGCGATACGGATTTTCCAAAGCTTGCTCGCCTGTAACACATACTCGCAGTATTCAGAGGTTTAGGTCTGATTGGGTGTCCGTTGTGTCGATATCGGACCTGCCAAGTATCAAGTCGCAGGAGTAGCCCGTCTAGGGGGAAAATAGCTTGGGTAGCAGTTAAAACCTGCTGCCATTGGGCGCCTTTGGCCCGCGCATTGCCTACTTCCCGGCCGGCAGTACCCTGGCCCGGTGGTATCCGGCAGTACCCTGGCCCGGTGGTATATTGACATGCTCGAAGCCAAGGAAGACCCATCGCCGATTTCGATACGCGCCGCCAAGATGCCGAACAGGATGACGGGCTCGTTGACCGCTCCGACATTGAGGGCCCTCGTAGTCGGCCCTCCTCTGCGGGAGATGCTCGTCACCCCACTCCCGCTGATGATGCAATCGTGTTGTGCAGGGGTGAAATGCCGTGGATCGTAGTCCACTTCGCGGTGACCAATCTGCCGGCCTCGCAGGTCATAGTCGAGTGCGACAAGGTCATCGACTGACCTCCCTGTAATGGGCCGTACTGATTGCGACGCTGGAGACCAACAGGCTTGGAAAGCTCGGAAAGTGTGGTCGAAACGGCGCGCTATGAGGACGAGATGGCCGAAGGCCCAGCACGGGCGCGCAGGCGACCAACAAGGGCGAGAGGCAAGAGCGAAAGCGGGGGAGCCCCCACCCCAAGGGACGCCGAAAATCCACGCCTCCGGGTTCTCGGCGCCTCCTGCAACGGAGGCCAACGGCCGGAATGAAGGATGGAAAAAGGCCTTACGATTGAAGAAGGCATCTTCGTCTTCTGGAGGTCGGTCAGATCAACATGCAGAACGTGGGTTCACTCAGAACTCGTGTTATTCAAGGCTTGTACCTGTTCCATATGAGCAGCAACTAACTTGAAATTCGTCGACAGGAGTTGCCGGGAACGAATTTTGGGCTCAGCACGAAATCCTGCGGCGGGTCGATCGCGGCATCCGAATTGGTGATGCGGTGCAGCAGGCGGCGCGCGATGATGCCGCCGAGCTTGAGCGTGTCTTGCACCACCATGGTGATGCGCGGGGTGATGACATTGCTCCAGGCCACATCATCGATCATCGCCAGCGAAATATCGTTGGGGCAGTTGAAGCCCAGTTCCTGCATGGCCTGAAGGGCAGCCAGGGCGACGGCATTATTGGCGCCCAGGATTGCGGTGGGTCGCTCGGGCTGGATAAGCAGGCGCATGGCCGCGCCATAGCCCCCCGAGCGGGTGAACTGGCCGTCGACCACGTAATTGGGGTTCACCTCGACGCCGGCGCTGGCCATGGTCTCGGCAAAGCCGCGATAGCGCTCCGAAGCGGTGTGCATATGCTGCGGGCCGGCGATGAAGGCGATGCGCCGGTGGCCCAATTGCAGCAGGTGCTCAGTCAGCATGGCGCCGGCCAAGTAGTTATCCGAACCGACGAAATCGCGCTCAATGCCCGCGACCTTCTGGTCGAAGCAGACCATCGGCACCTTGAGGCTCTGGATGAAATTCACGTATTCCGGACCAAAGCTTGACGGCGCCAGCGCCAGACCGGCGATCTTGAGGCCGATGAGGTGCTCGACCAATGCCTGCTCGCGGTCTGGGTCACCCGAGGAATCGGTGATGAGCACGAAGTGGTTGTGTTCGAGGGCGTAGTTTTCGAGCTCCCGCCGGATGTCGCCGAAAAACGGATTGCCCACATTGCCGACGACGAAACCGATCATGCGGCTGCGGCCACGGGCCAGACTCTGAGCCAAAGGGTCGGCGACGTAGCCCACGGCGGCAACCGCCTGGCGAATACGCTCAAGGGTTTTCGCGCTGACGCGGCCCGGATTGCTGAGCGCCAAAGACACTGTCGAGACCGACACTTCGGCAAGTTTGGCAACATCTCGGATGGTGGCCATCGAATCTTTCTCGAACCGCTTCTACACTCCAAACCGTGCTCGCAGCATGGCTCTGTTGTCGTATCTCGTCGCAATAGCTACCATTTTTCGTCTCCTGCGCAATGCAAATGTAGCATCGCACCGGGTTAACGATTTTGGCTTGACTTCGGCGACCCATCAAAAGAGGATAATTATCGAACCGGTTCGATAATATCGGAAGAGGAGGAATCAACGTTGGATAGCGCTCTCACTTTTGGCGGTGGTATTGACACGACGCCGGGCAAGGCCTGGTTCACGGATGACCGTTTCGGAATGTTCATCCACTTTGGTCTCTACGCCTTGGGCGCGCGGCATGAATGGCTGCAGCATCGCGAGGAAATCGCCCCGGCGGACTACACCAAATATTTCGAGAACTTCGATCCGGACCTCTACGATCCGCGCGAATGGGCGCGGCGCGCCAAGCAGGCGGGGATGAAATATGTGGTGCTGACCGCCAAGCACCATGAAGGTTTCTGCCTGTGGGACAGCAAGTTCACCGACTACAAGGCGACCAACACCCCCTATGGCAAGGACCTGCTCAAGCCCTATGTCGAGGCCTACCGGGCCGAGGGGCTCAAGGTCGGTTTCTATTATTCGCTGATCGACTGGCACCATCCCGAATTCCCGATCGACGGCATCCACCCGCTGCGCAACTATCCCGATGCGATCGAGATGAACAAGACGCGCGACGTCGGCAAATATGCGGAATATATGCGTAACCAGGTCACCGAATTGCTGACCGATTTCGGTGATATCTCCGTCATCTGGTTCGACTTCAGCTACCCCAAGCGCGAATATCGCGGCATGCCCGGCAAGGGCCGCGATGACTGGCAGAGCGAAGAGCTGATTGGCCTGGTTCGTCAGTTGCAGCCCAACATCATCGTCGGCGACCGGCTTGACCTGCCGACCGACGGCAATTTCCCCAAGGACCTGGCGACGCCGGAACAATACACGCCGCGCGTGGCGCCGACGGTGAACGGAAAGCCGGTACGCTGGGAAGTGTGCCACACCTTCAGTGGCTCCTGGGGCTATCACCGCGACGAGAGCACCTGGAAGGACGCCGGGCAACTCATCAATATTCTCATCGATACGGTGTCGCTGGGCGGCAACCTGCTGATGAATGTGGGGCCCACGGCGCGCGGCACCTTCGATAGGCGGGCAATCACCGCGCTCGAAACCTATGGCGAGTGGCTGCGGCTCAACGGGCGCTCGATTTATGGGGCTGGGCCATCGGCCTTCACGGCGCCCAATGGCACCAAATTCACCCAGAAGGGCAACCGGCTTTATCTGCATGTACAGAACTGGCCGTTCCGCCATATCCACATCGATGGGCTAGGCGGCAGGGTGAAGTACGCACAATTCCTGCATGACGGCAGCGAAATTCACTGGCTCGATCCCAAGGCCGAGGTGGATTCCAATATCGGGGTGGCCGTCGGCGAGAGCATGCTGACGCTGGAACTGCCGGTGATCAAGCCGGACGTCGTGGTGCCGGTGATCGAACTGATCCTCAAGGATTGAGGCGGTGCTCGAGCCCGACACCGGCGCACTGGATCGCGAGGCCGACCTCATTGCAACGATGACGCCGCTGATCGCCGACCTCGCCGAGAACGGCAATGGCGCCGTAGCTCTGGCGGGGTCGCGTGGCAAGGGGCGGTCGGATGAGCAATCGGACTATGATTTTCGCGTCTATGCGGATGCGTATCGCGGTCCTGACATCAGGCAGACCGAGCAGTGGCAGCGGTTCGAGCGGGCCATGCGGGAATGGGAAGCTCGGGGCTTTCGCATGGATGGCGTGTGGATGCGCAGCTATGCCGGCGTGCGGCGCGATCTTGATGCGTGGATCGGCGGCGCTGCCGTGCCCAAGACGTTCGAATGGACGATATGGGGCTATCATTTGCCGACCGACTTGGCCAACCAGCAGATCACTTTCGATCCCGAGGGGGTGTTGCGCGGTTGGAAGCAGCAGCTTGCTGTCTATCCCGAGGAGCTCGCGACCTCGGTGCTGCAGCAATATTGGGAGGTGCTGCAATACTGGGCCCAGGATTACCATTATGAGAGCAAGGTCGCGCGCCGCGATCTGGTGTTTCTGGTGGGGCTCACGGGCAAGCTCGCCAATGCGATCCTGCAGGTCGTGTTCGCGCTCAACCGCGCCTATTTCCCGGGCGATGGCTGGAACCTGCCGATGGCGGCAGAACTCAAGCGCCTGCCGCCGGATTTCGTTTCCCGCATGACATCGATCCTGAGTGCCGGCAGTGACGCAGATGCCCTCAAACGGCAGCGCCAGGACTTCATTGCCATGATCGCCGATCTGGAACTGCTGGTGGCGGCCTGACAAAGGCTGCCAGCTTTATGCCGGGGCTCAAGAACTCCGGACGAACAAAACGACAAACCGAACGATATCAGAGGAGAGACTATCGTGAGACTTTCGCTTGTTCTGGCTGCTGCGGCTCTGGCCGGCAGTTCACTGATTGCCACGGCCCATGCCCAGGAACAGGTCAACCTGACCTGGCAAATGTGGGGCGACGAGAACGATACCGCGCTCTTTACGAGCCTGGCCGATCTCGTCACGGCCGAATATCCCAACATCACGGTGACGCCGCAGTTTTCAGGCTGGACCGACTATTGGACCCGCCTCCCGGTGCTGGCATCGTCGGGCCAGATCGCCGATCTGGTGGCGATGCAGTCCATGCGCATGCCGAGCTTTTATTCGATCCTGGAGCCGCTTAATTCGTACATGGAGGCCGACGGGCTCGACACTGCCGAATTCGAATCCTCGATCATTGCCGGGCTCGGCCATGACGGTACCCAATATGCCTTGCCTTATGATGTGGGTCCCTGGCTGGTCTACTATAATCGCGACAAGTTCGCGGCGGCGGGACTGAAAGAGCCAGCACTGGACTGGACCTTCGACGACTTCAAGTCCGCGGCGGATGCGCTGACGGAGGGCGGGAATTACGGCTACGCCGTGCAGGCGTTCGACTTCATTGCAGGTCCGGTCGCCTTGGGTGCGGAATATTTCAATGCTTCCAACCAGTTCGACATCACCAATGCCGGCTATGTCGATGCGGTAACCAAATTCTCCGATCTCGTTGCGGTCGACAAGGCCTCACCGGTCTTTGCCTCGGGCACGGGCGCCATTACTGGCAGCGGCCGCTTCGCTGCCGGCAGCGCGGCCATGTATATCGACGGCCCCTGGGTGTTGCTGCAGACCAAGGACAGCGTCGATTTCGACATTGGCGTTGCACCATTGCCGCGTGGCGAGGGCGAATCCCGCTTCATTACCGCCGGGTCCGGTTGGGGCATTGCCGCCGCGAGCCAACACAAGGAAGAGGCCTATAAGGCACTAAAGGTGCTGACCGGCCCCAAGGCGGCGGAAATCCTGGCTTCGGCTGGCCGCGCGTTACCCGGTCGTCTCGCCGAGCAGACCTATTGGTACGATGTCGCGGCCAAAGATGTGGCCGGCACACGCGAAACGCTGCAGTACATGTTCGAGCACTCCACCCCATTCCGCCTCAACGAATATTGGAATGAGTTCGAAAACCTGGTGACCCAGTACATGCCGCTGGCCCTTAACGGCGACAGCACCACCGAAGAAGTGCTGGCCAATATCCAGAGCCAATTGCCGATGTAAAGCCAGGAGGCCCGGCCACCTCTCCCTTTCGAGGGAGAGGTGGGGAGGAGGACTTAATGACGATTGCGCAAGAGACTGCCATAACGGTGAGCCGGCCGGCCGCACGCCGCCGCAACCGGCTAGACGTGAAAGAAGGGCGCACCGCTTTCTTCTTCCTGCTGCCCAGCTTGATCGGCGTGATCCTGTTTCTCGTGCTGCCGATCATCGCTTCGGTGGTGTTGAGTTTCACCAACTGGAAGCTGCTGGGCCAGCCTGCCTTTGTTGGCTTCGCCAACTACACCCGCCTGTTTACTGCCGATCCGCAATTCTGGCCGGTGCTGCGCAATACGCTGTTCTTCACGGCCGAATATCTGGTGCTGAACCTGATCATTTCGCTGGGACTGGCGGTCTGGATATCCAGCCTCAAGGTCGGGCAGAAGTGGTTCCGGGTGATCTTCTTTCTCCCGACCTTCACGCCGGGCATTGCCGTCGCCATCGTGTGGATGCTGATTTTCGCGCCGGACGGCTTCTTTGACTTCGTCATGGGCACATTGTCGATCCACGTGCCGAGCGTGCTGACCGACCAGACACTGGCCATGCAGGCGGTGATCGTGGTCACGCTCTGGGCGGGTGTGGGCTACAATACGGTGCTGTTCAATGCAGCGCTCGACATGGTGCCGCAAAGCTATCTCGAAGCGGCGCGCATTGACGGTGCCACGGCCTGGGACCGATTTTGGAAAATCCGGCTGCCAATGATCTCGCCGACGCTGTTCTTCGGCACGGTGATGACCGCGATCACCTCCCTGCAAGTGTTCGACCAAATCTATGTGATGACGCGCGGCGGGCCGGGCAATGCCACGGCGACGCTGGGTTATGCCATCTACCAGAAGGGCTTCCAGAATTTTCAGATGGGCTACGCCTCGGCCATCGCCTGGGTGATGTTCGCGATAATCATGGCGCTTACCGCGATGCAATTCTGGCTCCAGCGCAAATGGGTGCACTATGACAATTAAGGCCAAATCCCGCGGCGGTGCGCTGGCGCTCGACATCCTCAATCACGGCGCGCTGGCGCTGGTGGCGCTGCTGTTTCTCTTCCCGTTCTTCTGGATGGTGTCGAACGCGGTGCGCAGCAATGCCGAAGTGTTGGCCATTCCCGTGCGTATCCTGCCCAACGTGTTCGAGTGGCACAATTTCGCCGCGGCGTGGACGCAGCTGCCGTTTGGGCGGTTCTTCCTCAACAGCATGATCGTCTCGGTCAGCGTCACGGTCATCACCGTGGTCGTCTCGTGCCTCTCGGGCTACGCTTTTGCGCGGCTTAAATTTCCGGGGCGCGATGCGCTGCTCATGGGCTATCTCGCCACTCTCATGGTGCCCGGCATCATGTTGATCATCCCGCTGTTCCTGATCGTCAACAATCTGGGCATGGTCAATACCTTCCAGGGCGTGATCCTGCCGGTGGCGTTCGGCACGTTCGGTTCGTTCCTGTTGCGCCAGTTCTTCATGTCCATCCCGACCGAACTGGAAGAAGCGGCACGGATCGATGGCGCCTCGCGATTGCGAATCCTGGTCAGCATCATCGTGCCATTGTCGATGCCGGCAATCGGGCTGCTGTCGCTCTTCACCTTCATCGGGCAGTGGAACAACTTCCTCTGGCCGCTGATCGTGATGACCGGCGCCGACAATGCCACGCTGCCGGTGGGCCTCACCCTGTTCCAGACGCAGCAAGGCACCGCCTGGAACTACATCATGGCCGGCGCCACGCTTTCCATGCTGCCAGGCATCATCCTCGCGATCCTGCTGCAGAAGCTCATCTATAATTCCATCGCCCTCAATGCCGGCATGGGTGGGCGCTAGACCCTCAGAATTACGGAGCAATTGAATGGCCAGTATTACCATCCGCAATGCCGTTAAGGCCTATGGTACCGCCGAGGTCCTTCACGGCGTCTCCCTGGCCGCGCGCGACGGTGAATTCGTAGTGCTGGTGGGCCCCTCGGGCTGCGGCAAGTCGACCCTGCTGCGGATGATCGCGGGCCTTGAATCCATAACCGATGGCGAAATCGAGATCGGCGATCGCGTGGTCAACGACCTCGAGCCCAAAGAGCGGGACATTGCCATGGTATTCCAGAGCTATGCCCTTTATCCGCATATGACGGTACGCGACAACATGGCCTTTGCGCTCAAGCTGGCCAAGCGCAGCCGGAACGAGATCGAGGCCGAGGTCAACCGCGCCGCCGGCATTCTCGATATCGGCATGCTGCTTGATCGCTATCCGCGCCAGCTTTCCGGTGGCCAGCGGCAGCGCGTGGCCATGGGCCGCGCCATCGTGCGCAATCCGGCGGTGTTCCTGTTCGACGAACCGCTGTCCAACCTCGACGCCAAGCTGCGGGTGCAGATGCGCAGCGAGATCAAGGCCCTGCATCATCGGCTCGGCGCCACGATGATCTATGTGACGCACGACCAGATGGAAGCCATGACCATGGCCGATCGCATCGTGGTGATGCGCTCGGGCAATATCGAGCAGGTCGGCACGCCGCTCGACATCTACGACACCCCGTCCAATAGCTTCGTCGCCGGCTTTATCGGTTCGCCGTCCATGAACTTGATTAAAGGCGTCGTGATCGATGCCGATAGTGCTCCCGCCTTACAGACCGCAAATGGCGTTCTCTGGCCCCTGCCCCCGCTTCCGGCGAAATATGATGGCAGATCCATCCAATTGGGCATCCGCCCCGAGCATATCGAGCTGACTTCGGACGGCATTGCCGCCAGCGTCCGCAGCATCGAACCGACCGGAGCGGAAACGCACTTGCAGCTCGAGGCCGGCGACGACAATGTCGTTGCTGTATTAGGCAATCGACCTAAGCTCGCCACAGGTGAGCCGATCAGCTTTAGTTATGACGCCGCCAACATCCTGCTTTTCGACATGGAGACTGGCATTCGGTTGACCGACCATCAAGAGGTCTATCGCCGCATCGATCCCCGCGTCGAGGCCAAGACCGCCCGCGACTAAAGGCGTCCCGGCGATCCCGACACAATCGACACCCTGGCCGATTTCGGCGTCGGCAACGGTGTCCGTCGGCCCGACGGAGCGGCTGGCTGCCAATGCAGTCCCGATCTCCTATCAGGACGACATGTATGTCGACGCGGCGCTCTCGCTCGAAATGGCTGCTCTGGACCTTAAGTCCGCCGACGCGAATGGCAGCTTTGGGAATTTCTCGGATCGATTACGACGACCGGAATGGGGCATTCTGCGGACCGCCGAATACGATCCCATGGCAGCCGCGACAATACCAAGCTGACTGACCGGATTTACGAGATTGCCCGGCATCGGCCGTCAGATGCCGCTCTTGGCGCCGACCGCTTCGGGCAAGGCGCCCGTTTCGATCATACCGGCCGTCCAGGACCGGTTGCCGACGCGCTGCTGGAGGGTTTCACGCTCGTTGAAACTCTGCAGCATCGCCGCATAGGCCTCGTAGACCGGAGCTCCGGCCTGATAAAGCGGCCCCGTCGGGGTAGTCCCATTGATCAAGGCGGACCGCAAGTACCAGTCACCATCTGTAGGCGTGCTGACGCTCCCTTGATACAGGCGATAGGCGTACCGTCGTCATCGCCATGCTGTCACAGCGCCAGCAAAGCAATCGCGCTGTTCGCGCGGCCTTGGCAGCTGCTCAAATCACCGTAGCCGGATGCCATCGGCGCCAAAGAACAGGATTTCCTGCCGCTCGACGCGAACCTCGATCATTTCCCCGTCCCCGGCACGACTCTTGCCGCGCTGCTCGACCAGCACTTCCTGCCCGTCCGGCAGGCGGGCATGCACGATCGAGCTGGCGCCCAGATTTTCGACGACCTCGACCGCGAGCTTGAGCACGACGCCATCATGCTGGGCCTCGAACTGTTCGGGCCGGATGCCGATCGTCACCGGACCGGCGGGCGGCGGCGCGTTCAACGATGGCTTAAACTGCATAGCGCCAAGCGACACGCTCTGCCCGTCAGAGACAGCAGACAGCAGGTTCATTCGCGGCGAGCCGATGAACCCCGCGACGAACACATTGCCGGGATTGGTATAGAGTTCGGCGGGTGAGCCCACCTGCTCCACCACGCCGGCGCGCAGCACCACGATCTTGTCGGCCAGCGTCATGGCTTCGACCTGATCATGGGTGACGTAGATCATGGTCGCGCCGAGATCGCGATGCAGTTTGGCAATCTCGACCCGCATGGCGACGCGCAATTCGGCATCGAGATTGGACAATGGTTCGTCGAACAGAAATGCCTTGGGCTGGCGCACGATGGCACGGCCGATCGCCACCCGCTGTCGCTGTCCGCCCGACAGCTGGCTTGGCCTGCGGTCCATGAGACTGTCGAGTTGCAGGATGCGCGCGGCTTCCACCACTCGGGCTTCGGTCTCCTGTTTGGAGTGCCCGGTCATCCGCAGCCCGAAGCTCATATTCGCCTTGACGCTCATATGCGGATAAAGCGCATAGGACTGGAACACCATCGCGAGGCCCCGCGCCGAGGGCTCGACATCGTTGACCACCCGGCCACCCAGCTCGACCGTGCCGCCGCTGATATCCTCAAGCCCCGCAATCATCCGCAGCAAGGTCGACTTACCGCAGCCCGAGGGTCCCACGAACACGCAGAACTCGCCCTCCCCGACCTGCAGATCGACCCCATGAATGACTTCGGAGCCGCCATAGCTCTTGCGGACCTGTTTGAGGACGATCTCGCTCATGCGCGCACCCTTTCCCACCAGGAGAGTACATCGGCCCCCGCAACCTCCGGCGCCGCAGTGCCCTCGCCCGACACGTAGTTGGCGAGTGCGACCCGCAACTTGGCGGCGACCGGCCGCTGGTCCAGATCGGTTTCGATATCGGCCGCACAGAGTAGCAACCGTCCCTTGCCGATCCGTATTTCGGCCACCAGCGCCAGGTCGCGGTTCTTGTTCCAGTCGTCGATGACGCGGATGATGTGGCGGGCCGGCAGCTCACTTACATCGAATGCCCTGCGGCCATGCGTCAGCTCCCATTCATGCCAGCTGCTGTGCTCCAGAGCGGGGAAGCTCGCGAACACCGGATGGTCGAGATCGTTGATCAGGCCAAGCGTGTGCGGCGGCTGATCGCGGGTCCATAGCGTGTTCCAGAACAGCACGGTGTGGCCAAGTTCGGCATTGGGAACCATGCTTTCGGGAGCCGCCGCCAGAACAAGGCTCCGCCCCGCCGCGACCTGGGCAAGCAGATCGGCATCAAGGTCATGCACGATATCGAGCGCCGCCTGGCCGCTGGCCGCCAGCACCGCCAATTCATAGCGGTTGGCAAAGCCATTGCCGGTGATAAGCACTTCATGCAGCCCCTCGGGCAGCGTCGCGGTGGGAATCTCCACCTTGCCAATATCATGCAAGGCACCGGTGGCGAGGTCCCGCAACGGCAATGACCATTCGCCATGCTGGTGCCCGGCATTGTCCACCACCCGCACCGACACCTGACTCGCAGGCAGGGCGCCGGTGGCATAATGGGCAATCTGCAGATCGGCGACAAAAACCTCGCCCTGGCGCATCACGAAGCCATCGGCACGCAACAGCGGCACGGTGGGCGCACAGAATTCGTGGAACCGCTTGGGCGTGACATAGGGCTTTTCGTCCCAGAAGGCGTCGACCACGCCAACCAGCGCCGTGCCCTGGCCAGGGAAATCCTGCAGGCCCAGCAGCTGGAAACCGGCAAAATCGGGGGTACGGAGCGCCGCCTCGATGTCTTCCTTGTAGAGCATGGTCTGCAGCGCCCCGCTATTGCGCATGAAGCTATCGGCTTGGTCCAGCATGCCCTTGGCGGCGAGGTCGTCGCGCACCAGCATGAAGTTCCGCGCCTCGACCACGCCGGTATATTTGGCGATTTCCTGGAGGTCCGGGTAGACACACCATTGCCCGATCTCGTGGCTGACCAGCGCCATGGGCACTTTCTCCACCCATTCCGACCAATCGGTGCGCGTTTCCAGCGGCCGCGCGTTGAGGCGGCTTCCAATGCCCTCGCCCCAGCGATGGCTGCGCGGCTCGGGCTTGCTGACATATTGCGCCCGCTCGGTGGTGGGCCAGCCCGAACCGCCATTATAGATGCGCCGGTCGTCGCGGCTACGCCAGCCTTCGACGAACCGCTCGAGGAAGGCATGCATGCGCCCGCCATAAACCTCGTTGCCGACGGCAAACATCAGGAAGCTCGGATGATTGCCATACTCGGCCACGATGCGGTCGGCCTCGGCATGGATATAGCGATCGAGCGCCGGATCGGTGCCCAAAAACGCCCAAATGGGCGTCTCGACGTGCAGGATCAGGCCCAACTCGTCCGCCACTTCGAATGCCGCTTTGGGCGGGCAATAGGAGTGAAAGCGGATATGGTTGAGCCCATAGGCCTTGGCCGTGCCCATGGCTTTGCGCCAACCATCCCTGTCAGTGGGCGGATAGCCGGTCAGCGGGAAAATGGCGCAATCGAGCGTGCCGCGCAGGAAGATACGGCGTCCATTGAGCAGGATATGACGCCCCTGGGTGGTGATCGACCGGATGCCGAATTGGCTCGTCGCCCGATCGAGCGCCTGTCCATCCCGCAGCCACTCGGCGTCGATCTGGTGCACCACGGGATCGAACTCATCCCATAGCCGCGCAGCCTCCGGCAGGTCCAGCGTGATCGTCGCATGCGTCAGCGCCGAAGTGATCTGCACCGGATGATCGACGACGAGCTGTTCCTGCCCGGCGAGCCGCAGCGTGAACCGGACAATGTCACTGTGCTCACCCTTCCAGAAAGTCGGCCAGAAGGTTTCGGTGTCATAGGCCTCTAGCTCCAGCTCGATCCGAATCGACCTTGACGGCGCAAAAACCGCCAGCCGCGCAATGCCCGCGGCCTGCGACTGCAATTCGAGGCGCCCCACCACACCATTCCAATTAGTCTGGGTATGATCCGATTTGGAATGGGCGACATCGGGATTGCGCGGCAGGTGAGAATCGCCAACCGCCTCGAACCGGCTATTGTCGATCTGCATGGTCAACACATGCTCGCCCACAGCGAGCTTGCCCAGGAAGAAGCGGTTGGGCGTCGACAGGCTTTCGTCACGCGCCACCTTGATGCCATCGACATAGAGGTCGACCTGCCCATGCGGACGTTCGAGGAACAGCCAATGGAAAAGCTCGCCCTGCTCGGCGGCAATGGTGATCGTGCGCTGATACCAGGCCTTGCCGATATAGGGGTGGCGTCGGCTGAGATAGGCCATGGTCGCGGTCGTGGTCAGCGGCGTCTTTTCGGCCTCGTCGACACTGCCGGGCAGCGCGATCGTATCGGCAAGTTGGCTTGCGGCCCAATCCTGTTCGAGGCCCACCCCCTTGGGATCAAGCGCGAAGGACCAGGTACCGGAAAGATCGAGGCTGAACAGCATGAAACGTCTCGTGCGATAGAGATTGAGGAATTGGGCGGCGGGAGACCCACCGCCCTGGAAATTCAAAGCCGCGCGGCGACTTCGGCCTTGGCCTGTTCCAGCGCCTGCTCGGGCGTCGAGACGCCCTGGACGATATTGTTGACCACCGTCTGCATGGCGGCGCTGACCACGCTGTCATCCGTATTGAGCGTGGCGGGGATCAGATTGGCCTGAACCTGGGCAAAAACCTCGTTGACGTTCTGGCCGTCGTAATAGGGGTCCGCGAAGTTGATCCAGTCAGTGGTGCCCGCCGGCGTCCAGGCCGGATAGAGGTCGTCGTTCTGGTATTGCTGCTTGAGGCTTTCGCCATCGGTCACCACCCAGCTGATAAAGGCCCAGGCGGCTTCCTTGTTCTGCGAAGTTTCAAGAATGCCGATATGATCGCCCCCGGCGTTGAAGGAGCGATTGCCGGTGCTATCGGCGGGAGCCGCAGCCACCCCCCACTTGCCGTCATCGTCAGGCGCGAAGGCGCGCTTGAGCAAGCCGCCGAACCAGTTGCCGGACATGATCGTGGCGATCTGGCCGCGGCCGAAGGCGCCCTGCCATTCCGGCGACCACATGGCAAAAGGCGAGATGAGACCGGCATCGGCGGCCCTGTCCACCACCTGCAGCGCCTCGAGCACCACCGGATTGTCCAGCTGTAGCTGACCCTCGGCATCGAACCAGTTGACGCCGCGTTGGGCCATCATCGTCGACACGATTTCCATGCCATTGGCGATGAGCCAGCGCTCGTTGGGTTTGACCACCTTCTGGCCCTCTTCGATGAAGGTGTTCCAATCGGAAAACAGCGCCTCGACATCCGCCGGCGCATTGGCGAGGCCCGCTTCCTCGAAGATATCGCGCCGGTAGAACAGCCCGCCGGGGCCGGTATGCTTGGGTAGCGCGACGACCTTGCCATTGGGCCGGGTGACATTGGCGGCGGCAAAGGGCGCGAACTGGCTCATCAACTCGTCCGCATTATAGGGGTCCTGTGCCAGGTCCACCCACTGCGGCCGTTCGCGCAACAGCGCGAGCACCCCGATCTCGATCATGGCAACGTCCGGGCCGGAATTGCTCAACAAAGCGCGTTGCAGCGTATTGAGATATTGGCTGTCGGCATTGGGAAAGCCCTGCACCTCGACCTTGATATTGGGATAGGCCGCGTTGAATGCCGGCATCAGCGCCTGGAAGGTGCGGTCATTATTGGGCCAGGTCCACACCTTGATGGTGCCCGACGTTTCGGGGCCCGGACGATACGGCGCCGCCTCCTGCGCCATGGGTGCCGATGCCAGGGCCAGGGCGGCCATGGCCGAGAGAAGAGCAGTCTTAATTGGTCGCATGAGTTCCCTCCTTGAACTTTGCATTGCCACGATCAGGATTTGACCGCGCCGGATGTCAGCCCCGCGATGAATTGTCGGCTGAGCAGGGCGAACAGGACGAACACCGGCACGAGCCCCATGAGCGTTGAGAGCATCACGGCGGGCGTATCGGAATAGTGAGTGGTCGACAGCGTCGTCAGTGCCAGCGGCACGGTGAAACGGGTGCCATCGCCCAAAACGACCAAGGGCAGTTGGAAGTCATTCCAAGTGCCGATCACCGTCCACACCGCCAGGGCGGCCAGACCCGGCCGTATGATCGGCAGGACGACGAAGAAGAACGTAGCAAAGCCCTTGGCGCCATCCATTTCGGCCGCCTCGTACAATTCGCGCGGCACGGTCGAGCCGATATAAGTGTACATCCAGATGACCCCGAACCCCGAGGCGACAGCCGGCACGATCAAGGGCCAGAAAGTATTGAGCCAGCCGATCCAGCTCATCTGCAAAAAGAACGGAATGAGCGCCAGCGAGGGCGGAAAGAACAGGGTGGCAAAGGTCGCCGCCAGCAGGAACCCGCGCCCGGGTGCCCGCACATAGCGGGCAAAACCATAGCCCGCCAAGGCGCTCACCAACACCAGGCCGAGCGTTTTTGGCACGGCCACGATCAGGCTGTTGATGATCGGCCGGAACGGAGGAAACACCGCCTCGATCCGCGCATAATTGTCGAACAGCGCATCGCCGAACCAAATTGGCGGCGGAAACTGGAAGACCTCGCTCAGCGTCCGCGTCGCAAACACCGCCGTCCAATAGAGCGGCAGCACGAAGATCAGCGACACCACAAACAGCGCCAGTGTCACCAGCAGGTTGAAGCGGCGCTCGCGATTGGCCAGCAGCTTGATCATGCCGACACCCCCAGGCGCTGGTTGACCGCGCGGCTGAGCAGGGTAAAGCCAACCACCGCCGCAAAAATATACCAGCTGACCGCCGCGCCCAGCCCGAAATCGAACTGCGTGAACGCGGTGGCATACAGATACATGCCCAAAGTGGTGGTGGAATTATTGGTGCCACCCTGCCCCTGCGTGAGCACGAACGGCTCGTCGAACATCTGCAAGCCGCCCAGCGTCGCCGTAACGATGGAAAAGACCAGCGAAGGCACGAGCAGGGGCAGCGTGATGCGCGAGAATATCGCCCAGCGCCCGACACCCTCGAGGCGAGCCGCCTCGTAGATGTCGCGCGGAATGGCCTGCAGACCGGCGAGGAAAATGATCATGTGCCAGCCGGTCCAGCGCCAGATCACCAGCAGTGTCACCAGCGGCTTGATCCAGGCCTCCGAGGCCAGCCAGTTGAAATAGCTCGGCTGCCCCTGCGCGGCGCCCATCAGCATGTTCACGATGCCGCCATTGGAGGTGAAGAACACCCGCAGGATGATGGCGGCGATCGCCGGCGCCACCAGCAGCGGCAGCAGGAAGACCAGCCGGAAATAGGTTCGCCCACCGATCACATGGTCATTGACCAGCACGGCCAGCGCCAGCGCCAGCCCCACGGTGAACAGGGTCGACCAGAACCACAGATAGAGCGTGTTCCAGATCGCCTTCTGGAACACCGGATCGTTCAGGGCCCGGCCATAATTGGCCAGCCCGACGAAGTGCGGATCGCTGAAACCGTCCCAGTCGGATAGGCCCAGATAGAACGAAAAGGCGACGGGGAAAATGGAAAATGCCAGGAAAATCAGGAAGAACGGGGCAATGGACGCATAGAAGGCGCCATTCCTACGAACCCCATTCCAAGCCGAACTGGAAACCATGCAGCGCTCCTCCGTCTCCGCTTTTAATAATCTGATGAATGATTGCCGTCAATATTATGATTAGCCGCTTAGGTGCCTTGACAGGCGAGTAGCAGCTCGGCACAAGTCACAATAATCAGATGATAGGCAAGTTTAAGAATGAAGATCACGGCCATCCATACCCGTGTGGTCAATGCCGAAATGCGCAATTGGGTGTTCGTCAAGGTCGAGACCGACGAGCCGGGCCTGTTCGGCTGGGGCGAGGCGACACTGGAGTGGAAAACCCGCGCCGTCGCGGGCGCCATTGAAGACCTGACGCCGCTATTGCTCGGCCGCGACCCGCGCGACATCGAGCAGGCCGTGCGTGTCATGACCAAGCAGAGCTTCTGGCGATTGGGCGCCATCGGCATGAGCGCGGTATCCGGCATCGAGCTGGCGCTGTGGGATATCCTGGGCAAGCATCTCAATGTACCGGTCTGGCGGCTGCTCGGCGGCAAGGTGCGCGACAAGGTCGGGGTCTATACCCATCTGGGCATGGGCGACATGCGGGCCGTCTACGAGACCGACTCCATCGAGCCGCTGGTCGAGCGCGCGCGCGAAGTGGTCGAGAACGGCTATCGCGCCTTCAAGGCGGTCTTCGTGCCCTATACCCATTACCATGCCCCCCTGCCCGAGGTAGACAGGGTCGCCCGCATGATGGAAGCGATGCGCGCGGCGGTGGGCAATGACATCGAGATCATGGTGGATTTTCATGGCCGCCCCGCCTCGGCCGGCGCCGCCCTCGCCTATATCGAGGCCCTGGCGCCGGGCCGGCCGATGTTCATTGAGGAGCCCGTGCCCCCGGGCGATTTCCAGAGCCTGGCACGCCTGACGCAGCGCACCAATGTGCCCTTGGCAACCGGGGAGCGGCTGATCGATCGCACCGAATTCGATGCACTTTTTGCCACCGGCGCCATCGATATCGTGCAGCCCGATATCTGCCATTGCGGCGGCTTGCTGGAAGCCAAAAAGATCGCTGCCCGCGCCGAGGCCCTGGGCATCGGCGTCGCCCCGCATAATCCGCTAGGTCCCATTGCCGGGGTCGCCGCATTGCATTTCGCCATCTCGACCCCCAACCACGTCATCCAGGAAGAAATGGTCGGCGCAGTGCCTTGGTATTTCGACGTGGTGCAAGGCCCGATCCGCCGCGTGGACGGCTTCTGGCAGGTGCCCGACGCGCCGGGCCTCGGCATCGTGGTAGACGAGACGGAATGCGCCCGGCACCCCTATAAGCAGGAAGTGCTGCACACGCAGAATGCGGTGCTGGCGGATGGGACCATAGTGGATTGGTAGACATGCGGCTCAACGGCAAGATCGCGATCATTACCGGCGCAGGCCGCGGCATCGGCGCCGCCATAGCCGAGGCCTTTGTGCGCGAAGGCGCAATCGCCGTGATCGCCGAGCGCGACAATGCAACGGGCACGGCAACGGCCGAACGGCTGGGCGAGAATGCCTTTTTCATCGAGACCGACGTCACCGACCAGGCCTCGGTGGACGCGGCCATTGGCATGGTACGCGAGCGGTTCGACCGCATCGATGTGCTGGTCAACAATGCCGGGATCAATGTCTTTCACGAACCGCTGCAAACCAGCGATGCCGAATGGCAGCGCTGCATGGCGGTCGACCTTGAGGGCGTGTGGCGCATGTGTCGGGCAGCATTGCCCGCCATGCTGGAGCGCAATGCCGGCAGCATCGTCAATATCGCTTCCTCGCACAGCTCAACTATCATCCCCGGCACTTTCCCCTATCCCGTGGCCAAGCACGGCCTACTCGGCCTGACCCGGGCCTTGGGCATCGAATATGCGGCGCGCAATATTCGGGTGAATGCCATTGCGCCGGGCTATATCGAGACCGAACTGGCATTGGACTATTGGAATACCTTCCCCGATCCGGCGGCCGAGCGGCAGCGCACCTATGATCTGCACCCGCCCAAGCGCATCGGCAAGCCGGAAGAGGTAGCCATGACGGCGGTCTTCCTCGCCAGCGACGAAGCCCCCTTCATCAATGCCACCTCGATCGCCATCGATGGCGGCCGCTCGGTGCTCTATCATGAGTGAGCGCTTGGCGCCGCCGCCAGACCCCTGTTAAGGCTTGCCCCAGAGCAGACGAAAAGGATCCCTCCCTTGTCCATGGCCGAAACGAGCAAGCCCCTGCTCAAGCCGCGCGTGCATCGCCATGTCGTCAAGACCCTCGCGCAGCGCATCCTGAGCCTGCAATATCCGCCCGGCAGCGCGCTCCCCCCTGAACCCGATCTCTGCGAAACCTTCAGCATCAGCCGCAGCGCGGTGCGCGAAGCCATCAAGGTGCTCGATAGCAAGGGCATGGTCACGACGAGGCCACGCATCGGCACCGTGGTCCGCGCCCGGGAGGACTGGAACCTGCTCGATCCGGACGTGCTGGCCTGGTCCATGGAATTGCAGCCCAGCGCCGAGCTAGTACTGAGCCTGATCGAAGCGCGGCAGGTCATCGAGCCGGCAGCCGCCCGCTTTGCCGCATTGCGGGCAACCGCCGGCGAAATCGCGCCTCTCGAGGACGCCTTTGCCCGCATGAGCCGCTTCAAGTCGGTGCAGGATTTCGAAGCCTTCAATAAGGCCGATATCGATTTCCACACCGCCCTGCTGCGGGCCAGCGGCAATATCGTCTTCCAGCAATTGTCCAATACGATCGGCGCGGCGCTGGCCTATTCGTTCCGCCTGACCATTTCTCGCGCCCGGGAGCCCGGCGCCTCCCTGCCCAATCATGGCGAAGTGATCGAACGCATCCGCATGCGGGACAGCATCGGCGCCTTCGAAGCGATGACACGGCTGCTCAACATTGCCATTGTCGATGTGGGTTTGCATCAGGGATAGCTGTCCGCGCAGCGTGGACTTTGCCCTGGCGGTACCTATCGGCTCGGCCTGCATTCATCGTTTCCGGACCGGCCCATCGGCCAAAGCGGCAACCTACCGGGCGGCGGGTGCCGCCCCCATTTCGGCCATTCGGATCCTCAGTACGATTTTCCAAATGCCGACGTTCGCCGTCACAGGGCAACACCAGCCTCGCGCCCCCGTTCGGTCGATGGGCGGACCTGATCCGGGTCCTGAAAGCGGACGTCATCCCTAGCGTCCTTGGTGCAGCCGTGTGCCTGTGGGTTGCAACCATCAGGCTGGCGGCAATTATCTGACGAATGGCGCAGCCGCGAACCATTCATCCGACGCAAGCTGATCAATCATCGCCGCCGCAACCGCGGCGTAGGACGAAATCGTATGGACCGGCGGCGGGTCCAGTGAGAGCGTGTAGTTGCCATTGAACTCGCCCTGCATCAGAGGCGCCCTAATCACGGTCCAGTCGAGCTCTGAATCCTCAAGCGCTCTCATATGCTCCTCACCATCGATCACCAGTTCCGGGATGACCCGCATCAGCTGCTCGCGGCGCGCATGTAGAAACGGATGCGGCGACCTGCGCTCGTTGTCCCGACACGCTGCTGAACCAGTCACCGAAACAATTCGTCGAACGCCAGACGCCGTCATCGCTGGAATGACGTGCCGCATCGCGTTTGACGTCACGCGTTTCGGCGGGGCGGCCGCACTGCTCAGCGCCGAGACAACCCCGTCAACGCCCTGAATGGCGGCGCCCACCCCCACTCCGTCCTGGACATCGCCGCGAAACACCTCAAGCTGGCTGTGAGAGGCAAGAACGTTGTTGCTGTGAATGAAGGCGAGCACGCTATGGCCCCGACCCAGCAGGCCACCGACGATGTGTCGACCAAGTCGACCACTTGCGCCTAGAACAAGTACTTTCATCGTGCAGACCTGACCAAAGCAGCTACTGCGACGAATTCTCGAGGGGTTCCTGCCCGTGCGCCGATCGGGAGAACAGCACCTTGCCGGCTCACGGGTGCACCTCGTTCGCGGGATTGGCGGTCAAGAAGCGTTCGATCGGGGCGATCGCGCGGTCACCGAGTTCTTCCGGGACATGATGGCCGACGTCGGCGTACCGTTCGGTCGTATGACGCCGAAAAGCGCCTTCCCATTGTGCGAGCACATCGCCCGTTAACCCCGCGTCCTTCATCCCCCAAAGCAGCAGCAGGGGCAGCTTCGAAAGCGTCTCACGACGCTGCCAGAGCCCATCAAGCCACTCGCTCTCCCCGATAATTGCTCGAGGAAACACCCATGTTCCCTTGCGTGAGCGAGGCGTGGGAAAAGGCGCTACAAAGTGGCGGCGAGCGATATCCGACAGGTTCGCCTTGTCGCCGAACGAAGCCGGCATCACCACACGCGGGAAAGCATTGAGATAGCGGCACAAAAAGCGACCAACCGGCCCGCCAACCAAATCGCTGAAAGCTCGGATGGCCTTTTGATCCTGGACCGACCAGCACCAACTGTTGTGCACGATCAAGCGCGAAACCCGTTCCGGGTGATCCAATGCCCACGACATGCCGATCGGGCCACCCCAATCGTGCATAACCAGCGTCGCTCTGTCGAGTTCGAGCGAATCCAGCAGCAATGCAAGATTTTTCGCGTGGTACTGCGGGAGATAGGACGCTTCATAGGGCTTATCAGACAGTCCAAAGCCAATGTGATCGGCTGCGATGCAGCGATAGTCGTTCCTGAAATGCGCGATCAGTCGACGATACTCGAATGACCAACTCGGGTTGCCATGGATGAATACGAGCGTTTCACCCTTACCCTCGTCGATGTAATGCATCCGTCCGCTGGGCGTCTGGAAGTATCGCGAGGTGAAGGGATACTCCGTGCGGTCGAGCCAGGTCGGGGGATTGAGGTATCTCGGATCGGTATGTAGCATTGCCATAAGTGCCTGATTGTTTAGCCTTACCGTAAGGGCCCGATAATGGCGGAAGTCATCAACGCACCGCGAGGTAACCTCCCGGCTCGGATCGCGGACGAACACCTCGATGCGGCCTTCCCCGAAGCCGCATCGACCTGCCCGGTCGAGGCGGCAATCGAGGTGATCGCGGGCCGATGGAAGTTGCTGGTCTTGCGGTCGCTATTCCTGGGCGGCGCACAGCGCTTCAATCGCTTGCTCCACTCGATTGAGGGAATCAGCGCAAAGGAGTTGACGCGGAACCTGCGTGAATTGGAGAACGCCGGACTGGTTGAGCGTGGGGCGACACTGACCCGCCACGAAGGCGCCGAAGCCTATGTCTTGTCGGAGTTGGGGCAGAGCTTATTGCCCGTCTTTAGCGAGATCGGCTCGTTCGGCGAGAGGCTGAAAAATAGCAGGGTGTCACGACGGTCGTTAGGGTCAGCCTTGGAGGAGGCATGACCGTAACCGCCCCAATCCGCCATCAACTAATGGCTGCTTTTCTGACCAGCTGACAAAAAGTTGTTGGTCCGCTTCCCGATTACCGTTATTGGGCACCTCCGATTTCACTCAGGCCTAAAAACTCGATGAAATCCGTTCAATTTGGACGTTCCGAATTACTCTCTACACTACTGTAGGACAGGACCTGGATGCGGAGCACCCGGCCGCAGCGCCCCGCCGATTACCGGAGCATCAGCCGTGATCACGTCGCGACCGAAGACACCGCTATCCTTGGGCACGAGGCGCACAACACTGTAGCCCTTCTGCTCGAGCTGGGCGAGGAAGCCGGGCAACATGTCGACTGTGCGCTGGTGGATGTCGTGGAACAGGATGATGCCGCTGCCGCGCGCTTCCAGCCGCGCCATGGTGCGGGCGGCGACTTGTTCGCTGGTATCGGAATAATAGTCCTTGCTGTCGATATCGACGTCGAGCACCACCATATTGCCCAGCATGAGATTAGTGCGCAGGAAGCCGGTCTGCGCCAGGTAGGGAAAGCGGAAAAACGGCGACAGCACCTGCCCCGACTGCGCCAGCGCCGCCGAAATGGCGCGCTCGCCTTGGGCGATGTCGTCCAGCGCCTCCTGATGGGTCTTGCCCGACAGATCGGCATGGTCATAGGTGTGGCTACCCACCGTGTGCCCAGCCAGCGCAACGCTGGCGGCGAGCTTGGGATTGGCCGCGGCAGCGCGGCCCAGCATGAGGAAGGTCGCTTTGACCCCGAACGCGTCGAGCGTGTCCAGAATAGCCGGTGTCTTGCCCGGTCGCGGGCCATCGTCAAAGGTCAGGATGACTTCGCCAGGACGCAGGATGATGTCGGCTGTCGATGCCACGGCCAGGGTCCGGCCCGCTAGGTGGCCCGAGGTAAAAATCCGCTCGGGCATAGGCTGGTCGGTGACCGGCTTTGACCCGGCAAAGATGGAATTGGTGATCGTGCGGTCCGTCGCCTGATAGGCATGCGGCGCGAGGTCGGCACTGGTGGTGAGATGGCTGGGCGGCTTGGCGCAAGCTCCCAGAGACGCACCGACAAATACGAGACAAACAGCAAAACGCGTAAGCGACACGACCTGAACTCTGCACAACCACAGCTGAGTTCACTTTTTGCTATTATGGTTAATATTCCCCTCGCGAGACCTTAACGACTACTTACCCGCAGCCGCTTTCGCCTTGCGTCCCAAAGTATCGAGCGCACTCAAAAAAGCCGAGCGATCAGCCGGGCGGAAGCCGGGATTATAGCCCTTGATCTCCCCGGTCTCGCGCAGATGTTGCTTGAGATCGCGCATAGCCAGCGCCATGCCGATCGAGGCCGGTGTGAACGGCTTACCGGTGAATCCGAGCACGTGGCAGCCCTTGTCGATGGCGCGGCTCGCCAGTGGAATATCTGCCGTCAGCACGATGTCATTGGCGTGCGCTTGTTCCACGATCCAGTCGTCAGCCGCATCGGCGCCGGCAGCGACCACTACGACACGCACCATTGGATCGCGCGATGGGCGCACGCCGCCATTGCTGACGAAAGTGACCACCAGACCAAGGCGCTCGGCGACCCGCATTGCCTCGTCTTTCACCGGACAGGCATCGGCATCGACGAATATGGTTGGGTCAGGCATTGGCGATGACATCTCTCACAAAGGCCAGCCGCTCGGCGACGGGCACCTTTGGCAGTTCGACAATGCGATAGCCCAGTTCGGCATAAACGTCACGCATCGGCGCGTAGATGCTTACGGCATGCTCCCACCCCTCTATGCGCTCGGCATCCGTCACGAAAATCTCACGCCAGGGCGGAGCAAAGAAGACGATGCGATTGCAGCGATAGAGCTCCGCGGCACGCCGGAAATGCGCATCGTATGCGAGCGGAAACATGCGGGCATAGGCGACAAGATCGGGAATACCACGGTCGCTCAGCGTTGGTTCGGCCGATGTGCTCAATGCCTGAAAGGTCTGGATATCGCGGTCGAGCATGAGTTCGGCGAAAAGCGCCTTGTCCCGCCAGTGCATAGCGGGTCCATCAATGGCGGTCTGTGACTGGATGATAGCCCGGGCGGCCTCGCGCCCGACGCGAATGCCGGCCGCGGAGGCGGCGTCGAGCAGCGTGGTCTTGCCGGCGCCGGGACCACCGGTGATGATGAAGATGTTGTCGGCGTGGATGGTCATGATGCGTCCTTTGACATGAAGAAGGGGCGACGCTGCCGAAGCGGTCGTCGCACGGATTACGGGAGAGGGAAATGGCTGGAAAAGTGATCGAGCGCACGGCGTGGGCTTACCCCGCTTCGCCAGCAGATCGATGGTCAGGAGAGTGGGAGGGCGGGCCAGATGGGGCCGGCATTTCGGTGATCTTCAATCACACCGAGGCAGTCGGGGGTGGGCCGCGGCTGCACAGCCATCCCTACCCCGAAACTTTCATCATCCGCAAGGGCCGGGCGCGCTTCACCGTCGGCGGCGACGTGTTCGAAGCGGTGGAAGGGCAGATCGTCGTTGCGCCGGCAGGCGTGCCACACAAATTCGAGAATGCCGGCCCCGGTCCCCTCGAGAATATCGATATCCACGAGGCCGGGCTGTTTGAGACGACTTGGCTGGAATGAGCGGCGGTGAAAGCCACCCTCACGCCACCATTTCTCAGACAACAGCCCGGGAATCAGGCAGCTTCCGACGCCAGTTTCCATGAGCGAGCAGAAAATGACGAACACGATTAGCTTCCGTCAACAAGAGCGCAGGCGCGTGATCGCAATAGGTCTGCTCTATCTCGCCGCCCTGCTCGCTTTGGTGTTCTTCGTCTTTGGCATCGACGCCTCAGCCGAATTTGTGAATAGCGGCGCCGAGGGCGGCATTGGCCGCTTTGCCTTTGTGATCGGCATCATCGTGCTCTTGCCCGTAGCTTTGCTGCTGCGCTTCATGAGCACGCCGATGCAGGTCAGCTTCGACGACGATAACCTGCTGATAGAACCCAAGGGCAAGCCAAGCACGCGTATCGCCCTGGCCGACATCAAATCGCTGGTCACCAACAAGCCCTCGGTCAACGGGCTTTATCTCTATGGCGCAGCCGGCCAGCGCCTATATGCATTCACCCCGCAAAACGGGGAAGCAAGCGAACTGCTGAAGGCAATCCTCCAGCACAAGCCATTCAAACTCGTCAGCGAGTCACCCGCCTTCAAAGGGCGGGTGATGCAAAAGCGGTACGAGAGTCGATAACCGGCGTCAGTAAACCACGACGCTGCGGATGCTTTCGCCTGAATGCATCATCTCGAAGCCCTTGTTGATGTCTTCGAGGCGCAGCGTGTGGGTGATCATGGGATCGATCTCGATCTTGCCATCGAGATACCAATCGACGATTTTCGGCACATCGGTGCGCCCCTTGGCGCCGCCGAAAGCCGTGCCCATCCAGGTGCGGCCGGTGACGAGCTGGAACGGGCGGGTCGAGATTTCCTTGCCGGCCCCGGCAACACCGATCACCACCGACTTGCCCCAACCGCGATGGCTGGCTTCCAGCGCCTGACGCATAACCGTGGTGTTACCGGTGCAATCGAAGGTGTAATCGGCCCCGCCGATCAGATCGCCCCGGCGCTTGGTGAGGTTGACCAGATAGGGCACGATATCGCCCTCGATCTCCTTGGGATTGACGAAATGCGTCATCCCGAAGCGCTCGCCCCAGGCCTTCTTATCATTGTTCAGATCAACACCGATGATCATATCGGCGCCGGCCAGCCGCAGACCCTGGATGACATTGAGGCCAATGCCGCCCAGCCCGAACACCACCGCCGTGGCGCCGATTTCGACCTTGGCCGTATTGATCACCGCGCCAATGCCGGTAGTGACGCCGCAGCCCACATAGCAGACCTTGTCGAAGGCGGCCGAGGCATCGATCTTGGCGACCGCAATCTCAGGCAGCACGGTGTAATTCGAGAAGGTCGAACAGCCCATATAATGGAAGATCGGCTTGCCTTCGAAGGAGAAGCGCGAGGTGCCATCGGGCATCAGCCCCTGCCCCTGCGTGGCGCGGATGGCCGTGCACAGGTTAGTCTTGCCCGAGCGGCAGGAATAGCACTCGCGGCATTCAGGCGTGTAGAGCGGGATGACGTGGTCGCCCTTTTTGAGGCTTGTGACCCCGAGCCCCACATCGACCACCACGCCCGCGCCTTCATGACCAAGAATGGCGGGAAACAGGCCTTCCGGGTCCGCGCCCGACAGGGTGAAGTCATCGGTGTGGCAAATGCCCGTCGCCTTGATTTCGATCAACACTTCGCCCGCCTTGGGGCCATCAAGATCCACTTCGACGATTTCGAGCGGCTTTCCAGCCTGGAACGCGACGGCGGCGCGGGTCTTCATGGCAGATTCTCCTTGGGGCATGTCTTTGGCGATGGTGTTGCACAAAGCGGGCCGGGGCGGCAACCGCCCAAGGTGTCACCCCGCCCCAACGGCCACCGCGACATTGACCGTAGCCGCCACGATCAGCGTATTGAAGAAATACGAGAACACCGAGTGCACCAGCACGAATTTACGCATCTTGGCTGAGGTGACGCGGATGTCGGACACCGCAAAGGCCGTCCCGATCACATAGCCGAAATATAGGAAAGCCAGGCCATCGGGGCCGTCGCCCTCGGGAAAATCCAAGCCCCCCGCCACCGCGTCGCCACCCTCCACCGCGCGCTCATAGAACTCATAGGCGTAGTGCAGCGACGCCATGGTGTGGACAACGAGCCAGCTCAACAGCACCGACACGATGCTCAGGCTGACCTCGACGACCCGCGGCCCTTCACTGCCGTTCAGCGCCATGAACAGCGTGGCACTGCACACGGCAACCACGCCGATGACAACGGCAAAGATCAGCCCGGTCGGCGTGTCGGCCTCATCCGCGCGCGAGCGCAGGAATTCCGAGTTCAACAGCGGCAGCATCAGTGCCACCAGAACCAGATAGGTCATGAATAGCGCGATTGCGCCGAACACCACGGCAAAGACCGGCGCCAGCCAGAGGCTGAGCAGCAGCACGACGGATCCGACCACCAAAGCGATGAAGAAAGTGCCATGCCGCGGCAAATGCCGCGATGCTATCCACACGGCCAAGGCATGTGCCTTGCCGCTGGATGTACGCCTTGCCCTGCGTTTGGCCAATATTCGCTCCCCCTATTGGGGTGAGCCTAGCGAGTTGGTTGAGGGAAGCAAGGCGGCTTTGAAAGCGGGAGGGCGCAGCGCGCCTTCCCCGACTCGTAATAATCCGGCCTTAAAACCGCAGCAAGCCGTGCAGCTGATCCGCCAGATCAAGCGGTTCATGCTCGGCGCCATGCAGCACCAACTCCGGGTTGGTTGGCGCTTCAAACGGGGAGTCGATACCAGTGAAATTCTTGATCTCGCCGGCCCGGGCGCGCTTGTAGAGCCCCTTGGGGTCACGCGCCTCGCACACCTCGATGGGGGTATCCACATAGACCTCGGTGAAGGTGATATCGCCGGCGATTTCACGCGCCAGCCGCCGCTCCTTCTCGAAGGGTGAGATGAACGAGACCAGCACGATCAGCCCGGCATCGGCCATTAGCCTCGCAACCTCGGCCACACGGCGGATATTCTCCACGCGCGCCGCTTCGGTAAAGCCGAGATCCTTGTTGAGCCCATGGCGGACATTGTCGCCATCAAGGATATAGGCGTGCTTGCCCTCAGCCGTGAGGCGCTTTTCCAGCAGATTGGCGACCGAGGATTTGCCCGAGCCGGAAAGCCCGGTGAACCACACGATCTGCGGCTGCTGCCCCTTCATATCCGCGCGAACCTGCCGATTCACATCGAAGGACTGATAGGTCAGGTTCTGCGCCCGGCGCAGGCCGAATTCCACGGTTCCAGCGCCCAGCGTAGCATTGGAAATCCGGTCGACCAGAATGAAGCCACCGGTAACGGCATTGGCCGCATAGGGATCAAAGGCAATGGCCCGGTCCGTTGCGATGGTAACCGTTGCCACCTCATTGAGGTCCAGCTTGGTCGCCGCCGTCTGTTCCAGCGTATTCACATTGGTGCGGAACTTGAGATCGGTGATCGTCGCGGGGACGATCTGCGAGCCGATCTTGAGCAGATAGGAGCGCCCCGGATAGGCCGGCTCCTCATTCATCCACACCACGCGGGCCTGGAACTGATTGGAGAATTCCGGCGTCTCGCCCGCATGGGTGAGCACATCGCCACGCGACACGTCCACCTCGCGGTCGAGCACTAGCGTCACCGCCTGCCCCGCCACCGCCTGATCGAGTTCGCCATCCATGGTGACAATGGCTTTGATCCGTGCCGGCTTGCGCGAGGCAGCCACCAGCACGTCATCGCCCACCTTGACCACGCCCGCCGCTACCGTGCCGGAAAAACCACGGAAATCCAGGTTCGGCCGGTTCACCCATTGCACGGGGAACCGGAATTTCTGGCTGGCGCGGTCATCGGCAACTTCGATGCCTTCGAGATAGGGCACGAGGCCCGGCCCGCGATACCACGGCGTATTGGCGCTCTGGCCCAGAATATTGTCGCCCCGCAGCGCCGAAACCGGCACGGCCGCCAGCGTCTTGAAACCCAGCGGCTCCGCAAAAGCGCGATATTCGGCAACTATTCTATCGAACACGTCCTGGCTGTAATCGACCAGATCGATCTTGTTGACCACCAGGACGACATGCTTCACGCCGATCAGCGACAGGATGAAACTATGCCGCCGGCTCTGCGTCAGCACGCCCTTGCGGGCGTCGATCAGCAGCAGCGCCAGATCGGCATTGGAGGCACCGGTCGCCATGTTGCGGGTATATTGCTCGTGGCCGGGCGTGTCCGCGACGATGAATTTGCGCTTGTCGGTCGAGAAAAACCGATAGGCCACATCGATCGTGATGCCCTGCTCCCGCTCGGCGGAAAGACCATCGACCAGCAGCGAGAAATCGATCCCCTCGTCACCCGTGGTGCGATTGCGGCTTTCCTTCTTGAGGCTGGCGAGCTGGTCATCGAGGATCAGCTGGCTGTCATAGAGCAGCCGCCCGATCAGCGTTGATTTGCCGTCATCCACGCTGCCGCAGGTGAGAAAGCGCAGCAGGGATTTGTCGGTTTGTTGATCTAGCCAGAGATCGATATCGGTGTCAGGCGTGGCCATTGGCAGGGTCATCGTCAGAAATAGCCTTCCTGCTTCTTCTTTTCCATCGAGCCGACCTGATCGCTGTCGATCAGGCGTCCCTCGCGCTCCGAGGTGCGGCTCGCCTGCATTTCCATGATGATTTCGGGCAGGCTCGTCGCCGTCGAACGCATCGCGCCGGTCAACGGATAGCAACCCAGTGTGCGGAACCGCACCAACTCGTGCCGCGGCACTTCATCCTTGCCCAGCGGCATGCGGTCGTCATCGACCATCAGCAGCGTGCCGAACCGTTCCACCACCGGCCGTTCCCGGGCGAAATAGAGCGGCACGATCGGGATATTTTCCGAATAAATGTAGGTCCAGATATCGAGCTCGGTCCAGTTCGACAGCGGGAACACGCGCATGCTCTCGCCCGGATTAAGGCGGGTATTGAACACCCGCCACAGCTCGGGCCGCTGGTTCTTGGGGTCCCACGCATGGCCAGCATTGCGATGGGAGAAGACCCGCTCCTTGGCGCGGGACTTTTCCTCGTCGCGCCGCGCCCCGCCAATGGCCGCATCATACTGGCCGGCGTTGAGCGCTTGCCGCAGGGCAGCAGTCTTCATGATGTCGGTATAGCGCGAGGAGCCGTGATCGAACGGGTTGATGTTGTCACGCACACCATCGGCATTGGTGTGGGTGATGAGATCGAAGCCGTAATCCTCGGCCATCTTGTCGCGAAACGCGATCATCTCGCGGAACTTCCACGTCGTATCGACATGCAGCAGCGGGAACGGAATTTTGGACGGATAGAACGCCTTGCGCGCCAAATGCAGCAGGACGCTGGAATCCTTGCCGATGGAATACATCATCACCGGACGCTCGAAACTGGCCGCGACCTCGCGCAGGATTTCGATGCTCTCGGCTTCCAGGGTCTGCAGATGCGTCAGTCGATTGCTGGTCACAGCAGCTATGCTCCATAGCCGCTCAACACGGCACTCGCTTAGGCTGATTGGTTAGGCCCGGAACGCGGCAGCATCAAGCCAGAAAATGGCGGAAACCCTTGCTGCGCAAGGGCTTGAGGCACATTCGTCTCCCTCGGGAACAAGACGCGTTATAGAAAAGCCAAGGCGCGATCAGATGGCGTTTGAATGTGCGCCACGACAGGAAAACGCAGAAAAATAGTTCCAGCCACCGTTACCAGCGGTCAATGCGCTCGCCCAGTTCGGCTATCCCCTTGCCCCATTTCTGGCGCGTCAGCATCAGCATGGCCGCATGCGGGCTGGTGGTGAGATAGCGGAACAGCAGGCGCCGGGGCTCACGCCCCATGCGGTAAACCCATTCCAGGCCATTATCCTGCATCCATTGCGGCGCCCGCGCGGCTGAAGCGGAGAGGAAATTAAACAGCCCGCCACTGGTCTTGATCAGCCCGACATTGGGCATGGCATGGGCAAACCGCATATAGAATTCCTGCTCGCGCGGCACGCCCAGTCCCAGCCAGACGATGTCGGGTCCGAGCCGGTCGATGTCGCGCACCACGCTTATCCACTGCCGATGCGTACGATAACCGTGCCCCTGCCCCACAATGCGCAGATGCGGATAGCTATCGCGCACCGCAGCCACTGCCCGCGCATTCTCACCCTCGGTGCCGCCCAGGAAATACATGCTGACCACCCGCTCACGCGCCGCCGTCACCACGTCGTGAAACAGATCGGTCGTCGCCACCCGCTCCGGCAGCGCAAAGCCGGTCACCCGCCGGCTCGCCATCACCAGCGGTTGCCCGTCACAACTGATCACGTCGGCAAAACGCACCGCCTCACGCAAGGCCGGCTGGCGCGCCGCCTCTGACAGCACCTGGCCATTAATGCTGGTGGCAATCCAGGGCCGGTCGCGGCGGCGATATTTCACCGCCAGATCGATCAACAGGCGCGCGGTCTGCTTACGATCAAGCCGCGCCACCGGCAGCCCGCCGATTTCCACCGATTCAAAGCGCGGATAAATCCGCGCCGGCAAAGCTGGCGGCCCACGCCGCACCGGCCGGAAAGCGAGCGGTCGCAAAATCCGCCGCCTCATGACCGCACACTGGCGCGGCGCGTCATTCTGAATCGGCAGATTGGTCGTCCAGGCCCATCAAAACGCTTCAACATCGGACTACCCAGAATTGAACTGGCCTACACTCTTAGGTCCGAAAAGAAGAAACAGGAATTTCAACAGCTTATTTACGTTAAGCCTGCGGGCAATGCCTTACGCAGCCCCACGGATAACCGGCCATTTTTGCATCTGAGCCAGGTGCTATCACCGACGCCAAGCCGCGCTTCCAATCAACCCCGTTGCCCATGAGCCCCTTCGATGCTAGATGGCATCGCGCGCCGGTATAGCTCAGTTGGTAGAGCACCTGATTTGTAATCAGGGGGTCGCGGGTTCGAACCCTGCTGCCGGCACCATTCCCCCCCCAATTGGCACCTTGATCCACACGGCCTGGACGCCGAAGGCTTGGCGAACACTTCGGCCGCCATCGCGCACCGGGACGATCCATGAGAGATTGTCGAAACAAATACGAAATACAAAAAGCTTTAATTAAGTAAATATCGAAACTATACGAAATCAATTGCGTAAATTTAAATATTTACTTCCAATGAAACTGAATATTCAGTAGAATATTGCCAATTATTCCTGATCTTTATTGCCGCAGTTGAACATAACTTTTCTCCGGCAACAGCAGCAGTCTGGGAAAACGACCGGGCTCCTCATCCTGTCCATGTGGGATGAGCGGCGGAGAGGGGCAGTGTCCCTGCGGCGGAAAGCGCTGCCCCCTCGGCCTACCTAGCCAGTAGCGCCAAGTGTATTGACCGGCACGGGCAAAGCACCGCTATTGGCGCGGTGAATATATCCCAGTGCAATCCCGAGCGGTCACGATGAAACTTGAGCTTCGCGGTGCCGTCACCATACTGGCGGTTCTGGCCATGCTTGGCCTCGTCGCGGCGAGCTTTGACCTGCCCGTGCCCAATCCGGATGTGCTGCAATCGCTGCGCTTTCATCTGGCGGCGGCGTGTCTGGCCCTGCCGATCGCGCTCTTCATGCTGGGCGCCCGCTGGCGCGGCGTGGCGGTGCTCGCGCTGATCCTCGTCAGCATCGGCCAAGGCGCCTATCTCATCCACCAGCAGCAGGAAACACGGTCGCTGCTGGCCGAAGCCGTTGATCCCAACGGATTTACAGTGATGAGTTTCAATGTCCTGGCAACATCGGAACGCGGCCAGGACGTTGCCGATTACATGATCGAGCGAGCGCCCGATATTGCCGTGATCATGGAGACCCCTGGCATCGAGCGTTCGCTGGAGCGCCTTGCCACCACTTTCCCTTATCGCATTGGCTGCACCGATACCCTGACCTGCGATTTGTCGCTGTTTTCGCGCACGCCATTGGTCAATGGCCAGATGCACCTGCTCGGCCCCATGCAGCGCGAGCGCCTGATAACGGCCCGGACGACGATCAACGGCCACTCCGTGACCATCATCGCACTGCACCTGAGCAAACCCTATTTCGATGGCATTTCCATCGATGAACTTTGGGAAATCAGCCACGTGCTGCGACAGATCGACGGCCCAATGCTGCTGACCGGCGATTTTAACAGCGCGTCTTGGTCGCGCAGCGTCCGTCAGTTCGTCAACCGCAACCAATTAATGCCCCCGCCCCGCTATCCTTCGACTTGGCCAGTGCGGTTGGGCGAATGGGGTATACCGATCGACAACATGTTCACCCGCGGCGGATTGCGCATCGACGAGATAGGCGCCATGCCATCCAATTTAGGCTCAAACCATCGCGGCCTATTGGCCCGTGTCGGCTTCGCAACCGAACTGGCGACGCCCGCAAACTGACAGTCAGCACCCATCGAGCCGTCCGTCCAGCGCGCCCCATTCCTGCCGCCACAAAGCAATGTCCTGCAGGACGACGACAACGCGCTTGAAACCGTAGAGATCCGACATCTGCTCGGCATAGTCGAGCGCCACACCGACATCCTCGAATGGTCCCTCCGTTCGCGGTTCGATCGGTTCGCCCTGGTGCAGGGTCGCCGGCCAATAGACCCAGGCGCTGGGCGTCCCGAATTCCAGTCCGGCAATCTTGAGAATACGCGTGTCGCTGCCGATACTGACTGTGACAGCGTCCACGGCGACATGGTCCTCATCATCGGTCCAGGCATAGCCACGAGCCAATCGCGATCCTCCTTCTGCAGACTCTGGATGCCGCAACGCCCGCCGGCAGACCAAGCGACATCGCGCAGCAACCCTGCACCTTGTTCAGCGGATTAGTGTTTTTCGCGACCCATTGCTCAGAAATACCCACATTGGCTCCAACAACAATAGTCATACTGTATTCATATAAATCCAGAGGCAATAATACCGGATATTCTAAATCACGATATGCTTACAATAAAATCCGCGCATCTTAGATATTCCGATAACGCAGATAAATAGATCGAACGTCATATAGCCGCCTCAACCCACTTACTGTATCGTATTTGCTGGGCTCGATATCAGTATCGACATCGACGGGACGTCGATGGGCAGCATTCTTCCGCCGCAACGGGTGCTGCCCGCCTCTTTTCCCAGTCCACGACGACATGGCGCCGCTGTTTTCGCCGCAGCGCTACTTATCTGCCGGTTGAGACCTGGTATTCACGCGCACCTCGCTCACAAAAATTCCATTGGACATCCCATCCTCGAGCCCCCGCTGTGCTTGTGCCGGGGCCTTGTTTGGATAATGTCACAGCAATCTCTACGAAGCTGTCAGACGCGCCGCCGTCAGATTTATCTGACGCGTCCAATCTGGCTCTTGTCACGGTGGAATTGCGATGGCGCCAGCGTTTGATGCAGGCTTGAACTTCACGATCAAGCACGGAACGATCGAAGCCGCCCAGCCGAGCGCTGAAAAACAGCTCTATCGGGTTTTCACCGAGATCAGCTTCACCGATGGCGATGGTTTCCGTCGCGTCGCCGCCGATTCCGCGCTGGCTGAATTTGTTGCGACCGATCGCTCCGGGACCTTCTATTTTTATGACGCAATGGGACGCGGAGCCTTGTTGGCCGCCGATATCTATGGCGTCGGCTGGAGCTTTTCCGATCCGGCCATCTGGTACTCCGCCTGCAACCGCAAGATCACCTGGCTCCTGGCATTCGCGGTCGCCACTCTGGTCTTTGTGGCCATCGCCGTAAGTGCGCAAATCTGGCCGGCATGGATCGCAGCCTTCGCCTTTTCGGCAGTCGCGGCCATGCATTGCTGGTCGGCACTGCGCCTGGCCCGCACAGCGGCTGCGGCCCAGCGTATTCGGCGATCGCTGGCGCCCACCGAGAAGCCGAGCCCGCGCCAGGTCTCCAATACCGGCCGGTTTGACAATGCTGGCCGCACCGGCAATTCCTACTGCCTGGCGGTCTGATCTGCCGACATTAATCACACCTTGGTTTGAGGCTTGAATCCTTGTTCCTCGGCAGTCAAGGTCCAGCGTCGCGCCGGAGTGTATCCCCAATGCCGCAACAAGTATGCTTTCGCTGATACGGCGCCTGCTGCCGCAGCGCCAGCCCGATCCGGCGCCGCAGGGGCGTGAGCGCCTGGTTGCGCAGCAATGGCCTCGTGCCGTCTATGCTATCGGCGATATCCATGGCTGCTTGCCCGAATTACAGCACCTTGAACAGCTAATCCTCGAGGACGCCGCCGGTGCCAGTGGCGAAATCTGGCTGGTTTATCTCGGCGACTACGTGGATCGCGGCGCCAATTCCGCTGGCGTTATCGACTATCTGCTCTCGCCGCCGCCGCCGGGCACGCGCCGCATCTGCCTCGCCGGCAATCACGAAGAACTCATGCTCGCCTATTGCCGCAATCCGGTCGCCGGTTCGCAATGGCTCAAGCTGGGCGCAGCCGAAACCTTGCAATCCTATGGCGTGCCTATGGCCGGCTTTACCACCGCCAGTGTGCAGGCGCGGCTCGGCCGCCTGCGCAACCACATCCCGTTCGGCCATCTGGAATTCCTCGAAAGCCTGCCCGTCTCGCTCAGCCTGCCCGGCGTCGTGCTGGTGCATGCCGGCATGAAGCCGGATCTGCCGCTCGACCAACAAAGCGACGATATCCTGCAATGGATGCGCTATGACCCTACCAACACGGCCCCTTGGCCGCCCAACCTTTTGGTGGTGCACGGCCACACGCCCGCCGCCGAGCCCTATATTTCGCCCGGCCGCATCTGCATCGATACCGGCGCCTATGCCACCGGCAGGCTGACGGCCATTCGCCTCGTCCCCGGCGAGGTCCCCCACCTGCTCACGGCCACCGCGCACGGCCCGGCCGAGTGACGCACCATCGGCGTTGCGTCTGGCACCGTTTTGGCTTCTATGCTACGGCCCGAACGCGCCAACTGCCCTGCCGGAGAATACGAATTGAGCGTCCAGACAGATCGGGTTGGCTTTGTAACCAACGGCACCGCCGAAGCCGACACGGCAGCCGCGCGCCTGCGCGAGCGCTACGGCGCTACCCCGTTCGACGAGGCCAATGTCATAGTGGCGCTTGGCGGCGACGGCCTGATGCTGCAGACCCTGCACCAGGCCATGGGGCGCAACGTACCCGTCTATGGCATGAATTTCGGCTCCGTCGGCTTTCTGATGAATGTCTTTTCCGAAGACACGCTGGCCGAACGCCTTGCAGTGGCGCAGGCCACCCGCATCTATCCGTTGTCCATGACTGTGCTCAGCACATCGGGCGTTACCCAGACGGCGCTGGCGCTCAATGAAGTGTCGTTGTTCCGTTCCACCTACCAGGCCGCCAAGCTCCAGATCGTGGTCGATGGCGAAACCCGCCTCGACGAGCTGATCTGCGACGGCGTGCTGCTCTCCACCCCGGCCGGCTCCACCGCCTATAACCTGTCCGCGCACGGTCCGATCCTGCCCATCGATTCCCCCCTGCTGGCGCTGACCCCAATCTCCCCCTTCCGCCCCCGCCGCTGGCGCGGCGCCATCCTGGGCAATCGGGCCGAAGTCAAATTCATCACCCGCGAAGCCGCCAAGCGGCCGGTCAGCGCCGTCGCTGACAATGTGGAATTCCAGAACGTCCTCGAAGTCACCATCCGCGAAGATCGCGACTCTGGCGTCACCCTGCTCTTCGATCCTGGCACCAGCCTCGAAGAGCGCGTACTGAGCGAACAGTTCCGGTATTGAGATACTAATCGGTGGTAACAAAAGCTGAAGCCGAAGTGGCAATCCGTCATCTTGCAACAATTTGGGCCGACGAAACGGGATACGTATCCAAGCCAGGCCACTATCCAAGCTTTTCCGATTTCCAAAGCTGGCTGGGTGGCAAGGGCCACAGCCGATACATCACTTTCCGTTCTTCTACGGATGCTAGCTACGTTGCTGAGGGTTGGTTCGAATCCGAACTCAAAAACTGGGCACGCTCACGTCAACGAACCTAGACACAACGAATTGCGGCGTTGTGCCCCCGACGAATAGCGATTGGTCCTAAGCCGCCGGCAAGGCCACCTGCTCATCCCAATCCAGCGCCACTATGCGACGTTCGCCCGCTTCCTGCGCAAAAGCCGACATGACGCCCTCTGCTGCCTTGCGGGCCAGCGCCACATTCTGCTCGCTGAGATAGGCAAACGCCTCCTCCAACTCCTCGGGAATGACCCCGCCATATTCGGCGATCAGCCCCTCGGTCAGCGCCGACACCACCAGATGCCGCGCCGCCGCGTCGTCAGCCAGATCGGTCGCCCGGGCATGACCGATCAGCCGTATCACCAAGTCCCGCATCGCCGGCCCCATGCCGCAACGCACCAACAGGGCATTGATCGCCACCCGGCTGCCCGCCTCGAGCACACTAAACACCTTGTCGCGCGGCGATTGACTGAGTTCGGCCACGCAATTGGCAAAGAACATCACATGGCCCGTGACCATGGCATGCAGCAGCACGCGCATATTGAGCCGGTCGCTGGCAATCAGCTCGGCGGCATAGCCGGTTCCCGGATTGATCGCCTCGCGCTCGCCAATGGCCGAAATCGCCGTATCGACGCTATCGCGCAGCAGGCGATTGAGCCTTTCCGGCGCCACCGCGCCCTTGACGATGCGGGCGCCGCGCATGGCCTCCATGGCCTGTTGCACCAGCAGTAGCCGCGCCCCCGCCGGCAGGTCCTGCCGCCGCAGCAAAGCCCCACGCATCTGCGCATCTGCGCCATGAGCCATCACCAGCCGGTCAAGGCACGCCGCGCCAATCGATAAATCCGTCCGTGCCAGCAATTTCAGTGTCATCTGCCGATGCTCGCGACCGATCAACGCATCGACCAACCGCGTACTGAGCTTTTGCCGCTGGCTAATGGCAATCAGCAGGTCCGCCTCGCCTTGGCGCACCACCGGCATCATGTCCGCATCGATCAGCACCGGCGAATATTGCAGCACGGCCCGGGCAATCACGCCGCTATCGTGCAGCAGCGCCATGATGATCGGGCGCGGCGCCTCGGCCGAATGCAGCAGGCCATAGGCCAGCGCGGCACGCACCTTGACGGAGGGGTCTTCGAGAAACCGGAACAGCACGGCATAAAGCGCGGCATGCTCATCGGCAGGACCGTGGTGATTGAGATAGGCGCTCGCGGCCATATAAGCCGCCTGCCCGCGCTCTTCGCTATCGGGCGACTGCGCCAGCCAGAGGAACTCATTATACTCAACCATGCCACACCCCGGAGCAACTCTGGGTAAGACTAAGCGGCAAGTTTTAAGGAACGGTTCACCATAACGCTGCTGGTGCGTTCAAACACCCAAGATAATATCGGTAATCAGAGAATGTTGGAGGCCAAGTCGAACAGGCTCTTCGCGGTATATCCTGCGGCTACAACGAACAACCAGGCGGCAATTGCCATTCCGGTGATCATCCAGCCTCTTGGTATGCCGCGCCCCGTTTCGACTTCCCCCCGAGTAGTCGATCTGGCCATCTTTCGATCCATCGGTTCGCTAGCGCCCGAATTGTTTTAGAATCGCTCAGCTACAGCAGATTCATCCCAACCGGATTGCAGTGCAATCACTCTCACCCCCAATGACTGACAAATTCTAAATGCGCCAACCAGGGACCTGTTCCGCTATGATATGCCGCTGATTCGAGGCGTTGGCTTCGGCAGGCCAGGCGGGCCTATCCCTACCGCGCATAAAGCTGTGTGAAAAACGCTGCCCCTTCCTCTGGCAAATTCAGCGGCGACTTCGCCGCTCCCTCTGCCTCGGTGCGGAACAATCCCGTAAACGACATGTTCTCCGGCGAGAACCGCGAGGCAATTACCGGCGCGTCCGGCTTAGTCCCACTCATCTGCTGCGCGGTAAACGTCGCCGCCGGCTGGCTGCCATCATGCTTGGCCACCAGCGATTGATAGACCTCACGAATCGTCCGCGCTCTTCCATCGCTGTAAAAGATCGCCTTGTTGGCCGCCGCCTGCTTGGGAAACAGTTGCGCCGCAATCTGGTCCGGGTTCTGCAGCCCGGCGGTAAACATGCGCTCCGCCCCCTGCGCCCCCAGAAAATGCGCAATATACAGCTCGCCTGCGCTCGGCATCCGCCCGAACCGTGCGCTCAGATAATCGCCATTGCTCTTGGTGAAAGCCGCCGCCAGATCCGCCGCCATTTGTGGATCTTCGCGCAGCTTGAGAATGGTCGCCTTCTGCGCCGGGTCGCGCACGGTGTAATCCCCGTTCGCGTTCACTTCGATGGCATTGGCATATTGGCCATAGCCCAGCCGCGGCCCCTCTTGCTTGAGCACCTGCAGCCAGGTCGATTCAAGAAACTGGAACAGCCCGACCGCCGAAGACGTCTGCGCCTTGGCCTGCGGGTTGAGGCTGCTTTCGCGCATGGCGGTCTGCAGCAGATAGTCGAAATCCACCCCATTCCTGTCGCCCGCAGCGGTCAGGACATAGGCCAGGCTTTGCGGCACTGAAATGGGTTGCACGCCCATCCAAAACTCACCCGGGGAATCGCTCGCGTTTAGAAAGCGCTAATTCGGGTTAATGCCGCGTTAACTATTATTGGCCCGACCAATAGGTCACGACATCGTCAAGCGCGGGGCGCGGCCGATCTTCGATCCGCGTCGTGGGCGTGCCGATATGCACAAATCCGACAAACCGCTCGCCTGGCCTCGCCCCCAGCGCCTGCGCGGCCTCGGCGTCATAGGCATACCACCGGGTCACCCATTGCGCCGCATAGCCCAGCGCATTGGCCGCATGCACCAGGTTGAATGCCACATTGCCCGCCGAGATCAGTTGCTCGAATTCGGGAATCTTGGGGTGCTCTGCCGCCGCCGAAATCACCCCAATCGTCAGAGGCGCCGGCAGAAAGCGCTGCCGCTCCACATCCAGTTCAGCGTCAGTAAGGGCAGGATTCTTGGTCTTGGCGATATCGGCCAGCACGGTCCCTGCCCGCCGCCGCTCATCGCCCACGAACAGCACCAGCCGCCACGGCGCCAGCTTGCCATGGTCGGGCACGCGCGTACCGATGGTCAGCAGCGTTTTGAGTTCGTCCGCACTCGGCCCCGGCTCGACCAGAAAGGCCGGGCCGACCGAACGGCGCGTCAGCAGGTAGTCAACAAGGGCGGCATTGGCAGGCATGTTCATCTCCTGATCGTGCCGGAGCAATACAAGTCGCAGCCCGTCGCGGCCAGCCCATTCACATAAAATCGCTTGGCGCAGAGCCTCGCCGGTTCCCAATTGCACTGGGCTGTGACACAGCTTCTCCCCAATCGCTGCCTATCACGGCCCGATTGCGAGTCGGTGGCAGCGCACTAAGTTACGCCGCCTTGCTGACCGCTGCTGGGGTATTCGATATGCGTTTTGGGCCATTGATGGCGATCCTGCTGGGTGTTTTCGCATTGGCGCAGCCAATTGTGCCGCTCGCCATCGCACCGGCATTCGCTCAGGACGCCGAAATACCGCCCATGCCGCGACCACGGCCGGATCGCGACGGCCGCCCGGCCATCACGCCGCCCGAGGTCTCGCCCGATAATCCCGCCACCGAGGCCATCACGGCCATCACCTCGGCACCCCAGCCGGTGACCCTCACCGCGCTCATCACGCCCGACAGCGCCCCCATCACCGAGGGGCTGGTTTGGCGCATTTTCGATGCGACACCTGCCGCCAATGGCGAAATCGCCATGGCTGCCAAATCCGAGGATGGCACCGCCAGGCTCTCCCTACCGCCCGGCGAATATCTCGTGCACATCGCCTATGGCCGCGCCCAGATCAGCGACACGCTCACCGTCAACCCCGGCGACAATCAGAAAACCTACATCCTGGAAGCCGGCGCCCTGCGCCTCAACGCGGCTGTCACCGGCGACATTCCCATTCCGCCCGATCTGCTGAGCTTTGAAATCTTTACCTCGGGCGACGAAGCCACTCGCACCCCAGTCGCGCAGGGCGTGCAGCCCAACGAGATCGTCACCATCAATTCGGGCACCTACCACGTGGTGTCCCATTTCGGCGCCATCAATGCTGTGGTGCGCGCCGACCTGCAGGTCGAGCCGGGCCAATTGACCGACGCCACCCTCTACCACCTGGCGAGCCAGGTCTCGTTCAAGCTGGTGTCCGAAGCCGGCGGCGAGGCCATCGCCGATGTCGACTGGACCATCAAGACCAGCGATGGCGCCACCATCTTCACCGAACTGGGCGCCTTCCCCACCACTGTGCTCGCCGAGGGCACCTATCTCGTCCTCGCCAAGCAGGGCGACCAGGCGTTCAACCGCGAATTCGAGGTCAAACCCGGCCCGCCGCAGGACATTGAAGTTCTGACGACGGCGTTCTGATCGGAATATCCGACCGCTTCAGCGGCAAGTCCGCACCGGCGTTTACTTGTACTTTCAGAAAATTACTCGCCGAGATAAAAAAACTTGTCGCAAGAACGGCAAGATCGAAATTCTTCATGGCAAAACCCAAAATGAAATGCCATCATCAACCTACGTTACAAGGAAGTAATTGTCTTCCAGTGGAAGTACATCCCTAAACCTCCACAATAATACAGAATTGACATCATTGTCGCATCTGGAGCGAAAGTGTGCCGCATGTCGATCTTAGCGCAGCAAATGCTGCGGACCTTGGCGCACGATGGGACGTTTGTGTCATCGGCGCCGGCCCGGCGGGCATAGCCGCAGCGACGCGGCTGGCCCAGCGCGGCAAACGCGTCATCGTTCTCGAAAGTGGGCACTCCGCGCCAACCCCGGAGGCGGCAGCCCTTAATTCCATTGAGACCCCGGCCACCGACTATGGCGGTGCGCTAAGGGGACGTCAGCGCGGTCTGGGCGGCACCTCAGATCTCTGGGGCGGCCGGCTTATCGCCTTGACGCGGCATGATCTTACTGCCCGCGACTATGTCGGCGTCCCCGCCTGGCCGATCGCCTATGACGATATCTATCGTTATACCCGTGATGTCGAAAATCTCTTCGACATGCCGCATCGCGACTTCGAACAATTGCCCCAAGGCCGCCCAGAGAGCCTGGTTTCCATCGGCCGGGTCGATGGGGTCGAATGTCGGCTGCCCAAGATCGTCCCGTTCCGCAACCGAAACGTTTATCTGCAACTGGCTCCCGAGATCGCCCGCAATAGCAATATCACCGTCCTCTCCAATGCAACGGCAGTGGATTTCGACCTGTCACCCGAGGGCAATCGCATCGCTTTGGTCCGCGCCACCGGCTTTCACGGCCACAGCATCTCCATCGCAGCCGATCAGTTCGTCTTTGCCGCCGGCACGCTGGAAAGCACCAGGTTACTGCTATTACTCGCCCGCAAGGCCAATGCCGACGCCAGCTCCACCGGACCGATTGGCGAACATTTCGTCGATCATCTGGCAGCCAATGTCGGCAGGGTGTTTCGCTTCACCCCCAATATGATTGCCTATCTCGTCGGCCATGCGCGCACCGAAGGACAGCGTCACGCCACCCATTTCGAGCTGCTGCCGGCCCCTCAGCGGACCGGCAGCATCGGCTCGGCCTATCTTTGCCTCCGCCTCGACATGAAGGACGAGGAGGTCAACGTGGTACGCGACCACCTGCGCCGACGGCTCGACAAGTCCGACGCCAGTCTCGGCTCTACCCTGGCCTCCGGCCGCAAGATTGCCCATGCCGCTGCTTGGCGTTTGGCGCATTTCGATTGGCTCTTGCCGCCTTCGGTGGAGATTCATGCCGAAATCCGCACTGAACAGCTCCCGGCCGCCGCCAGCCGCATCAGCCTTTCCCAGAGCACAGATCCCTTCGGTGTCCCAAGGGCCAAACTCGATTGGCAGATTCTCGATAGCGACCTCAGAACCGCCGATCAGGCCCTCGCCATCTACCGGCGGATGTGGGAGGGGCATGATCTGCAAAGTGCATGCCAGATCGAATGGTCCGTGCCCCCTGATGCGCCTCTGCGGGAAAGCGATTTCCGCGACGTCTTCCACCCCTCGGGCAGCACGCGCATGGGCTTGAGCGCCGCCGACAGCGTGGTCGACGAGCAATTGCTTTGCCACGCCTTCCCCAATGTGCGGATATTGTCGCCGTCGGTCTTCCCCAGCTCCGGCAGCGCCAATCCAATGCTGACCCTGCTATGCCTGGCCTATCGAATGGCCGACCAGATGTGACGGCAAGGCCGCCCATCTCGATCAAACCATCATTCGGCAGCGCTGGAAATGACTTCGATCGTTTCGCCGTCATTGGGCCGGCCGACGCTTGAATAGGCAAATCCGGCCGCTTCGACTTCGCTCGGGCGGTAGACATTGCGCAGGTCGACCAGAACCGGGCTGATCATCAAATCCTTGATCCGCGCCAGGTCGAGCGAGCGGAACGCGTTCCACTCGGTCACCAGTACCAGGCAATCCGCGCCCTTGGCCGCGTCGTAGGCATCCTCGCAATATTCCACATTCTCCAGCACGGACTTGGCCGCTTCCATGCCTTCGGGATCATAGGCACGTACACGGGCTCCGGCATCCACCAGCGTCTGAATGACGGCAATGGAGGGCGCATCGCGCATATCGTCGGTATTGGGCTTAAAGGTCAGCCCCAGCACGCCCACCGTCTTGCCGCGGGCCTTGCCCTGCAGTGCCGCCACCACCTTGCGGCCCATGGCTCGCTTGCGCTGGTCATTGATGGCGATCGTGGTTTCGACGAGCCGCAGGGGCGTGCCGTAGTCCTGCCCGGTCTTGGCCAGCGCCAACGTGTCCTTAGGGAAGCACGAGCCACCATAGCCCGGCCCGGGATGGAGAAACTTGCTGCCAATGCGGTTGTCGGCGCCAATTCCCCGGGCCACGTCCTGAACATTGGCGCCGGTCTGCTCGCACAGATCGGCAATCTCGTTGATGAAAGTGATCTTCATGGCGAGGAATGCATTGCCGGCATACTTGGTCAGCTCGGCCGTGCGGCGCCCCGTGAAAATCAGCGGCCCCTGGTTGAGATAGAGCGGCCGATAGACCTCCTCCATCACAGGCCGGGCGCGCTCGTCCTCCAGTCCTACCACGATGCGGTCGGGGCGCTTGAAATCCTCGATCGCAGCGCCTTCGCGCAGGAATTCTGGATTGGACACCACCACCACATCGGCATCCGGATTGGTCTCGCGGATGATGCGTTCCACCTCGTCGCCCGTACCCACCGGCACGGTGGATTTGGTGACTACAACGGTGAAGCCTCGCACCGCCTGCGCGATTTCCCGCGCGGCGGCATAGACATAGCTCAGATCGGCATGGCCATCACCACGCCGCGAGGGCGTGCCCACTGCGACAAAGACTATATCCGCCTGGGCCACGGCGGAGGGCAAATCACTGGTGAACTTGAGTCTTCCGGCGCTCGCATTGTTGGCGACCAGCGCATCGAGGCCTGGCTCGAAAATCGGAATTTCGCCGCGCTGCAGCGCCGCAATCTTGGCCTTGTTGAGATCGACGCAGACCACGTCATGTCCGAAATCCGCAAAACAAGCCCCGCTGACGAGGCCCACATAGCCGGACCCGATCATTGTTACCCGCATCGTTCAATCTCCTTCGCCGCGAACTGTTATGCCTCACCGCCGGACGAAGTCGACCTTAGCCCAAAACCATCACCTGTACAGTGAACATTTTTGCAATACTTAAGATCGCAACGATCTGCAAAATTCCAATATTTAACAATTGTGACAGATCGAACAAAGACTACAAATACAGCCGCGCAAGATAGTACAACGCCAAGACCACGCTCCACGCCGCCAATGCCAGAATGAGGATCATGGAACCGCGGCGGCGATAGGGCGTCACACTCCGTTGCGTCTCGGCTTTGTGTCGCGATATCCTTCGCGCGCTCAGGGTCAGCCCCTCGCTATGCACATCGAGGTCATGCATCGAACTACTCTCTTTCTCAGCAAGCTGAGATTACAAAAATGCCAATTAGTGACCATAAAAAGGCCAGTAATACACTTTTCCGACGCCTATTTACCGTGCAGAGATAGTGCAATACTATTTTAAGCAACAGAAACACTAACATAGGCGTTGTATACGCCGATTGCCGCGCCGTTCATATTTCAGTCCACAAAAGACCACCGGACGCATGACGTATTATTGTTTGAGAGCGCGATGAAGAAGGTTGTCTTTGTCATCAACTCGCTGACCGGGGGCGGTGCGGAGCGCATTATGACGCGCCTGCTCGGCAATTCCACCGCAGAAGCCCAAGGCGCCGAGTTGCACTTGATCCTGCTTGATGTGGAGCCCGCCGCCTATCCGGTGCCCCCCTCCATCATCGTCCACCAGCTCGACACCAAAGGCTCGCTGATCGGCGGATTGGTACCCCTCTGGCGCAAGATCAATGAACTGGCGCCTGATATCTGCGTGAGCTTCCTCACGCGCTCCAACCTGCTGTCCATCCTGATCTGCCGCCTCAAGGGTATCCGCTGCGTCATCAGCGAGCGCGTCAATACTACCAGCCATCACCCCCACAACGCAGCCGGCTACATGGCCCGCTTCCTCACCTATGTCGGCTATCGCCACGCCAAACGAGTAATCGCGGTGTCCTCCGGTATCGCCAAGGACCTTTCGGAAAATTACGCCGTACCCATGGCCAATATTTCGGCCATTCCAAACCCGATCGACGGTGACATGATCCGCAGGAACGGTGATGTTCCGGCCGACCTGCCCTATGCCAGACCGCTCATCGTAGGGATGGGGCGCCTAGTGCCCAATAAGAATTTCGCCATGCTGATCGAGGCCTTCGGATTGTTTGGTGCCAGCGGCACCCTGCTCATCATGGGAGAAGGCCCCCTGCTCGCGGATTTGCAGAGGCAAGCGAACGAACTCGGCCTGGCCAAGCAGGTGATCTTCGCCGGCTTCCGCGAAAATCCCTTTAGCGTCATCAAATCAGCCGATTGCTACGTCCTACCCTCAAATGGCGAGGGCTTCCCCAATGGTTTGGTCGAGGCCATGTGCCTGGGCACTCCAGTCATTTCCACCAATTGCCATTCCGGCCCCTCGGAAATCCTGGACGACCGCCCCTATTTCCCGGTCGAGAGCGCCACCGAGTGCAAATATGGCCTGCTGGTTCCAACCAATGATGCGGCAAGTCTGGCCGAAGCGATGAAGCTCGCCCTGCAACCCGACCAGCAACGGGACCGCCGTACCCTCGCGCTGGAAGGCGCCCGACGCTACGCGCTCGATGCCACTATCAAGCAATACTGGCAGGCGATCAGGGGCTGAGAACGGCCATCCGCGCCTGCAACGCTGGCGCCGCTTCGCAATAAACATCCAGCGTCTGCTGCGCCACGATGGGCCAGCTATAGCTCGACATGACTTCAGACCAGTCATGTGCCGGAACATCCTGGTGGCCGTGGCCATCTAATGACTGCGCAATCTTGTCCGCAAGATCCTCCACCGATCCCACCTTGTGATAGCAGTTCGCGGGAAGATCGAGGTCCATATTCGCAGCGATGTCGCTGAGCACCACCGGGCGGCCCAGGCTCATAGCCTCAAGCGCAGCGATCGGCATGCCCTCGTGACTGGATGGCAGCGCGAACACTGCCGCATTACCCAACAATTGCACCAGCGCCTCGCCCTTCTGGAAGCCGGTCATGACAACACCTGGCGTCGCGGCGGCCAGCGCCTTGAGTTCTTTGGAATAGGCACTGGCATGGTCCACGCCGCCCACCAGTACCAGCTTTAGGTCCGGCCGCTGCAGCCGGGCAAAAGCGTGGATCAGGTCGTCCTGCCGCTTTTCCGGCACCAGCCGCCCCACGTGAACGATATACCGGCCCGCCTCCAGCCCGAACTTGTCCAGCGCTTCTCGGCTGCGCGTCGCCTGAGGTAGGTTGACAGCATTAGGTATGTAATTGAATTGGCGGCCAAACCGATCACTCAGCGACCGCGCCAATCCGCGCGACACGCAGATGCGGCCATTCGCCATATGTCCCTGGCACCACTCGCCAAACCGCAGCACCGCCTTGGCCATGCCGCCCCATTTTTCCCGGTCATAGTCGCTGCCATGGTGCGTGCAGACGACCCGCAGGCCCATGGCACGGGCCAGCGGCACCACCATGCTGGGGCCAATGGCATGCACATGCAGCACTTTGGGGCGCACTAACCCCGCCCACAACGTCGCGAGCACGCTATGGACTGGCGCCTCAAGCGACACATTTCGCGGCGCCCACATGGCCCGCGTAAAACTGTTCCTGCCGAGTTGCACCGAGCCTTCCGGCGCGTAGCGGTGTCGCACGACCGTGCAGGTGCGCAGACCCAGAGATTCAAATTCCTCCACGAGCGCGCCGACATGCCGCTCGACCCCGCCTTGCGCGCCATTGACCGAACGAAGCCCGATGAACATCACATCCACCACGCCTAGTTCGAAGCGTTTCCAGCTTCCCACCGCCGCGCCGCGCTGCGTGGCGTCCCCGCCATGCCTCGCCTGCACCCACCGGAGTGGGGTCAAAAAAGGCGCCATTACCGTCTCCCTTAGTCAAGCAGTGTAAAAGCAAGTCTCTCGAAATTCGACCTGCTGGCGCCGCTGCACAAGCCGAACCCCAAACTAATACGCAAGGAACCCTCAGATAGCAATTCGCTAAAAGGCAATAACTAACCACACTATCGACATATCAGCCGCTCCAAAACTGTATATCTCACCTACAATAAATCGGAATTAACTTATTATGGCTCTGCCTCGGCGTTTTTGTACTAACATTTGAAATACATCAATATTCAACGAACAAATGGACAAACCAGTTATTTAAAACCTATGATGACGGCGATGATCAATAATCCAAATCATCTGGAGGCACATGTTGGCGAAGCCAATAACGCGACGCGGCGAAAATCAGCAGTCGCCGCACGATTTCCTGTCCAACCAGCCGCGCTCGACGCATCCCGTCCATCGCAACGCTGTTGGCTGGCGCCTGGAGGCAGTCCGGCAGGTTAGGCTGCTTATGGGCCAGGGCTATCGGCGCTTTGCCGCCCAACACGAGATCGCCAGCCAACTCGGCCGCACCATCGATGAGATGCAGGAATGGGAACGCGACCTGCTACGCTCGCCCGATTACGAGAACGATCTGTTGTGCAGCGAACTGGCGGGGGAGTTTCTCGAGCGGCTGGTGGGCGGTCACTATACCAACGTCCCCCAGTACAAATCCTTCGGATCATACAAGGGCGTCTACAATTTCGAGCGCGCGGCCAATATCGCCAAGGCCCGCCGCCAGAGCTCCATGACCGAAATCCGCACCGCGCTGAAGGCGTCGCCCCGCCCTTCACTGCTGAAGTAGCGGGTGCCGATCGTCCTCAGTTCTCGCTGGCCCGCGGACCGTCTGAATCTCCTCCGGAGAACAAGCTGTCATTGTTGGGCGTGGCAATTGCTGCCGTAACCACGAAGTCACACGCATTGACGGTCTGGTAGATCAACCGGATCTGGGCTTGCTGTGCATCGGTGCGCGCCGATTGGCCGGCCAGCCGTATAGCCACCGCAACTTCGCTCTCAACCCTGCAGAACGGGGTGAACAGCAGATTCGTCAAATCGACGACTAGGTCAGCGACCGATTGGTCAAAGTCGATACCCGGAGCACGCTGCAAGACCGAAAGATACTGCGCCGTTGCGCCAATGCAGGCACCGTTTTGGCTGACCTGCTCGTCGCGCTCCATGCGCACCACGTCCTTGCAGACGCTGACGACCGCATCCCGAGTGGAAAACTCTTGCGCCATACTCCCCTGCATTCCGCCCGCGCTCAACAGCGCGACGCCTGCAGCCAACGCCAATACTCTCATCACATTTATCCTACTACTAGCCGCAAGAATATTAAATTCCTCCGCGGGTAGTTAGTCAAACGAATAATACTTTGTTAAGTAAATACTATTGGTAAACGGCAGTGTTAAAGTGCTTGTGCAAAGCAAAATTCACTCAGATTAGTCAAAGGTCCACCAATTAAGCAGCCCTCCGCGCGAACTGCTTTCGATGCGGTAACCGGTGTCCGCCAGCAGCTTTACGCTGGTGCTGAGATTGTCGAGCACGAATTCGCCTGCGCCAGTCTGCACGATCAGTACCACATGCCCTTCCCCTTGCCGGGTCCTGGTATAGCCGATGCGCAGCGCCCCGCTCGGCACGCCTTGCTCGACAAGCGCGGCCCGCTTGGCCAGGACATAATCCTCGCAGTCGCCTGAGTTGCCCGTAGCCCCCCAGCGATCGAGACTTCCATCCGCGCGCGGCGTGATGGCCCGGTTTACCCGCCGGTTGACGGTCTGCACCAGCTGCACCAGCCCTTGCGAGGCGGCCACCGTGCTCTGCCCTGTTGCCTGGCATTGCTCGCTATGTTGCAAGCAAAACAATTGCAGGCCCAATGGCGGTCGCGACCCTGCCGCCTGCACTGGCGATGAAACAACAAAACCAAGAACAAACGTCGCAAGACACGCTGCGAGCATACTATTTCTGCGAATTTCTACATTTTGCATTTGTATTGACTCAGCAAGAATTCCGCATAACTCTCACCATCAACCAATTAATAATTTGATAAGGTTTGCCGGCGGCGGCTCGGTGAGTAAGGACTAGGGATCCGGCCATGCCCCGCACTCAACATCTGGATCAGGCTAACGCCACCAATCCCTGGATATTTGCCGCGACAGGCGTCGCCTTGATCATTGTCGGGCTTTGGGGCGCCACCCAGGAGGCACCGCCGTTTTTCGCTGACGGCTGGAGCGAACGCACCATTATCGCCGCCGTGCAGACCGACACTATCCGTCCGGCGCCCTCCATTCAGTCGCAACTGAGCTATCTGTTCAATTGCCAGGTTGCCCTCACGTCGCTGTCTGGCCGGGCACAACCCACGCAGGCGCGGCAACAGTCTGCGCAGAAATGCCGCGACGGCGCTGATCAGATTACCAATTCGGCGCCCACATTTTCGGCGGCCTGGCACACGGGCGCGCTTGCTGCTGCCGCCATGGAAGATTGGCCCGGTATGAACTGGCGCCTGCGCCAGTCCTATAATACCGGACGCAACGAGCAATGGCTGGCCGAGCGCCGCATCGATCTGGCGCAAGCCAACCTGGATCGGCTCGATCCGGATCTGCTGCCGAGCAATGACCGCGACTTGCTCTTGCTGCTGGTAGTTGATGGCGGCCGGCAATTTCTCGCACCCCGCTATCATGCCCTGGCCGATCTGCGGGCGCGCATCGATGGGCTACTGCCCAGTCTTGCGGCGGACGACCGCACCCGGTTCCAGAGCATCACGGCCCGGCTGGCCGTGGAACGGTCGCGCAGCAATGGCCGCTGATACCTGGTTAGACGACAACGCTGATGAGCAAGATCAGCCCGCCCAGCGCGGTTCGCTTTCAGGCTACGTATTGTGCTGGGGCCTGATGTTGTTTCTGGCCTGGGTGCCCGTGCCTATGGGCAGCAACCGGGCCATATTTTGGGCCATGAATACCGTTCTGGTTGGTGCGGCGGGCGGCGTGTACTTCGGCTGGCTGGGTCGCAGAGGCACCGCACCCCGGGTCAGTTTGGATCAGCTCGCCCCCCTACCCATCCTTTATGTCTTGCTCATCTTCTATCTTATCGTGCAGCTCATCCGTTTTCCGGTTGCCGGGCTCGACCCCATCTCCATGGCGCCGGGCGCCACACTATGGATGCTGCTGCGACTGGTGACCTATGGCATGCTGTTCTTTCTCGTGCTCCAGGCAACGCGAAACCGCGAACGGTTCAACCTCTTCCTTACCGGCATGCTGACGATCGGCACACTGCATGCCGCCGGCGCTCTCGCTATGCTGCGTATGGGCGATACGCTGCTCGGCTACGAGAAATGGGCTTATCTGGGCTCGGCCACCGGCACTTTCGTCAATCGAAACTCCTTTGCGACCTTCATGGCCCTCAATTGCTGCCTGGGCGCCGCCCTGCTGATCCGCGCCCTGCTGGAAAAGCGCAACGAGGATTACCGCTACGATTATTATTGGCTGCGCCTGGCGCTTATAGGATCAGCCTTGATGATCGTCATGGCGGCGCTGGTCGCCAGCCAGTCCCGCATGGGCGCGCTGGCCGCGGCCTTGGGCACACTCACCACGGTCTTTTTCGCCCTCTTGGCGACATCCCAGCGCAAGCGTACCTTCTTCGTTGCTGCCGGCGTAGTACTGGCGAGTTGCCTCGCCATCGGCTGGCTCTATGGCGAGCAATTGCTGAATCGAATGCTGGATGTAGAGGAGTCCTGGTCCATCCGGGCCGCCCTCTACCACCAGGTTTTGGAGCTGATCGCCCAGCGCCCTTGGACCGGCTTCGGTGGCGGCAGCTTTGAAATCGTCTTCCCCACCGTTCACGCGCCGCCCGTCGGGACGGACCGGCTATGGGACAAAGCACACAACAGTTATCTGACACTATGGTCTGAGCTGGGTGTGATCGCCGGGAGCCTCATTCCGCTGCTTTTGGCCGTCATCGGGTGGAAGTTCTCTGCCGCCTTGCGCCGAAACCGGCGCCTCTGGCTACCCGCTGCAACCGGTCTTGGCTGCCTCATCGCCGTCGCCACGCATGCCTTGGTCGATTTCAGCATGGAGATTCAAGCAGTGGCTTTCTGGTTGGTGGCCATTCTGGCTGCGGCGAGCGCGCAATGCTTGCCACAGTCCGTCAGCACCTGAGATCATCGCGAACATACAAAGAACAAACCATGGCCTTCGTGAGACTCACGGTATCCCAAAATAGTGCCATGGGGACAACTACGCAAAAATTGCAAAGAACAAACGAGAACCTTAAAGAAACAATTGTGGAAACGCGAAAGACTCAGGATGACTCAACACTCTATCCTCCAAATTGCATGATTTTACTTAAGTACTTCAAATTATTTCATCGCTGAAATTACAAATGAAGAAAAATTCAATTGACCAAGAATCGACGACCCGCCGTTCATCGCCGCTCGATTTAACCAGCACGTCGGATACTCGCTAAAAATGAAAAATCCGACATAGCCAATTGTCTTGGTTCAAGTGTAGAGTGAATTGTCATGCTCTATTGTGTGGCTCAATAACGCGTTCAGTACATTGAATATTTCTGGTGGTACATGCACGAGCAAGAATTCGGCCTTCGCAATATATTGGGCACCATTCGTCGGCAATTGGGTCTAATCCTTGCAATCCTGATACTGGTATTGGGAATCTCTGCGCTCCTGATCATCTCGCTCACGCCGATGTATCGCGCCACGACATTGATTCTTGTCGACCCATCCGAGAAGAATCTACTGAACCCCACCAATTCCAACTCGAGTTCGGCCTCGGACAATGCCCGGGTTGAGAGCGAAGTTTCCATCGCCCAATCCGAAAAAACCGTGGAACTCGTCCTCGACGCATTGCGGCTGACGGAGGACCCCTCTTTCCAGCCACAGCCGGGTCTTCGTGAACGTGCTGCCACTTTGCTGCGTATTGCCCCGCCCGAGACCTACACGCCCGAGGAGCTGCGCCAGGTCGCTATCGGCAAGTTGCAGGAATCCATTACTGTCGAGCGCCAGGGGCTGACTTATCTGATTACTATCTCTGCCAACGCCAATTCTCCGGAAAAGTCGGCGCAGATCGCCAATACGATGGCCGAGAAATATATCCAGTCCCAACTGCAGTCCAAAATCAACGGCGTGCTCTCGGGCCGCAACGTCATGGAGCAGCGTGTCAATGAGACGCGAACTGGCCTGGTCGGCGCCGAGCGCTCGTTTAATGACTTCATCATTTCCAGCGCCCGCACCATCGCCGAGCAGTCCGGTCGCACCGATATCGACCAGATGCGGATCGAGCTGGAAAAGGTCGTTAGCGATCGCGAAACTGCATCCAGCACACTGACCCTGGCTGAAACCGGCCTGTCTCAGAACAACTGGGCCCAGGTCGCCGATACCCTTAATACCCAGACGCTGCGGGATTTGCAGCAGCGCGAGCGTGAAATCAATGAGCAACTGACGAGCGTCGTCGACGGCTCCGAACAGGCCGATGCCCTGCGCGCGGAATTGGTCGGCGTGCTCGACAATTTCCGCACCCAGGCCAATGCTCAGCTCGAACAATTGCGCCAGGAGATCGCCGCCAACCGCGCCGTCGAAACCGACCTGCAATTGCAGCTCCGCTCCAATATCCTCACCAGCAACCTGCCGCCCGAAGTCCTGGCGACCATGTATGAGCTGCAACAGAACGCCGAGATTGCGCGCACGCAATATCAGCAGATGCTCGTGCGCCTGCGTGATATCGAGGCCCAGGCCTATCTTCAGCTTGCCGACAGCCGCATCGTCTCCGAGGCAACGCCGCCATCCAGCCCCGCCTTCCCCAATACGCGCTTCCTGTTCATGGTCGCCGGTATTCTCGGCCTGCTGCTGGGCCTCACGGCCGCTTTCCTGCGCGAGCAATTCATTGGCGGCATCATCAGCACCGACCAGCTTGAGGGCATTGTCGGCCCGACCCTGGTTACCAGCCTTCCCAGCCAGAAACGGCTGGGTCGCAACCAGGAGGGCAAGGCGGTCAAGAGCCTCACCGAGTTGATTGCTACCCAGCCCTATTCCCGGTTTGCCGAAGCGGTGCGCCGCCTCATGATCAGCACCGATCAGGCACTGCGCCGGGTGCGCGGCGATGATCTGTCCGATGCAGCCTCGATCATCATGATCACTTCGGCTAACGCGGGCGAGGGCAAGACCACTGTGGCGGTGTCGCTGGCGCGGTCCTACGCGATTTCAGGCCAATCGACGATCCTGATCGATGCCGATCTGCGCCGTCCCGCCGTTCACAAGGAACTTGGCCTTGAACCTTCCGATGCGCTCGCCGATTATCTGGCATCGGCTGGTACACCGGGCGACGACATTGCCCCGCTCATGCTCACCGACGGGCTGAGCAAGGCCAAGTTCATCATCGGCAGCAATATCCGCGGCGCCGCGGCAGGCCAGGTCGTGTCCGGCGAACGTTTCGCCAAGCTGCTCAACAATGCCTCGCGCCTGTTCGACGTGGTCATCGTCGATACCCCCCCGGTCGGGGCGTTGGTGGATGCGCTCTATCTCGCCCAACATGTCGACGTCATCGTCAATGTCGTTCGCTTTGGCACCACGTCCCAGAAGGAGGTGCGCGCCACCCTGCGCGAACTGGTGGAAGCTAAGCAGGACAATGCCGAAGTCGTCGCCCTGCTCAATGCCGAACCCCAATCCCAGACGGAAACCCGCCGGCGCTTCGGCAGCTATTACGTCCAGGGCTAACAGTTGGGCAAGGGTGTCGAAATGGTGATTTTTGAGAGCCGGAGCGCAGCATACTTTTGGCTATGCGAGCACCGCAAATGCAGAAAGTCGCCATCGGCAGGCCGCTATTACCTCGCTGCCCACGCAACGTAACCAGCGAAAGGGCAAAAGCCATGTTGGAGGACTCCCCGGGGATGCCCCTGCCCCTTTTGGTGGTAGGAACGGGCATCTGGCTGGTACTGGTCTGGATCCTGCTGCCACGCCTGCGTGGCCCGGCCGCGCTGCTGTTTATGGTGCTCTCGGCCCGCTACCTGGTCACCTTCTACCATGACTATACCACCCGTCCGCTCTTTGGCGGACAGAGCCTGAATTCCTTCATCACCCTAGGCATCACGGCGGCATGCCTGTTCTATTCCCGCCGCGACCTCATCCGCTATCGGGCCATCCTGCCGGTCTATGGGGTGATCGTCGCCCTTTTGGTCAGCGGCCTGCTGAACATGGATTTCACCGGTACTCTCAACGCACTGATCCGGCAGTTCCTATTTCTGGGCCTGATGATCCTGGTCGCCACCGCCATAGATGCCGAACCCAATGATGGCAGTGTCAGCCGCCTCATGCTGGCCGCCTTCGTGGTTCCCCTCTGCTATCAGCTGATGTCTGTGGTGTTCCGCCTCGGCAAGGCCTCCGAAAGCGACGGCTCGATCAGCTATATGGGCGGCTATGTCCATGAGGGCGTATTCTCGATCCTGCTACTGACAGCCCTCACCATCATCGCCTTGTCGGGCGGGCTTACCTGGAAGCGCCGCACGGTCTACATGGCGGTCATCTTCGCGGCTCTGTTCCTTGCCAATTACCGCACTTCGGTGATCGCGGCGGCGCCGATCCTGCTCATGCACATTGTCTTTGGCAGCGCCAACACGGCCCGGGCGGGTCTCGCCAATTATGTGCGGGCCGGCGCGTTTATGCTCGCGGTCATCTTTGGCGCGCTGATGGCCGTCCTGCTGTCCCAGCGCATGGCAGATCTGGGTACCCTGCTCACCTCTGGCGGGGGCCTCATCAAACCACCGTCCGAGTTCGGCACCGAGGATCGCGGCCTGCTATCGGGCCGCATCCTGATCTGGAGCGATTATATCTACACCACGCTCCGCTCGGACGTATCGCACCTGATTTTCGGCTTCGGCCCGGATTCCTGGCAGCAGGTCTTCTCGATCTATGCCCACAACGTCTATATCTCGTACATCTACGAGATCGGCTTTGTCGGCACCGCGCTTTTTCTCTATATGCTCGGCCATTTCCTGTGGCTGGCCTTTTCGGCACGCCCAGACAAACGCTGGTACCTGGTGGGTGCACATCTCTGTTATGGCGTATTGTGCCTGGGCACCATGCCCACATTTTCCATTGAAGGCGTGCTGTTCTACGCCGTCATCTGCGGCTACACGCTTTACTATTATCTGGCCGAACGCGTGCAGTCCAAGCACGTCATGCCGCGCAACAATGTCCGGCCTTTCCGCCTCGCCCGTGCCCGCTCTCTGCGTCGCCCGCGTGGTCTGCCCGACGGCACGCGCCCGGTTGCACCCACCAATGCGCGCAAACGTACGCCGGTGCGCTAACATCCAGAACCGCCAGAAGTGCAAACTGATGGAACGGCCCTAACGTCCGCGCAGCAACGCCCGTGACTTATGCACGCCGCGCGCCACCGCCGAACCGACGCGGTTGGACAAGGCCCGCAGCATGAAAAACCGGAACGGATCGGTATCGCCATCGAAGTCTGCCCAGCTATGAGGTTTGAGTCCCTCGGTTCTGGCACTGACCATGGCGTAGTTGAAGATTTCCCGGTTCTTCAATTGCCGCAGCAATCCAGCAATGCGCGGCGGTTCGCCGGCCATGATCTGGTCCACGGTCTGCACGATGCAAGGCACGGTGTTCGCATAGCCCTTCTTGGTCGTCATGTTGACCGCATCGCGATAGTAATTAGCCGTAATGGCACCCGTATAAACTGCCTGCCCTAGATGGGCGACGCGCAACCAGGTATCCTTGTCCCCACCACGCCGGCAGCGCCCTTCGGGAAACAGCCCGGCTTCCAGCAACGCCACCCGCCGGCAGGCCGTGGCCGAGGTCCAGATCGGGGAAGCGTTCAGCGCTACCCAATGCTGCAGCAGCGCGCGAAAATCCATCTCCACGGCGCGGCCGGCAAAATGGCGGGTAAAGGGATCGATCTCGTGCCGGTCGCCCGGATAGATGTCCTCATAACCGGAAAAGAGCGTCACCACCCGGTCTGGCTCCTTTGCCTTCCCCAGCGCGGCGGCCAAGGCCGCTAGGTGATCGACGCGCCATTCGTCATCCGCATCAAGAAACGCGATCCAGTCGCCATGCGCCATTTCAATGGCTCGGTTGCGCGCAGCATACCCGCCGGGCCCCGGCGCACCGCGCTGCTCGTGCCGGATCAGGCCATTGGACTGCGCCTTGACCCATTCATAACCGCCGTCGCTCGAGCCATCATCGACCACGATGATCTCGACCGGCGCAAGACTTTGCCTCAATACGGAAGACAGCGCTCGCTCGATATGCGGGCCCTTGTTGTAAAGCGGCACGACAACTGAAAAAGTAGCGACCACCTATTTCACCCGTAACCAAATTGAGCCAAGTATCGCGTGAAATCCTCGCCAGAGGAAGCGTCGGCGCGGCAAAACGCGGTCAGAACGTCTCACCCAGCGCCCCCAACCTGGCCTACGACGAGCGTTGATGCCAAACACATTGCCACCCCGAGCCGCGTGGTTTCTCCGGGCCAGGCAGCTTGGCTGCAGCGTGTACAGATTCATGATGTTGTTGATTATCGTGGCCGGAGCAGCAAGCAGGCTGGTGTCGGTGGATTGTTCGGCGGATCGGCGGCCGAAATAGCCACCCGGATTTTCACCGGGTCCGTGCGATTAATTTCAGCTTGAACCATTGAGCAAAAAAATCAAGCATCCAAATTCGAGAAATCAACGATCAAGTTCACATCATTTTCGGCATTAATACTCAAAAGACAATTTCATCAAGGAAACACAACTTGTGTGTTGACTAATCATACGCCACCATAAATTCTTAAGAAGATAAACGGTTCAAGTTGCGTAGATTTATGCCTCTGAAATAGGAATACTTGCATGAGTTCTGCAGCAAAAATCGCTTTCGTTACAGTGCTTTGCCTGTTTGTTGGTCCAGAATGGAGCATCGCGCAGGAAACAGCGCCCCAAACCGCGGGCGAAATACCGGCTGTGACCTCGTTCGATGCCTTGCTGCAATCTGCCACGCAGGATCTTGAGGCCAGCGCCGCGGACTCCGGGGCCATGGCCAATATGGCGTTGGCTCGGGTAGCCTTTTCCTCCACTGATCCTGCTATTCAGGTCACGGGCATCCCCTTAGCCGAGAAGGCCGCCGAGCTCGGCGCTGTCGAGGCCAATCTGCTGCTCGGCGATATCTATCGCCGCGGCGGCTATGGCGCCGCCCCCGATCTGGTTCGGGCCAAGGCCTATCTCGAGGCTGCCTTCAAGGATGGTTCCCTCCAGGCGGCAGTTGCCCTGGGCACGCTTTATTTCGACAGCGACTTCACTCCCGAAGGTCGCAAGCGCGGCCTCGAACTGCTGACGGCCGCTGCCAATGAAGGCAGTGTCGAAGCGGCCAACGCATTGGCCAATGTTTATCTCCAGGGCAAGGGCGTACCCATCGACACCAGCAAGGCTCTGCACTATTTCGGCGTTGGCCTCGTCTCCAACAGCAATAATTCGATCGTCGCCTTGGGCGATGTACTGCGCGGCGGCGCGGCCAATCTGCAACCCAATCCCCAAGTCGCCATGGAATTTTTCGAGCGCGCCTCCAAGCAAGGCGATCTCGGCGCTGGCCGCCGCATTGCCGACATGCATCTGCGCGGCGAGGCCGTGACGCAAAGCGTCCCCCAAGCCATCGCCATGCTGACTGATCTAGCCCAAAAAGGCGACGCCAATTCCTATATAGCCTTGGGCGATATCTTCACGCGGGGAGAGTTCGTCGCCACCGACGGCGCCCGCGCGATCGAATATTTCAAAAGCGCCCAGGCCTTGGGCAACACCACCGGCATGATCCGGCTGGCCGAACTTTACATCAATGGCCTGCCCGGTACGCCCGTCGATATCGGCCAGGCCATGGACCTCTATGCCAGTGCCGCCGAGCTGGGCAACACATCAGCCAAACGCGCTCTGGGCCGGGCTTTCCTCACAGGGCAATTCGGCACCACCGACCCACGACGCGCTATAGCCCTGCTCGAAGACGCGGCCCGTCTGGGCGATGGCCAGGCGGCCAAGGACTTGGCCGTACTCTACGCCACCAACGACCCCTTCCCCGCCAATTATGACGAGGTCAAAACCTATCTCGATCTGGCGCTGGCTGTCGGCAATACCGGTGCGGCCCTCGAGGTCGCCTCTGCCATTGCCACCGGCCCGCTGGCCCGCACCCATCGCGAAGATGCGCGCCTCCTGCTAAACGGAGCAATGGATGGCGGCGTGCCCGGCGCGGCCGCCACACTGGCGCGCCTGCAGCTTGATGGCGCCTTCCCGGCCGAAGGCGTCGGCGGCGTTATCAGCATGCTCAACAATGCCGCCAAGAGCGGCGATAACGACTCCGCCCGCTTCCTGATCGGCCTTTACCGCGACGGTTATGGCTTGCTGTTGCCGCCCGATCCGGCCGCCGCCAACGACTTCCTCAATTCGGTCGCGGCCAGCATCGGCCCCGAAGCGACCACCGTCGAGCGCATCCATCTCGAGGCTCTCAAAAACGAAGATGTCGACACTCTGGCCAGCGTAAGCGAGCAGATCTCCACCCTGTCAAAAGCCAGCGCCATCCAGGTGCTCGATATCCTGCGCCGGAAGAATGCGCGGGCTTATGTCTATGTCCTGCAACAAGGCCTTTCGAGCCGTGGTCAATATAGCGGCCCGCTTTCTGGCACACTCGACGCCACCACGATCCGGGCATTCAACGCCGTCTGTTCCGCGCTGAATGCCGAACGTGCCTGTGCCCCAGGTCCCCTAACGCGCGGCGCGTTGCTGACCTTGGGTAATTACGTCCTGCAACCCGCGACCTGACATTGGGGCGGTCCCGTTCCCATGCCAGCATGTCTGCAACAAGGAGGGTTCGACTATGACACGCATTTCGCCGCTTCACGCCGCCACAATCGCCCTTGGCCTCAGCCTTTTGGCCGCCCCCGCCGCCATGGCGCAAGCATCTACCTGCGCTAGTCCCGGCACTTATGCGTTCAGCAATATTACGCTGGGTAGCAAGGATTTCCTGCCCAGCATGTCCAAACAATTCGCTGCAGCCGGCCTCATGGCCCAGCGCGGCAATTGCACCGTCGAAGTCATCTGCCCGCGCGCCGATGACACCCAGCTAGGCCGTGACGCGGCCGCGCTCACCTGCAGGGCCGCCCGAGACATTGTCGTGCGTGGTGGCAGTGCCGCCAGTTTCAGCTTCGACGACGTCAAGAATACGCGCCCCAGCCCCGGCAAGGGCATGAACGCCGGCAGCATCTATATCACCCTCAAATAAGCTCAGCCCGCGTGCCTGGGACGAAGACTTGGAGCTATCGCTATGAATTTGACGCGCCGGCATTTTTTGGCTGCCGCCACCGGCCTTGTCGCCAGCCAGGCCGCAGGCCGCGTATTGGCCGCCAGCAACGTTGCCTATGTCACACCGAACGGCCAGGGCAACGGCACCTCATGGGAAGATGCGGCCAGTATCACCAACCTGCCCGCGCTGATTAAAATGGTCGGCGCTGGCGGGCTCATCGCCCTGCTCGCCGATGGACAATACAAGGTCGACAAACCCATTGAGATTTTCGGGGATAGCGGCGGCGAAGTCACCATTTTCGGCTCCAGCAGAAATCTTGGCCCACGCACCGCCCGCATTGTCGGCACCCGTCGCGGCTGGACCTCCGGCAAGGTCAACGCCTCCCAATTCGGCGGCAATACCCTGTTCGAACTCGGCCAGAACGGCTCCAATCTGCGCCTGGCCAATCTCGACATCCGCAATATGGGCCGCGTGCTCGATATGAGCGACCGCCGCGCCCGCAACATCACCATCGAAAACGTCGCCTTCACCAATATCCGCGACGGCATCTACACCAATGGCGGCTCGGCCATCAGCAATGTGACGATCCGCAATTTCAGCGGCCGCGGCTTTTCGAAAAAAGCCATTCGCTTCCATGGCCGGTGCTCGAACTGGCTGGTCGAAAATTGCGAACTCGATAGCGGCCAGCAATATGGCGACAGTTTCGCCGTCGGCATCGAATGCCATGACAGCGCCAATGGCCTGCGGGTCGTCGGCGGCTTCACCGCCAATTGCATGGAACAACACAATGACGGCGATAAATACTGGAATGGCGACGGCATCGCCAGCGAGCGCGGCAATTCCAACATCCTGATCCAGAACCACCGCTCCTATGGCAATTCCGATGGTGGCTATGATCTAAAATCCGAAGGCACCAAACTGGTCAATTGCGTCTCGCAAGACAATAAGCGCAATTACCGCATCTGGGGCGGCACCGGCCGCCGGCCCGTAGAATTGCAGGGCTGCTCCAGCATAGCGCCACGCAATCGTGGCGGCGTTGGCGACACTCACCACATGTGGCTACGCGGCGCCGAAGGCAATGAACGCTGGGCCGCCAGCGTGGTCTGGAGCAATGGCGTGCTCGCCGGCGGCAGCAACGACATCGCCATCTATGCGGAAGGCGCCAATGTCGCCGTCCACCTGGTCGATACCGACACGTCCCGCCTGTCAAAATCCACCAAGCTGTTCTCCGCCACCGCGGAAAGCTCCAAAATCGTCGTTGGCTCCGCTGCCGATACCGGTGTCGATCAGGTATTGACCGAAAGCCCGATCCTCGCCATTGCCGGCGCCCATCTGACCATTCCCCTCAAGGCCGATGGCGACGTCACCTGGCGCGTTGCCGAGAAAGACGGCAGCCTGCTCCCTGAGCTCGACGGCCAAACCGTCAGCCTCGACGTGCCAGACGGTAGCCGGGGAGGCCAGTTGATCCTGCAGGCCCGCGATAGCCGCGGCATTGCCATCGAAAAAGAGCTGACCGTCGAGGCCAAGGAAAACCCCGTCGGCGCCGGTGCAGTTCTTGCCCTGGCCTTCGCACCGGGCGCACAAACCGACGCCGTCACCGATGCCGTCGGCCTCAATCAGCCCGTCCTCACCGGCGCCGCCGATTTCCAGGATGGCGGCCTGCGCTTTTCCGGCAAGGACACCTATCTCGAAATCCCGAGCTCCGCCAATTTCGCCCTCGATGGCCCTTTCTACATCCATTTGCGCTTCAGCCTTGATGCCGACAACGGCACGGACGAGCTCAATGTCCTGAGCAAATGGCAATCCTCGTCCAACCAGCGCGCCTTCCTGTTCCGCCTGGATCAGGAGCGCAAGCTGAGCTTTGTCTGGTCGACCAACGGCCGCTCGCAGGACGAGAACGTCATAGCCGGCCCCCAACTCGCCTTTGAGCGCGTCTATGACGTGGTCGTCAGCAAATCCGCCGATGGTTATATCGAGCTGATCGTCGATGGCGTCACCGCCGGCCGCTCGCCCAGTCCCGTCGAAGCCCTCAATGCCAGCCCCGCCCCGTTGCGTGTATCCGGCCGCGCCGGCGGAGACGCCGCAGGGAAAGGCACGCTCTATGCGCTCGATATCTATCGTGGCCACAGCTATCAGCCGCCCGCCTGAAAGCGGGCGACCTAACCTTGCAATGATCGGGACCGCATGAGCTCGCATCGCCGTTTCGTAACGAGCGTCGCCTGGTCCATGCTGGGCAATGCCGCCAACAATCTGGTCGGCTTCGCCGTCTTTGCAGTGATCGTGCGACTGGTCGAGCCGTCGGCAATTGGCGTATTGGCTTTTGCCGTGGTCTTCGTCGACATGGGCAAGATTTTCGTCTCTGCCGGCGTGCCCGATCTCATCGTGCGCCAGAAAGAGTGGAGCGACGATTACGCCAATATGTGCTTCTGGCTGAACATGCTTGTGGGTGCGTTATCCGCCCTCGTTGTCGTGTTCATCGTCGGCCCCCTCGCCGACATCAATTTCGCCCCCGGCACCACCCAAATCCTGGCCGTTCTCGCCACTTGCTTCCTCATCGACGCCGCCCGCGTCGTGCCAGAATCCCGCCTGCGCCGGGAGTTTAACTATCGCGCTCTCGCCCGGCGTGGCCTCATCGCCAATATCCTCTCGGGCGTGCTTGGCATCGGCATGGCCCTCACCGGCTGGGGCATCTGGGCGCTGGTGGCGCAGCGCGTCTCCAGTTCCTTGCTCACCACCACCCTCACCCTGGCCGCCGCCGGATGGTCCCCGCATCTCAAGGTCTCGTTCACAGGCGCCAGAAGCGCCACCGCCCACGGCATGGGCCTGGCCGGCGCCGCCTTGCTGAAGCTCCTCACAACCCGCCTCCCCGATCTCATGCTCGGCCTCTTCCTCGGCCCGGTCCCCGTCGCGCTCTATCGCGTCGGCGCCCGTGGCTTCGAGGCCCTGTTCCAGCTGGCCGTCAACCCGATCAGTTCGGTGTCCCTCAGCAGCTTCGCGCAAAAGGAACACGAGGGCATTCTGGGACAAGCCTATCTCGGTACACTCCGGGTGCTCGGCATCCTCATCTTCCCGGTCTTCCTCGGCGCCGCAGCATTGGCCGGGCATTTCGTGATCCTGATCTTTGGCCCCAATTGGGACGATTCCGCCGTGGTCATGGGCATTCTATGCGCCGCCGCCCCCGCCGCGATGGTGTCGACCTTGCTTCACGCGGCCCTCTCCGCCGCCCGCAACACCAAGCTGATCTTTTCGCTCTACGTCGTCTCCGCGGCCTCGACCGTGCTCGTCCTGCTCGTGACCATCCCCCTCCACGGCCTCGTCTGGTCGGCCGCCGCGCTGGCCATCCGCAGCTATCTGGGCACCATCTTCAGCACGATCCTGGCAGCCAAAACCATAGGCATCACCGCCACAAAAGCGCTCCGGGCCGCCTTCCCATCCCTGCTCTCCAGCTGGATCATGCTCGGCGCCCTGCTGGCCCTGTCAACGCTTCTGCAAAACCAGCACATGCTGGTGCAGATCCCGCTGCTCATCGCCGCAGGCATCGCCATCTACGCATTCATGATGGGCGTGATCTTCCGCCGCTCAACCCTGGCGGCCCTCTCCGGCGCAGCGGAAATCTTCCCCCAATTGGCCAAGCTGCAACTCCCCGCCGCCTGGACCAAGCTACTGGACCGCGCCCATCTGCGCGGCCACAAAGCCGGGCTCGGGAGCTAGTTGGTCCAGCGCAGCCCATCCGTAAGCTGTTTGTTAGCGATATGCCGCTCCAGCACCTTGAGCCGGATCAATTGCGAACTGCGGAAATCCGCATCCGAAAAATCGATCCCGCGCAAGCCGCTGACCAATTGCTCGATCGATTGCGCCAGCGTCACCTGCGGCTGATGCTTGGGCGCTAGCCCCGCAAACTTGTCGAAATTGACCCGATACGAGCGGCTATCCGCCGGCGCATCCGTATTGATGCTGACTTCGGTGCCCGGCACGGCCTTGGCCACCGCATTGGCCAGGTCCCGCACCTGATAATTGCGGTCATTCGAGCCGGTATTGCACACCAGATATTGCCCGCCATTATCGGCGCTGCGATGGATCGCCCAATCCATGGCCCGCGCCATGTCCTGCACATCGATCAGCGGCCGCCAGGGCGTCCCGTCGCTCAACACAGTGATCTTGCCCTGGCTCAGCGCACAGGCGACAAAATCGTTCAGCACCAGATCAAGCCGCAACCGGTCCGACATGCCACAAGCCGTCGAAAACCGCAGGCTGGTGATCGTCATATCGGTATCGAGCGCGCTCAGCGCTTCCTCGGTCCCGATCTTGGATTTGGCATAGGCCGTCACCGGGTTGAGCGCGTCGGTCTCCTTGCGCGGCCCGCCCTCGGCCACGCCATAAACGCTGCAGCTCGAGGCAAAAACGAAGTTCTTCACCCCCGCCTTGCTGGCCATGCCGGCCACCGCCGTCGTCGCCCCCTGGTTGATCTCGGCGGTCACCGCCGCATAGCGGTCCCCCATCGGATCGTTGGAAACCGCCGCCAGCTCCACCACCGCATCATAGCCCTCAAGCTGCTGGGGCTTCATGCTGCGCACATCGCCAAAGAATTGGCTGTCCAGATGCCGCTCCGGCAGGCCAGAACGCGAGGTCAGGCTATGAGCGAAATAAGCATTGTCGAACCCATCGATAATATAGTCGGGGTATTTCGCGCGTAATGTCCGAGCGACGACCGGACCGATGTAACCCATATTGCCGACAATCAAGATCTTCATCATATCACCATTCCGGTTCTGGTCTTGGCGCCGCTATCTCTGTTCTACCGCGCCCATACACAGCGCAGAAGATTTATTCTCGTTTCAGGCCGCAACACGCGCATCGCTCAGCAACATTTCGCGCACCACCCGCCCAATCGCCAGCGCCGAGGTCAGCCCCGGTGACTCGATCCCGAAGAGATTGACCAGCCCGAACAGGCCATGCTCACCCTCCCCCGAAATGACGAAATCCGCCGCCGACTCCCCCGGCCCCGATAGTTTCGGCCTGATGCCGGCAAAGCCCGGCCGCAACCGGTCCGGGTCGATCTCCGGCCAGATGCGCCGCGCCGCCGCATAGAATTTGCCATGCCGGTTAGGATCGACCTTGTAGTCGATGCCCGATATCCACTCGACATCGGGCCCAAAGCGGATTTGCCCGGCCAGATCGAGCGTCAAATGCGTGCCCAGCCCGCCCGGCTCCGGCACCGGATAGATCAGCCGCGAAAACGGGCTCGCCCCCGAATAGCTGAAATAAACGCCCCGCGCATAATGCAGTGGCGGCACAAAAGCCACATCCAGCCCCTCGACCATCCCGGCCACAGCATGCGCCGTCAGCCCCGCCGAATTGACCAGGAACGGCGCCACCACCACCGGCTCGTCATCCCCGCCAACGTGAATGGCCCAGCCGTCCTTTTGCCGCGAAATCCGCGTCACCGCGCTCTCGGCCGCATAAATGGCTCCATGCGCCTCCGCATCCGCCAGCAGCGATTGCATGAAAGAATGTGAATCCACGATCCCCGTCGAGGGCGACAACAAAGCCTCGTAGCTCTTCAGCGCCGGCTCCATCGCAGAAACCTCGGCACCACTCAGCCGCACCAGATCGTCCACCCCGGCATCGACAGCGCTGCGCGCAATCTTGTCCAACTCGCCCGTCTCATTGGCCGTATGCGCGAAAATCAGCTTGCCACATTGCCGATGCGGCAAGTCCCGCGCCCGGCAATAGGCATAAAGCTCATGACGCCCCTCGACGCACAACGACGCCTTGAGCGATCCCTTGGGATAATAAATTCCTGCGTGAATGACCTCGCTATTGCGCGCGCTGGTCCAGGTGCCGAAATGGCTCTCCCCCTCGACAATCACCGTCTCGAGCCCGGCCATGGCCAGCGCCCGGCCCACGGCCAGCCCCACCACCCCTGCTCCGATAACGATGGCGCCGACCGCCTGCATGGCTCAAATCTCGATTCTGCTCGTGTCGCCGATCAGCGGCCATGCAGCATCCTTATCGGACAGCGTGGTCACCTCCAGCGGCCAGGAAATCCCAAGCTTGGGATCATTATATCGCAGCCCCCGCTCGGCCGCGGGCGTGTAATAGCCCGACACCAGATAGGTAACCTCCACGTTATCCGTCAGCGTCTGGAAGCCATGCGCAAAGCCGCGCGGCACATAGAGTTCGTGCTTGTTGTCTTCATTCAGCTCGAACGCCTCATGCTTGAGGAAACTGGCCGAACCGGGCCGCAAATCGACGATGATATCGACAATGGCCCCGCGCACGCAGCGGATCAGCTTGGCCTCGGCATTGGGCGCCAGCTGATAATGCATGCCGCGCAATGTGCCCTTCTGCGCCGACGCCGACATGTTCTGCTGCACATAGTCCAGATCCATGCCTTGGGCCTTGAACTCATCCCTGCACATGGTCCGCGCGAAGAAACCGCGGCTATCCCCGCGCATCTGCAGCTCAATCAGCTTGGCATCGACCAGGCTCGTCTCATGAAAGATCATAATCGTCGTTCCAACTATGCAAAGACCGCTTCTTGCTCGGCATAAAGCTTGTCCACGAGCCGTCCCTGCGGAAACACCACATCATCCCAGGTCAGCGGCGTATCCTTGGTCACCGGCCGGGCAATCGAGCAGCCCAAAGCCAGCCCGATCGGCAGCAGCTTCTCGGCCCGGATCGGCTCGATATTCTCCGCCACGCCATAGACTTCATAGCCGCCGAAATCCGCGATGACCTCGCCGGCTACCAGGTCTTTCTTGGCCACCGCAATCACCCCAACGCTCGGCCCGCCGACCGGCGTCAGCACCGGATCATTGAACAACACAGCCCGCGCCACTGAGGTCGGCACCTCGAAATGGCAGAGATGATAGGGCGTGTAGAAACAATAATACGGCCCCGTCCCGAGCTTGTAGAGATTGAGAAAATGCTTCTGTCGCTCGTTCTCGATGGCCCCGAGCACGAACACGCCCGGCCCCGGCCGCGCGCCCACCACATAGTCCACCAGCCCTGGTCCCGCCGGATCGAGATGCTCGTTGAATGCGGCGACGGTTTCTTCCAGCGGCTTGAGCGGCGCCGTCGGATCGCCACCCGAAAAATCCGGCCCCAACATGCCGCGCCGCGCCACCTTCATGCCGGTGCCATTGGCGACGATGGCCTGCTCGAACGAAATCTTGGTGCCATCGGCAAAGGAAGCCACCATGGCCGGCTTCTGCCCCCACTTCTCGGCGAACGCCTTCTGCGTCGTCGGGTTGCGATAGGGATCGTGCAAACCCTTTATATTGCCCGCCAGCACCGGCTTCACCCCGAGCCCCGCGACAAACCGGATCAGGTTCATCTGCACGCCGGGCTGGTCGCCGTCGGAAAAGCTATAGATCACGCCCTTGGCGTCGGCCTTGCGCTTGAGGATCGGTCCTATTGTCCCATCCAGTTCGGCATTCATCTGGATCGCATGCTTGCCGCTCTCGATTGCCGCCAGCACCACCTGCGCCGCATGCTCGATGGAACCCGTCACCTCGACTATGGCGTCGAGCCCATCCGCCTCCGCCAACGCCACCGCATCCTCAGTCACCACCGGCGTGCCGCTGGCAATCGCGGCGTTCAACTCGGCCGCGTTATGCGCCACCTTTGGCGTAATTCCCGTCTGCCCGAAAGCGGCAATGGCGGGCTCGATCCGCCGGTTGGCAATGGCGCATAACACCATGCCCTTCGTCGCCGTCAAAATCTGCAGCGCAATGCCCGCGCCCTGAAAGCCCGCTCCTACCAGCCCAACCTTGATCGGCCGTCCCTCGGACTCCCGCTTAGCCAGCGCTGTATCGACGATAATCATGCAATGTCTTCCCTAACGCGCACAAAAACTGGATTGGGACGAAACCAAAATGGAGCGCAGAAGACCGCCATTTGCAGACCGCCCTCACCCAACTCAGTCGGCCCAAACCTTCCACGGTGCCTTGCCGGTCGCCCAGGCCTCTTCCAGGATATTGCGATCGCGCAAGGAATCCATGGATTGCCAATAGCCCTGATGGTGGTAGCTGCCGAGCTTGCCCTTGGCGATCATCCGGTCCATCGGCTCGCCTTCCCACACCGTCTGCGGCCCGTCGATCAGGTCGAACACTTCCGGCTCGCATACGAAGAAGCCGCCATTGATCAACCCGCCATCGTGAGCGCCCTTCTCGCGGAACCCGTCCACGCGCCCGTCTTCCTGCATACGCAGCGCGCCATAGCGCCCCGGCTGGGTCACTGCGGTCAGCGTGCAAAGATTGTTCTGCCGCTTATGCAGGTCGATGACCGCATTGACGTCGACATTGCTCACGCCATCGCCATAGGTCAGGCAGAATGTGCCATCGGAGAGATAATCCCGCGCCGCCCGCAAGCGGCCGCCGGTCATTGCGTCATCACCCGTATCGAGCACCGTGATCGTCCAGTCTTCGACGGGTTTGCCTAGCCATTTGACGTCACCGCTGCGCAGGGAAACCGTAAAATCGGTCAGCTTGGCGCGATAATTGAGGAAGTAATCGCGGATCACGTCGACCTTGTATCCACCCAGGATGACAAAGTCGGTCAGCCCGTGATGGGCATAGATCTTCATGATGTGCCAGAGGATCGGGTAGCCACCCACATCGACCATGGGCTTGGGCCGGATGGCGGTTTCCTCGCTGAGACGCGTGCCGAAACCACCCGCAAGAACTGCTACTTTCATGCCCCCACCCGCTTACTACGCAATCTTCATTCTTGTTTGCAGCCCACAAAAGAACGCACAAAACCTATCGCGCCGAAGACCTCAGCTCGCCAAGCGCGGTGCATTTTATTTTACGGACTATTTACACTTGAGGAGAAACTAGCGCATCCGATCGCTATTGCAATACAAAAACAACAGTAGTTTCTGTTAGATCAATTGCATATTTATCGATTAACGTGTAGAACCAAAGTCAATTTTGGAAGTTTCGGCAGCTTGCCAAGCCAATCCCCCATATATTGCATGGTATGGTCCCTGAATATTACGACCATGATCAACAGATAGAGTACGGCGCCAAATGCCACCGAAATCCCCAGCGCGATGATCTCGGGATACCCCGACAGCGTATAACGATCGAGCGCCAGCACCGACGTCAACGTCACCGCACTTCCCGCCAGCGCCGGCAGCAGCACCACGATCACCGGCCAGGGCCGCATGCCGATCACCGGGCTGGTCACGGCGATATTGAAGATCATGCCCAGATAGCTGCGGATGGCGAGCGCAACGGTCGCCCCTACCAGCCCGAACAGCGGCACGCAAACCAGCAAGGTTACAAAGGTCGTGGCCGCCGCCACCGCGTTGAGGCCAAAAATCAGCTTGGTATCATGGTTGGCCGACAGCGCCGATTGCAGCATCGCCCCCAGCAACAAGGGCGGACTTGCCATGCACAAGACCTGCATGATCACCGCCGAACTGCGCCATTGCTCGCCAAAGATCAGCACCACGAATGGCCGCGCCACACTGGCCGCGCCGAAAAACAGCGGGAATGTCAGCATGGATATGACGGCCAGCGAATTGATCACACTCTCCCCAAGCCGCCCGCTATGGGCGCGTTGGGCATAAGCCGATAGCGAGGTCGATCGCACCGGATTGATGGTCAATTGCACCAGCGCGTCGAAGCCGCGCGAACCGACCCGAAATACCGCCACGGGCACCGGCCCCAGCGCTAGGCCCAGCATCAGGTCGGGCAGTCGCTCCGACAGCAATTTCAGCAGCGCCGCCCCGACCAGCCCCACGGAATGGCCGATCACGCTCCATAATCCCTCCACACTGCCCCAGGTGGTGGGCACCCATCGGGCGGCCACCAGGGTAAAGACTGTCGTCAGCAACGAGCTGCAGATCCGCTGGGCAACCAGCGCCCAGATGCCCCAGCCCGTCAGCGCCATGGCCACACCCAATATGCCGGAAAGGACATTGGCGCCCACGCCGCGGCGGGCCAGGGTCTTAAAATCCAGATCGCGCCGCAGCCTGGCCTCCGGCACCACGCGAACGCTATCGATAATGAAGCAGGACGAGAGTACGGCCAACACCAGCACGGTGCCCTGGGCGAAGTAGATATCGACCAGCGGCCCGACAATGCCAACAACCAGGAGCGCCGTAATTGCAGCAGCTGCAAGGTTCAGCCAGAAGCACATCATGGCAAAGCCATCGCTCCATACCTTTTGCCGCACTATAAGATCGGGAACCCCCGCATAGACGAAGATCTTGCCCATCTCGACAAAGATCAGCGCCACGGCCATGACGCCGATCACCCGTGGCTCGACGACCCGAACCACCAGGGCAAAAACCAGAAAGCTGACCAGGTTGTTGCCGACACTCCCCAGTGTCGACCACGCCACGCCTCGGCGAAATTTCCCGGCATAGCTCATCGATGATGCAGAAATTGAGCTGATCGACACCCAGGGATCCGCAAGATCAAGAGCATCCGAGCTCGATCGGAAAAGGGAAACACAGCAAATACCTGCGCACTGAACAAAGAAGCCGCGTTTTATTTATGATGAATGCATAACTGAAGTTAACCTACAATACAGAATCATCACGAGCCAAATTCTTGCCAGTTACGAACCTGCAAAAGAAAAAATGAACCAGAAGGACAAATATTGAGGCAAACATTGTTGATTTCTTGCAACACAATTGCGCGTGTTCAGGAAATTTTCCTAAGTACATCAACGGCATGACGAAGTGTTCACATTGCACTCCCCCTATTGCCAGGATTCAAGCCTCATGCGATCATTAACAGACTATTAATGCCACCGCAGCGGCGGGCGCATGGCGGGTTCGTGAGGGTGAAGACTATGTCGTTCGACAGTAGCAATCCGCATCTGCTGCAAGACTATTCCGCTTCTGCAAATAATAATGACGTGCCTGCACTTCCTTATCCTCAGATTTCCGCGCGCCTGAGCGAGCGGTCTGCCAATGGCTTGCGCTCGTTTTGGACGGGCAAGTATCCGGCTGACCTGACAATGACGTCGCGCCGCCAGCTTGAGCTGACGCTCAAGCGCGCATTCGACATTGTTGTGTCCCTGCTGGCTCTCGCCTTCCTGCTGCCCCTGCTGATGATGGTAACGCTGGCCATTCGTTTGTCCGATCCCGGGCCGGCATTGTTCCGCCAGCCGCGCGTGGGCCAGGGCGGCCGCATCTTCACGATTTTCAAGTTCCGTTCCATGTATATGGAGCGCTGTAATACCGATGGGGTCGACCAGACCGTGGCTGAGGATGAGCGCATCATGCCGCTCGGCCGCTTCCTGCGCCGCACCAGCATTGACGAGCTTCCCCAATTGCTCAACGTGCTGCGGGGCGACATGTCCCTGGTGGGGCCGCGTCCCCATGTCGAGGGGCAATTGGCCGCTGGCCTGCCCTACGAGCATCTGGTGCCCTACTACAGCTATCGCCGCCATATGCGTCCGGGCCTGACCGGCTGGGCGCAGGCCAATGGCTATCGCGGCCCCACCTCGCAAAGCGAGCAGGCCATTGGCCGGATCGATCACGACGTCGCCTATATCCAGAATTTCTCGCTGCTGCTGGATTTGCGCATCATCCTGATCACCATGCACCGCGAATTCCTGCGCGGCACGGGCTCCTGAGCCCGCTGCGATCTCGTCCGGGCGCGATCTGCCGCGCTCGGTTAGGCCCCCATGGCCTCCCAGTCCTGAAGCAGGTGTCGCCGCCATGACACTGGCCGCCCGCAACGGACAATTCGCCTCTCCTTTGGCTATTGAAGCAATCGGCTCAATGCCGCAGATTGCGCGCCAAACGAACCGCGAGAAAATTGATGATGATAAGCCCGACTTCCCGGCAGCGCCTCGGCGCCGTGGCCGCCGCCTGCCTGCTGAGCGTGGCCCTGCCCGCTGGCACCGCCTGGGCGCAGAAGGTCAAGACCCCAGCCCAGGCTCCCGCGCCCGTCACCGAATTCACCGTGGAAATCCCCACTGTAGACGCCGTCGATTCCAATCTCGATGAAGCCATTCTGCGCGACATTTTCAGCGGCAATGTCACCGATCACGCCGAGGAACTGGCGGGCCTGAGCGCCACCAGCATCACCATTCCCGAAATCCTGGTCAACGTCACCACCACTATTGGCGAAGAAACCAACGACACGGTCATCACCTTCACCGATCTGGTGCTGAGCGACGTCGTCGACGGCGTTGCCGGCTCGGTCAAGCTGGCCGAATCCGGCTTTGACAGCGGCGACAAGGGCTCGGCCGATATGGGCCCCTTCTCCGCCAGCAACTTCAATATTTCGGGCGTCCTGGGCATGTATGGCCTGGTCGACGCCGCCGGCCAGACCGAACTCGAAACCATCTATACCGATCTCAAATTCGAGGGCGGTACTGTCGCGGCGTCCGATATGTCCTGCACGTTCGGCCCGATGATGGCAGCCGAATTCAAGGCGCGCCCGTTGAATTTCAGCTTTGCCGATTTCATCGCCCTCAGTGAAGCCACGGAAAATGAGGCCGAAACACCCTCGCCTGAGACCATCGGCAAGCTGATGCATCTTTATGCCGATATGTTCACCGCCTTTGAATCCTCCCCCGTGGAATTCGGCGGCTTCGAGTGCAGCGGCGTCGATGACCAGGATCGCCCCATAAACTTCTCGCTCGACAGCATGACCATGGCCGGCATGCGCCCCGGCATCTATCCCGCCATCACCTTGAGCGGGCTGGACGTCACCGTCGAGGGCGACGGCAAGGTCGGTGTCGGCTCCATCGCGATCAAGGAAACCGACCTAAGCGGTCCCATTGCCGTGGTGCAGGCCGCGCCTGAAATCATCGATCAGGCTTGGCTCGAAGCCAATGCCCGCTCCCTGATCCCCGCCTTTACCGGCTTCTCCTTCGCCGATGTCGCTGTGGACGTGCCCGATCCCGAAAATGCCGGTGGCCGCATCGCCGCCAGCATCGGCGCCTTCGATCTGACGCTGGGCGCCTATCGCAACGGCATTCCCACCGATTTGCTCACGTCGGCCAGCAATATCGTCGTCGATCTGCCCAAGGACAGCGACGATGAGCAGATCCGCCAATTGGCCGAACTTGGCGTCACCACGATCGACGCCGGCTTCACCGTCGACGCCTCCTGGAACGAGGCCGAAAACACGATCGACATCAATGAGGTCTCGATCACCGGCGCCGATCTGGCCAAAGTCCTGCTCACCGGCACCCTGACCAACGCAACCGAAACCCTGTTCGGCCTCAACGAAAATGCTGCCATGACGGCAGCCATGGCCCTGGCCATCAATCATCTGCGGGTCGATGTGACCGATGCCGGCCTCTCCGACATCATCCTTGCCACCGTCGCCAAGGAACAGGGTACCGACGCCGCCGCCATGCGCCCAATCTTTGCCGGGCTGGCCGAAGGCACCGTGGTGGGCTTCCTTGCCGGTGCCGCCGAAGCGCAGAAAGTGGGCGCCGCCATCAATAGCTTCGTCAGCGGCAAGGCCAAGCAACTCACCATCGACATGACCGCCAAGGCCGAACCCGGTCTGGGCCTGTTCGACTTCATAGCCGCCGAAAACGACCCCGCCTCCCTCATCGGCAAGGTCAACATCGAAGCCGTCGCGAAGTAAAAACAAAAAGGCCGCTCCCCATGGAGCGGCCTTTTCCGTGACACCCAAAGCTCTACCGCACCTGCTGCGCCGCCGCCTTCATCCCCCAGTCCAGCAGCCCCCGCGCCACCTCGGCCGTGCTCCCCTCCACATAACACCGCAGCTCCGGCGCATTCCCCGACGCCCGGAAATGCACCATGTCTCCCGACAGCGTGCGGAACTGCAGCCCATCGATCGTCGACAAGTTCGCAATCCCATGGGGCGCAAAAAACGCCTCGGCAAAAGCGGCATCCTCACCCAATCGCCGCAAGAACGCCCCGCTTTTCTCCGCTGGAACATCCTGCAGCCGGTCCGCCAGCGCATATTGCAGCGGTAGCTCCGCCACGATCTCACTCACCCCAACGCCCCGACGCGCTGCCAGCCCCAATGCACACAGCAGCGGCAGCACCGCATCCCGCGTCGGCAGCGGCTCCAGCGCCTGTCCATCCACCACGATGCCGTCGCCGACAAACGTGCCGCCATTGGCCTCAAAGCCAACCACGCCGCCGGACGCCGTTTCCATGGCCTCGATCACATAGGGTGAGCCCACCTTGGTCCGCAGCACATTCTCGAAAAACCCCGTCCGCTCCAGCGCCGAATTGGACGTTACCGGCGTCACCACCGTCCCCGCCCCCAGTAATTGCGCCGCCAGCAGCCCCAGCACGTCGCCGCGCACAAACTCACCCCTGCTATCCATCAGCAGCGGCCGATCCCCATCGCCGTCCGACGACACAATCGCATCGAGCTTTTCGCTCTCGATCCACCCCTTGAGTGGGCCAAACACCGCGTCGCCAAACGCTTCGGTATCCACCGCCACGAATTCTTCCGTGCGCCCCAGGCTTACCACCTCGGCGCCCGCCTGCCGCATGACCTGCCCCAGCACATCCCGCGCCACGCTGGAATGCTCAAACACCGCAACCCGCAGCCCCGTCAGCGCTCCTTCCGGCAGCAGCCCGGCATACCGCGCAACATAACGCTCCACGACGAGATCAAATTCGTCGCGCATCCCCGCCGCGCTATCCGGCACGTCTTCATCCCGCAGCGCCGCAACAATCCCCGCCTCATCCGCCTTGCTGATTTCCCCGCCCGGCACATAGAATTTCAGCCCATTCCGGTCCGAGGGAATATGGCTGCCGGTGATCATGATGGCACAACATCCCGCCGCCATCGCATGCAGCGCCAGCGCCGGCGTCGGCACCGTCCCGCAATCCACCGCCTCAAGCCCGAATAGCCCGATCGCCGCCGCGCAATCCTGCGCAATAGCCGGGCTCGAGGGCCGGAAATCCCGCCCGATAAACACCTTGCCGCCGCCCAGCTGGCCCAGTGCCTGCACATGCCGCAAAAACGCCGCCACATACCGCCGCGCCGCCTGCCCCTCCAGCTCCACCGCCAGGCCACGCAGGCCACTCGTCCCAAATTTCAGGCTGGAAATAGTCAAATCGCTTCTCTCAATTCACGCCATAATAATGCCGATACCACTCGACAAACCGCGCCACACCCACCTCGATAGGCGTCTCCGGCAGCACCCCAATCAATTCATGCAATAGCGCGGTATCCGACTGCGTCGCCACCACATCGCCCTGCTGCATCGGCAGCATATTGTGCTTGGCTGGCCGCCCCATGGCGTTCTCGACCGCCGCGACAAACGCCATCAACTCGCTCGGCTTGCCCCCCGCGATATTGACCACCCGATAGGGCGCCACCGCCGAAAGACTGTCGCCCTTCACTGGTTGCCCCTTCACCGGGGGCGTCCCCGCCAGCCGCACCAGCGCATCGACCAGATCGTCGACATAGGTGAAGTCGCGCCGCATCTTGCCTTCGCCATAAATGTCGATGGCCTTGTCCTGCTGCATCGCCGAAACAAACTTGAACAGCGCCATGTCGGGCCGGCCCCAAGGCCCATAAACCGTGAAAAACCGCACGCTGGTCGCCGCAATCCCCCATAGATGGGAATAGGAATGCACCATGGCCTCGCCCGATTTCTTGGTCGCGGCATAAAGCGATACCGGGCTGTCGGCCCGGTCGGTCTCGGCAAAGGGTATCTTGGTATTGCCGCCATAGACCGAGCTGGTCGAGGCAAAAATCAGATGTTCCGGCGGCGTCTCCCGCGCCGCCTCGAGCAGGTTCGACGTCCCCACCAGATTCGACTGCACATAGCTCTGCGGATGCTCGATACTGTAGCGCACCCCCGCCTGCGCACCGAGGTGAAACACCCACTGCGCCCCGCTTTCCGCCAGTGCCTGCTTCAGCCGCGCCCCATCCTCCAGCATGGCCTCGACAAAGGTGAAATTCGGCTGCTCCGCCAATAGCGCCAGCCGCGCGCGCTTCAGGCTCACGTCGTAATAATCAGTCACCCCATCATAGCCGGTGACAACATGCCCATCGGCCAGCAGCCGCTGCGCCAGGTGAAACCCGATAAACCCAGCCGTTCCCGTCACGAAGATACGCTTAGGCTCCATCGAGGTCCGGCCTTCTGTTTCTGAGGGACTTGGTGCTCGAGCGGATGGCCTTGCCCTCCAGCCGCCGCTGTTTGGATGCAAATGTCGGCCGCGTCGCCACCCGCGCCTTGGGCACATGCGCCCCCGCCACCAGCAAATCCACCAGCCGCTGCTGCGCATCCGCCCGGTTCATCGGCTGGTCGCGATAGGCATTGGCGGTGATGACGATAACGCCATCCTTGGTCAGTCTTTTGCCGGCCAGCACAGCCACCCGCCGCTTCATCGCCTCGGGAATATTGGGCGACGCCATCAGGTTGAACCGCAGCTGCACCGCGCTCGACACCTTGTTGACATTCTGCCCGCCCGGCCCGGCCGAGCGCACGAACGTCTCCTCGATTTCCGAGGGATCGATGCTCACATTGCGGGTGATGACGATGGGATCAGGCATTGTCTCAACTCTACCGCAAGAGCGTCCCGCTGCGAACGCCCACATCCACCACGGTGTCATTCCCGCGAAAGCGGGAACCTCTGTCTATCTTTTGCACATCTGCAAACAAAGGTCCCCGCTTTCGCGAGGACCTCCGGTATACTTATTTGCGCAGCCGCCCCGCAAAGATGATCTCACCCTCGTGGATGGTCAGCCCCTTGATGGTCGCCCGGTATTTACCGGGCAGCCCCTCGGCCGGCACAACCCAGCCCTTCTTGAGCATACCGGCGAAAACCTTCTCGCCGATATCCTTGAAGTCGCCGGGTCCCAACGCATTCTCTTCCCCGAGATGCGTCAGCGCCTTGATCTCGCGATTGGACGGCCGCTGCGGCATCAGGCAGCAGCCTTCGCCTTGAGATCAGGCGCGGTCGCTTCGGCCATCAGTGCCACCAGGGCATCCATGAACGGAATGACCTTCTGCCCCTCGGTTCCGAGCCGGCGAACCGACACGGTGCCTTCTTCGGCCTCGCGCTTGCCCACCACGAACATCAGCGGCACCTTGCCCACCGAGTGTTCGCGCACCTTGTAGTTGATCTTCTCGTTGCGCACGTCGATCTCGGCGCGAATACCGGCGTCCTTGAGCTGGCGCACCAGCTTTTCGGCATAGCCATCCGCTTCCGACACAATGGTCGCCACAACAACCTGGGTCGGCGCCAGCCACATCGGCATCCGCCCGGCATAGTTCTCGATCATCATGCCGATAAACCGCTCCAGCGACCCCAGGATCGCCCGGTGCAGCATCACCGCATATTGGCGCGAGCCGTCTTCGGCGACATAGGTCGCGTCCAGCCGCTCGGGCAGCACATAGTCCAGCTGCAGCGTCCCCACCTGCCAGGAGCGCCCGATAGCGTCCTTGAGGTGGAATTCCAGCTTGGGTGCATAAAATGCCCCCTCGCCTTCCGCGATCTCGAAATCATAGCCGGTCGCGCGCAGGGCATCGCCCAGCGCCTTCTCGGCCGCATCCCAGCGCTCGATCGTGCCACCGAACTTTTCCGGCCGCGTCGCCAGCTTGATGACCACATCGGCAAAGCCCATATGCTCATAAACCGAATAGAGCAGATGCACGAAATGCTCGGTCTCGGCCTGGATCTGGTCTTCACGGCAGAAAATATGCGCGTCGTCCTGCGTCATCTGTCGCACGCGCATCAGCCCGTGCAGCGCACCATGCGCCTCATTGCGATGGCAACAGCCAAATTCCGCCATCCGCAGCGGCAGATCGCGGTAGCTCTTGATGCCCTGGTTGAAGATCTGGATATGGGCCGGGCAATTCATCGGCTTGAGCGCCATCAGGTCGCCCTTGCCGCTCAGAACCGGCCCTTCCTCTTCCGTCCCCGGCACTTCGTCCGGCACCACGAACATGTTCTCGCGATACTTGCCCCAGTGCCCCGAAGCCTCCCAGAATTTGGAAGACATCAGTTGCGGCGTCTTCACCTCGACATAGCCGGACGAATTCAGACGGCGGCGGATATAGGCCTCCATCTGGTTGAACAGCACATAGCCCTTGGGGTGCCAGAATACCGATCCCTGCGCCTCGGGCTGGAAGTGGTACAGGTCCATCTCCTGCCCGATCTTGCGGTGATCGCGCTTTTCCGCCTCTTCCACCATGTGGAGATACGCGTCCAGCTCTTCCCGGGTCGCAAAGGCCGTGCCGTAAATGCGGCTCAGCACCGGATTATTGCTGTCGCCACGCCAATAGGCGCCGGCCACCTTGGTCAGCTTGAACGCATTGCCGATATCCTTGACCGAGCGCATATGCGGCCCCCGGCAAAGGTCGATCCACTGGCCCTGCTTATACATCTTGAGCGACTGGTCTGCTGGAATGGCATCGACCAGCTCGACCTTGAAGGCCTCGCCCCGCGTATTGAAGAAGGCCTTGGCTTGGTCGCGCGTCCAGATTTCCTTGGTGAACGCAGCGCCACGGTCGATGATCTCGGCCATCTTCTTCTCGATGACCGGGAAATCCTCTTCCGAAAACGGCGTATCGCGCTTGAAGTCGTAATAAAAGCCGTTCTCGATCACCGGGCCGATCGTCACCTGCGTATCGGGCCATAGCTCCTGCACGGCTTCCGCCAGAACGTGCGCCGTGTCATGCCGGATCAGCTCCAGCACGTCCTTGGACCCGCTGTCGCGCGTGACAAATTCAATGCGGCCGTCGTCCTCCAGCGGATCACTGAGATCGCTGAGCACGCCGTTCCAGCGCATAGCCACCGTCTTCTTGGCCAGGCTCTTGGAGATGCCCTCGACCACGGTGGTCCCAGTGGTGCCACGCGCATAGTCGCGAGCTGCACCGTCGGGGAACGTCACCTTGATCGTCATTTTAGGTCTCCAGAAATTGGGATCATGTCTGCGTTTTGCAAACAAGGCGGCCTGTCTAGCACGCTTTTTGCCCTGTGCCAGCCGCTGAACGTCTCAAAAACGCGATGGCGGCTTCCCCACAATGTCATTCCCGCGAAAGCGGGAACCTCCGTTTACCGAGCCATCCCCTGCCCGGCCCTCTCCCCTCCATCGTCACCACCCGGCTCGTCCGGGTGGTAAACCTCTCCTCCGCACCAAGCCGACGATGGATTGCCCGGACAAGCCGGGCAATGACGAAGGAATGGAGATCACCACAGTAGACCTCATGGTGAGCCTGTCGAACCACGAGGGCGTGGCACGATCACTTCCACCGCCCATACCCCCACGGCGTATACCACCGCGCCCCCACCGGCACCGCCTCCGGCAGCGGATCATAGCCATGCGTTCCACCCGGCCGACACCGCACAAACCGCGCCAACCCCATCCAGCCCCCCGGCCAAAACCCGAACCGCCAGATCGCGTCCCGCGTATATTCCGAGCAGGTCGGCAAATGCCGGCAGGTCCGCCCCACAAAGGCCGAGAGCGTGTAGCGATAGAGCGTGATCAACAACACCGCCGCAATCTTGAACGGCAGGTCCACGACACGCCAGAACAGCGCAATGACTCGATCCATCAAGAACGGGCCGTAACCGATTCAGCCGACTCGATCTTTTCCAGCGCCGCCTCCACCGCATCGAACACCAGCAGCGTAGACATATGCCGCGCCGTATAGTCCCGCACTGGCTCCAGATATTTCAGATCGCTCCACTTCCCCGCCGGCGGCTCGCCCCCGGCCTTGAGCATGGCATGCATCTGCCCCCGCACCGTCCGGAACTCGTCCACCGGCGTCCCCACAATCTCCCGCGCCACCACAGCCGCCGAAGTCTGTCCCAGCGCGCAAGCCGAAATCTCATGGCCGTAATCCACGATCACCCCATCCCGCACCACCAGGTCCACCTCGATGGTCGAGCCGCACACCCGGCTGGTTTTGCGCGCGCTGGCATCCGGCGCAGCCAGCCGCGGCGGCTGGCGGGCATTTCCTGCAAGATCGAGGATTTTATCGGAATAGAGATCGCTGAGTTCCATGAAACGAACAATTCTGTTTCTTGTCGGCCTGTGTCCAGCCTCCTATATAGGTGCTCGCACCCGGGCTGTCAGGACATCGCTCACGTCCCACTGGTCCAAATTCGCTATTGCAGCCTTTCAATGCGGTGCCACAAGGAGCCGACCAGATGGATGCCAGCGTCAAGCCGCCCTTTCCCTTGCCTCGCATGGCAAGCGCCCCGGTTCGCCCCACGCGCGAAGAAGCCGAAGCCGCCGTCCGCACGCTGATCGCCTGGGCCGGCGACGATCCGACGCGCGAAGGCCTGCTCGACACCCCGCGCCGCGTCGCCAAAGCCTATGGCGAACTCTATGCCGGCTACGACCAGGACCCCAAAGCCGTCCTCGACCGCACCTTCAAGGAAGTCGGTGGCTATGACGATATCGTTCTGGTCCGCGACATTCCCTTCAGCTCCCATTGCGAACACCACATGGTGCCCTTTGTCGGCAAGGCCCACATCGCCTATCTGCCGCACGATGGCGTGGTCGGCCTCTCCAAGCTCGCCCGCCTCGTCGAAGTCTTCGCCCGGCGCCTGCAGACCCAGGAAAACCTCACCGCGCAGATCATCGATGCGCTGAACGAAAACCTTGGCCCCCGCGGCGCCGCCGTCATGCTCGAAGCCGAGCATATGTGCATGTCCATGCGCGGCGTGCACGCCCACGGCGTCTCCACCATCACCCACCGCTTCACCGGCGTCTTCGCCGAAGACCGCCAGGAACAAGACCGCTTCTTCGCCATGGTCGGCAAGCGCTAACACCCCTGCTCTCGGCCACGAGATCGGATTAAACTCGCCACTGCATGCGCGATCAAATGCGCCTGCGCGGCCCGTGTCATACAGATCGGGCCTTGTTGCGAGTACGCCAATGTCCGCTGTCGCCAAAATGCTCTGGGTCATCGAAAGCCGCTTCCGCGAGCCGCTGACGCTCGACGATATCGTCGAGGTCACCGGCAAGTCGAAGTCCTATCTGTCGCGCGCCTTTCCGCTCGTCACCGGCTATTCGGTCTCGGCCTATCTTCGGGCCCGGCGGCTGACCGAGGCGGCAAAAGAGCTGGCCGATGGCGCTCCCGATATTCTCTCGGTCGCGCTCGACGCCGGCTATGGCTCCCATGAGGCATTCACCCGCGCCTTCCGCGATCTGTTCGGCATCACGCCCGAAGAGCTTCGCCGGCGGCGCTGCCTGGACAGCATCCAACTCGTGGAGCCTCAACGCATGGATACCAATACACACGTCACCGTCGCCGAACCGCGCATCGAAAAGCGTCCACGCATGCATCTGGCGGGCTTGGGCCAACGCCACGGCATGAACAAGGCCGCCGGCATTCCCGCCCAATGGCAGCAATTCTACCCCTATATGGGCAATATCACGGGCACAATTCCCGGCGTCGCCTATGGCGTCATCGGGGAAATGGCCGAAAGCTGCGACGATTTCGAATATCTGGTCGCCGTGGAAGTCCGCGAAGGCAGCGACGTGCAGCCCGAGCTCAAGCAGATCACCATTCCCGCCCTCACCTGGGCCCGCTTCACCCATGACGGCGACGTCACCACCATCCGCTCGACCATTGGCGCGGCCTCCGAATGGCTGGCCCACTCCAATCGCGACCTCAGCGACGCCCCCTTCAGCTTCTTTGAGTATTATGGCCCCCAATTCGATCCTATTGCCGGCCGCGGCAGCATCGAAATCTGGTTCGCCCTCAAGGACTGACGCTGGCAAAACCCGATGGGGCGGTCTATTTTCCGCCCCATGAGCACCACCATCAAGGCTTCAAGCAAGGATAAGCCGATGCTCGCCCCGCCGCTCCCCCCAGCAATAGAGCAGGCCCTCACGCGCTATTCCGAGCCAATGCGCCAGCGCCTCCTCGATATCCGCGAGCTGATCTTCGTCACCGCCTCGGAAACCACCGGCGTCGGCCCCCTCACCGAAACGCTCAAATGGGGCGAACCCGCCTATCTCACCGAAGCCAGCCGCAGCGGCTCGACCATCCGCCTCGGCATGGTCCGCTCGGCGCCCGACAAATGCGCAGTCCTGTTCAACTGCCAAACGACCCTGATCGACACCTTCCGCGCCCATTTCGCTGACGATTTCACCTTCGATGGCAATCGCGCGCTCCTTCTGCCCGCCGCCTCGCCCCTCCCGGCCGCCCCGCTCGCCCTTTGCCTCCGCGCCGCCTTGACCTATCACCTAGCGCAAAAGCCGCGCCCGCGCTAAAACCCGCGCCATGAGCATCACCTTCGCCGATCCCGCCGCCCTCTCCCACGAGCAACTGGAAGAAGGCACCCTCTTTGCCCCGCGTTTCGACGCTGCGGGCCTGGTCACCGTCGTCACCATCGAGGCATCGAGCAAGGACGTGCTGATGCTCGCCCATATGAACGCCGAGGCCTTGTCCCTGACGCTCGAAACCGGCATCGCCCACTACTGGTCCCGCTCGCGCAACAAAATCTGGAAAAAGGGCGAAACCTCCGGCGAATTGCAGAAGCTGGTCGCCCTCCGCACCGATTGCGACCAGGACGCCCTGGTCATGACCGTCGAACAAACCGGCCGCGGCGCCGCCTGCCACACCGGCCGCAAATCCTGCTTCTACCGCCAGGTAGAAATAACGGGCGAAACCGCCTCCCTCAAAGACACCGGCCTGCCCCGCCTGTTCGATCCCACCAAGGTTTACTAGGTCCGGGCGTCATCCCGTTTTCCCCACGGTGTCATTCCCGCGAAAGCGGGAACCTCCGTTTGCTTTCTTGTGCAGCGGATACCCCCACCTAGCCTCCCCCTGATAGGGGGAGGAACCGCCTTGTGGTCGGAACTCGAACTCACTCCAACAGTGGAGAGATCCCTCCCCCTATCAGGGGGAGGCTAGGAGGGGGTACTCCGATGCCCGAAGCCCTACCGCCCCTTCCGCTCGAACAACCCCACCAGCAAAATCCCGGCGAAGAACCCGCCCAGATGCGCCTGCCAGGCCACGCCGATCGCCGTCCCCGTCAGCAGCGGCAGCAGCGGCACCGCAGCATTCAGCACCACCCAGATCACCACGAACATCCGCGCCCGCGCATCCTTCATCAGGTCGCCAAAACTGGCCAGATGCCGCCCCACAATCACCCGCTCGCCCGTCTCGGGATGCTGCGCCACGATCACCGGCTGGAAAATGAACCGCACCGCCGCCCCGGTCAGCCCGGAAACGCCCCCCGAAGCCCCGATCAGATACGTCCCTGAATACAGCGTCGTCGCCGCAAAGAACGCCGCCCCCGCTGCCGCCGAGATGAAAAAGATCGCCAGCATCGGCCCGGCCCCATAGCGCCGCGCCACCGGCGTCGCGAAAATCGCCAGCCACGCCACATTGATCAGCAGGTGATCCCAGCCCCCATGCATCAGCGCATGGCTGAACGGGGTCCAGATTAGGGGGATAGCTTGGGCCGGATCGCTCCCCGCCACCACGAAACGCAGCGGCAAAAATGCGAACCACAGGATGAAGTCGTTATAGCCCTGCTGGTTAAGCACGAAGGTTGATGCGGCGTGAATCACCACCATCACCCCCACCAAAGCCGTCACCGATCCCGGCAACAGGAACACCGGCTCGCGCCCCGGCTGGCCTGGTGTCTGCCCTTGTTCGACCATCACTTCACCCCGACTCGCTGGCGCCGCGCCGCTTTGGCTCTTCTTTTCCACATTGGGACAGCCGCGTTAACCTTAACTATCCTTTAAGGGCGCTTTTGCCCCAGCCATTTGCGAATGTGGAGTCGCGGCTTGTGCCTTTTCCAAAAGGCGGGGAGCGGTCGCATGGCCATCGGCGGAACAACAGCAATGCAGCAGACCAGCACTCGGACCCTCTACGATTATTGGAACGCCATCCGGGGGTCCCGCAGCGCGCCAGACCGCAAGGATATCGACCCCACGCGCATCCGCGAAGCGCTCGCCAATACTTTTATTCTCGAATTCGACGAGGCAGAGAAGTTCTCTTTCCGCCTCGCGGGCTCGCACCTGTGCACAAGTTACTGCCGCGAGCTCAAGGGCCGCTCGTTCAACGATCTCTGGCATGAGCGCGACCGCGACGCCATGGACACGCTGATCCGCGCCGTCACCGAGGATCACGCCGTGGCCTTGGTCACCTTCCAGGGCACAACAGCGCTGCACACCAAGGTGTCCTTCGAGACAATCCTGATGCCGCTGCGCCACAATGGCTCCACCCACACCCGCCTGCTCGGCGCCATGTCGGCACTCGAAGAGCCCTATTGGCTCGGCGTGCAGCCCATTCTCGAGCAGCGCATTACCGGCCTGCGCCTGATCTGGCCCGATGATGTGGCCATGGAAGAAACCGTGCGCGAAGTCGCCACCAATGTGGGCAATGACGTCAGCTATATGGGCGTCAGCCCCCACATGCCCATGCCCGCCACCGTCTATGGTCGCAGCGCCCGGCGCTATGCGCACCTGGCCGTTATCGACGGCGGCCGCAGTAAGTAAACTGCCAAGGCTTTTGCCGGCATTTTAGCCCACTTGACTTGGTATTGGCGACAAATCCCAATACCAAGCGTTAACCAAACCCGGTTAGCTTATTGTGGAAACACAGTGCGACCGGCGGCAATGCTCAGCGACGACATCCAATCACCGCGATTCATTGCCCCCGCGCGTACGCGCGCCGACTCGGCACGCTTTCAGCGCGTCAAAGTCTCGGTCCTGGGCCGCTACATGCTGGCCGACCGCCGCGAATTTCCCTGCCAGGTCATAGAGATGTCCCCCGGCGATGCCATGGTCATCGCTCCAGTTGCCGGCGTCGTCGGCGAACGCGTCATCGCCTATATCGACCATGTCGGCCGCATCGAGGGCACTATCCTGTCCCAGATGGATGGCGGCTTTGAAATGGACATCGCCGCCTCCCCGCGCAAGCGCGACAAGATGGCCGCCCAGCTCACCTGGCTCGCCAACAAGGATATCCTCAACCTGCCGGAAGACCGCCGCCACGAGCGTGTCGTCCCCGATATCCGCCACTCCACCGTCGTCCTCGACGATGGCCGCCGCTACAATTGCAAGATCATCGACATCTCGCTTTCCGGCGCCGCCATCGAACTCGACGTGCGCCCCGCCATGGGCACGCCCGTCACCCTGGGCCGCATGCGCGCCCGCGTGGTCCGCCACTTCCAGAACGGCGTCGCAGTAGAATTCGCCTCGGCCCAGGAAATGCTCACCGTCGTCCAGCAAAACCTGCGGATGAACTAGGGCTCCAAGCCCTCCCACCACTGAGCTTCCCCTCGCCATCCACGGAGCCGTCCCTCGCCCCTTGTGGGACTTCGATCCGTCCCGCAGGGCAAATCGCTCCAGTGGAGCGATTTGAGGTGAGAAGGCCATGAGAGCTACGCTCGAATGGCAATGACAGATCATTCTTCGTCCAGAAGAATGATCAGGGTGAGGGGTCCTGCGCCTTCCCATGCCAGTGTCCAGGAAAGCCCCCTCATCCGCCCTGCGGGCACCTTCTCCACAAGGGGAGAAGGTCCCACCCCCGCATAGTAAACCACCCCTGAATCCATTCGATAAAACTTGCATAAAAACTGCATTGCAGTTTTCGGATCGACGAAATCGGCAGTCCGTAACGTGGTTTCCATCAGGGAGACCACACAATGTTTTTCACCAACAAGGCAATATTCGGCGCACTTCTCGCCCTCGCCGCCATCGCCGCCCCGGCCCAGGCCCTCGACTTGACCAATGTCGCCTTCGTGCAGGTCGTCGATGCCCCCGCCAGCATCCCGGTCGGCCATGCCGAGTTCTGCAAGTCCCGCCCCGCCGAATGCCGCCGCAACGACAATGTCGTGTCCGCCGTGCCGCTGGACGAAACCCGCTGGTCCGAGCTGCTGCAGATCAATGCCAACGTCAACGGCAACGTCACCCCGGTCTCCGACCTCGACCTCTACCAGGTCGACGAATTCTGGACCTATCCCAATGGCTATGGCGATTGCGAAGATATCGCGCTGGCCAAGCGCCGCGACCTGATCAATGCCGGCTGGCCGGTCAGCACCCTGCTGATGGCCATCGTCAAGCAGGCCGATGGCGAAGGCCACGCCGTGCTGATCGTCCGCACCGACCGCGGCGACCTCGTGCTCGACAACCAGGATGGCGCCGTGCGCCTCTGGAGCGACACGCCCTACCACTATGTCAAGCGCCAGTCTCAGGCCAATGCCGGCCAGTGGGTCGACATGATCGACAGCCGCCAGATCGTGGTCGCCACCACCGCCGGCATCAACTGATCACCGCTTTCCGGACCCCGCCCGAGCCGCAACGCTCACGCCTAACCCTGATAGGGGTCTGAAGAATGAAGCCAGCTTCCCCGGAAGCTGGCTTCATTGTTTTTGACCGTGCAACGGCCGTGTTCTCCCACAAATACCAACACACCCACGGTGTCATCCCCGCGAAAGCGGGGACCTCCGTTTAACGATGCCAGCAAGAGAAACCGAGGTTCCCGCTTTCGCGGGAATGACATTGTGAATGCTGACTGATTGCGGGAGGCGTCAGTATCTAATCGCGACGTACATGCCCATGAACAGCATCCCCGTCACAAATGCCCAGCCGAACGCCACCACCGAGGCCACCAGCATCGAGGTCATCGACAGCGTGCTGTTGTCCTCGTGCTGCCAGCCCAGCTGCAACATGATGTAGGGCCCGCAGATAAAGCTCATCGCCAGATGCCCCATCGCGGTCACGTAGGTCTTGCCGTCAAAGCGCAAAATGGCCTGCTGCCGCGCCAGCCATTGGTAGAGGTGCGTCCCCGCCCCTGCCACGCATAGCCCGATCCCGATGAGAAACGCCGCCAGCAGCAATTCCTTGGCCATGCCCAACCGCCCTGTTCCGCGCCGGCATTATTGTACCGCGCGCCTGAAATTAACCCTTCATTAAGCATATTGACCGCCCTATCGATTGTCACCTCCGCTCGCCAAATCTGGTTAATGCTGGTCATGAGCTCGCAATCGGCGCCCGCTACGCCCCGCCACCCTCCCGCCTCCCTGGGTTTCAATCTGGCCGGCATCGCCATGCTGGCTTTGCTGCTGGCCGTGGGTGCCGCCTATCTGCTCGATGAAATGGGCCGCACCTCGCGCACGCCGACCCCCGCGCTCGAGGATGGCAATCCCATCGTGCAAACCATTTCCGGGCGCGAGCTGACCATTCCCACCGCCTGGTTCCGCTATGGCGAGCAAATCCGCGACGGCTTCACCAACCAGATCGACCTGACCCTGATGTTCGCGCCCGAGGGCGCTACGCCCCTGCCCGTGCAAGTCATGCTGCTGCCCCGCAGCCGTGCACGCACCAGCAGCGCCCTGCTCGACGCCGTCTATCTGCATCAATTTGGTGATGAAACATTGGCCGGCATTCCCGGCCTCGTCGGCAAACCACTCGGCGCCGCAGCCGGCTACGAAGGCGAACGCATCTGGTACGACCCGCTCTCGGCCAATGCCTTCGTCGCCAAATGCATGGCCCCCATCGAGCCCGGCGCGCCCGAACAATGCGTACGCACCGTCTACCTGCCCAGCGGCATCGCCGTCGTCTACGTCTTCGACGCCAAAGCCCTGCAATCCTGGCGCCAGTTCGACACCCAGATGAAGCTCTGGCTCGAAAAAATCGGGGCTTGGTAAGATTCTGTCTTCCCCTCGCCCCTTGAGGGAGAGGGACAGAAATTCTGCGTTCAGCAGAATTTCAGGGTGAGGGGTACTGCGCCATCCCATCGCTTCAATGCCAATGGAGACACCCCCTCATCCCGAAATTCGCCTTCGCGAATTCGGTGCCCCAAGCGGGGCACCTTCTCCCTCAAGGGGAGAAGGAAAACCCGGGCGAGCGCACAAAACCTCAGACTTCGTCCAGATCGATATCCAGGATCGACATATTGAAGATGTACGACTTGTCGCCATCCTCGTCGTCCAGATGAATAAGCCCGATCGATTCATCGCCAATGAACACTTCGACGGAGTCATTCAGCTTGGCGCGCGGCCGCACGTCGATATTCTTGTTGTTGAATTTGAGTTGCAGGAATTTCTGCAGCTTGATGATCTCGGGATGGTTCACGATGCGTATCCTGCTGATTTGGGTTGAGGCGGCAATCTAGTCACCCGCTAAACGCAAACAACCCCTGTTCCGTCCCATTTTAGCGGTGACAAGCCCCGATGACCAGTTGCAGCACCGCAAAGCCAACGCGCCCGGCTCATCCTGCCCGCCCCACAGGGCAAAACCCATCCTCCCCACAACGTCATCCCGGCGCAGGCCGGGATCCATGCTGAAGGCCAAGCGGTCACGCCCACCGGCCACCCACCCACAATGTCATTCCCGCGAAAGCGGGAACCTCTGTTTGCGGTGGCAGAAAGTAAACGGAGGTTCCCGCTTTCGCGGGAATGACACCGTGTTTCAATGCAAATTCAGAGCAAGCAGCCCAACAGCCCAGCTACCCAGTAGACCTCATGGTGAGCTTGTCGAACCACGAGGTCGTGGCACCTTGCAAAGGACGTTCACCAATCAAGCCTCAGTCAGCACTGAGCGGGTTGAGTTTCCGGTCAGGCCGAGACGAAACCGGTGGTCGGCGAGAACCGGAGCGGAGCGTACTTTTTGTACGTGAGCACCGGAAGCGCAGACGAGTGCCGGTTGCAGGCCGGCATCACCGGAAAATCGACCCGCTCAGCTGTTCAGATCGTGGACTAGGAATTCCTGATCCATCACCAGCGCCGGCTGCGCGCATCCAGCCTCGCCAATCACCTTGGCCGGCACACCCGCCACGGTCACCCGCGGCGGTACTTCCTTGAGCACCACCGAACCCGCCCCGATCCGCGAGCAATCGCCAATGCGGATATTGCCCAGCACCTTGGCGCCGGCCCCGATCAGCACGCCATTGCCGATCTTGGGGTGACGGTCCTGGTCGGATTTGCCCGTGCCGCCCAGCGTCACATTCTGCAGCATTGACACATTATCGCCAACCGTCGCGGTCTCCCCGATCACCAGCCCCGTGCCATGGTCGAGCATAATGCCCTTGCCCATCGGCACTGCCGGATTGATATCGACCTGGAATACCTGGCTAGCCCGGCTTTGCAGGTACAGCGCAAAATCCCGCCGCCCCGCCAGATACATGGCATGGGCAAAGCGATGCGTCTGGATCGCCTGATAGCCCTTGAAGAACAGCAGCGGCTCGACCGCCCGGTGGCAGGCCGGATCGCGCTCCAGCGTCGCCGCCAGATCGACCCGCGCCGCATGCCCGATATCGGGGAAATCCGTGATCATCTCGGCAAAGGCCTGCCGGATCAGATCGGCCGAAACATCGTCATGGTCCAGCCGCGCCGCCAGGCGATGCCCCAGCGCCTGCTCGAACGTTTCGTGATTGAGTACAGCTGAGATCGCCATGTTCGACAAAGAAGGCTCGGCCGCCACGATCTGCCTGGCTCCGGCGCGCACGGCTTCCCAAACGGGGTCCACGGCCTGGATTTCGGCTGATTTCTTTGCGCTGACGCTCATGGGGCGACACTCCGCTTCATCGAGATTTACCGATATAAGCTATCTCATGCTCCAAAACAAAGCCCTTACGGGCCGTTTGGTTCACGAATGGCTGTTGGCAGGCAATGTCCTGCCCAGGAATTCCAGCGCCGCAGCCTTGAATTTTGCGTCACCCGTCGCCCGCATATGGTCGCGCTTGGGAATGACGAAGGCTTCCGCGCCCGGAATCAATTCCGCCAGTGGTTCGGGCGGGCCGGCCATCACGTCGGCCTCCCCCACCGCCACCAGCACCGGCACATTGATCCGCCGCACATCGGCCCGCGCCATCGGCTCGCGCGACGTCTCCATGCAAGCCGCCAGCGCCTCCCGGTCGGCACCCGTATGCTCGGCAAAAATCCGGAACTGCCGCGCCGTCGGATGCGTCAACCCCGCCAGGGCCGGCGCCCGCAATCCGGCAATGATGTCATTGCCGTCGCTCAGGCCATTGATGAGATTCATCCCCATCCCGCCAAAGATCGCGCACACTACTCGCTCCTCATCCTGGAACGCCATGAATGCCGCAATCCGCGCGCCCATCGAATAGCCCAGCACAGCCGCTTTCTCGATCCCCAGATGGTCGAGCAGCGCCACCGCATCCTTGGCCATCACCTGCGGATAATAGGCCTCGGTGTCATAGGGCTTGTCCGATTGCCCATGCCCGCGATTGTCCAGCGTGATCGCCCGATATCCGGCCGATGTCAGCGCCTCGACCCAGCCCGTATCGATCCAGTTGACCTTCCCGCTCGAGGCAAAGCCATGGATGCACAATACCGGGAAGCCATCGCCGAAGGATTCATAGGCCAGCGTCAGGCCATCGGATTGAAAGTTTGGCAATTGGTCCACCCAGCAACATCTCAACGTGCACAGTCCGCTAACCTATTCGCCCAATCGGTGCCACCTGTTTGGGCAAATGTGACTGCCCGGAAGACCTTTCTTTCGCCCGGCCCATTGTTTATGGTCCGGCCAGCAAATCATCTATCCAGGTTATCCCCGATGGCAGCCCACGGCAGCACGCCCCACTTCCACAACACCGAAGGCCTCCGCCAGATCGAGGTCGGGTCCAAGGAATTCCAGTGCGTCGGCGCCCTGCCGCCCTTCGATCATCCCCATATCTTCATCGACATGGGTAAGGACAGCGAAGCCGTCTGCCCCTATTGCTCGACGCATTACGTCTACAATCCGGCCCTCGCCGCCGGCACCGCCAACCCGCTCTCGGCCGTCTATCACGCTGACGCTGCTTGAGTTTTTCCTAAAATGAATAGCAGCGGCCGCACCTTCTTTATCGTCGGTGCGGGCATCTCGGGACTCACGCTGGCCTTGGCGCTCGCCAAGTTCGGCGCCAATGTTACTGTGCTCGAGCGCAACCCGGCCGTGTCCGAATTGGGCGCGGGCCTGCAGATCAGCCCCAATGCCCGCCGTATTCTCGATTCCCTGGGCCTCGAGGACGCCATCGCGGCCAATAGCCTCGAACCCACCGGCATCGACCTCTACCCTGCCCGCGCCAGGCGTCCGCTGGTCACGCTGGAACTGGGCGCCATCATGCGCACCCGCTTCGGCGCCCCCTATGCCGTCATGCACCGCGCCGACCTCGCCGACGCGCTCTACAAGGCCTGCCGGCGCTTCGCCAACATAGATATCCTCTTCGGCGTCCGGTCGTGGGATACTGTCACCAGTGCGAATGGCGTCACGATCACACTCGAAGATGCCAGCGGCCAAACCCGTTCCCTGCGTGGCGACGCATTGATCGGGGCCGATGGCGTGCATTCAAAAACCCGCACCACCCTGCTCGATGGCCCGCCCGCCACCTGGCGCGGCCGCGTCGCCTGGCGCACCCTCTTGCCCTTCGACGCCCTCGCCGGCCACATCGCGCTCGATCGCGTTTCGGTGCTGTTCGCCCCCAATTACCACGCCGTCTGCTACCCGCTGCCCCACCGCCAGCAGGTCAATGTCGCCCTCTTCGCCACCGCCTCGAATCGCGACGAACTGCCCGATCATGGCGCTCCCCACCTGCCCCGCCGCCTCCCCGCCAGGCTCGAAGCCATCCGCGCCGCCGCCGCCGGACAGAGCTGGACGCCCTGGCCCCTCTACACCGTCGATTCCCCCGCCTGGCACCGCGAAAATATCGGCCTTATCGGCGACGCCGCCCACGCCATGCTCCCCTTCCAGGCCCAGGGCGCCGCCATGGGCATCGAAGACGCCGCCGTCCTCGCACCCCTGCTGATCGAGGAGCCAAATGCCGAGGCTGCCTTCGCCAAATTCGACGCCCTCCGCCGCCTTCGCGTCGAGCGCGTCGCCAGGATTTCCCGCTCCAACGGCAAGATTTTTCATCTTCCCTGGCCCCTCAGCACTGCCCGCAATCTGGTCATCTCGGCCCAGGGCCCGCGCGGTCACCTCAAGCGCCTCGCCTGGCTCTACGGGCATGATGCGCAGCCCTAAGACCTTGAATCATCCCGCGAAGCACCCGAGTTAAACCCTTGTCTCGATTCAGCTTCCCGCCGCTTCAAGCTGTCGCGCATACCACACCCGACACCGTTCGGCCTTGCTTTGGCCGATCCGGCTGTGTCAACTGCGCGACACCAACCAGCCCGCTGGGGCCCTGAAAATCAGAAGGTTAGCGCCACTTTATGCAAGCTGCGACCCGCTCCCGCCTGACGCTGGCCTGTATCCTGGTTACCATTCTGCTCGACATGATCGGTGTCGGCATCATCGTGCCGGTATTGCCCGAGCTGCTGGAAGAACTGACCGGCGGTAGCGTCGCCAATGCGGCCGTCATCGGCGGCTACCTCGTTTTTGCTTACGCCTTGATGCAATTCGTGTTTTCGCCGGTATTGGGCAATCTTTCCGACCGTTTCGGCCGCCGCCCTGTGCTGCTCTGCTCCCTGCTCGGCCTCACCTTCGATTACCTGATGATGGCGATCGCCCCCTTCGTCTGGTACCTGTTCATCGGCCGCATCATTGCCGGCGTGGCCGGCGCCGCCGTCGCCACCGCCACCGCCTATATGGCCGACATTACCCCGCCGCATAAGCGCACGCACCGCTTCGGCCTGATCGGCGCCGCCTTCGGTCTCGGCTTCATCATTGGCCCAGTCATTGGAGGCGAACTCGGCGAACTGGGCCCCCGCGTCCCTTTCTTTGCTGCCGCTGGCCTGGCTTTCGCCAATTTTCTCTTCGGCCTCTTCATCCTGCCCGAAAGCCTGCCCCGCCACGCCCGCCGCAAGTTCGACATCCGCCGCGCAAATCCCTTCGGCGCCGTCGTTGCGCTGCGCCGCTATCCGGTCGTGCTGTGGCTTTTGGCTGTGCTGTTCGCCTTTTCGCTGGCCGCCCAGGCGCTGCCTACCGTGTTCAGCTATTTCACGGTCGAGGTCTACCGCTTCACCTCGTCCAATATCGGCCGTGCACTGGGCGCCTTCGGCATCGGCTTTGCCATCTGCCAGGCCTTTATCGTCGGTCCCCTGGTCAAACGTATTGGCGAGCCGCCCGTGGCCATGCTGGGCCTGTTGGCTGCCATCGCTGCCTTTATCGGCGTCGCCTTCACCGATCAGGTGGTTTATCTCTACGTTTTCATCATGATCGGCGCGATCAGTGGCCTCGCCCCGCCTGCCATCAATGGCGTGCTCTCCCGCCAGGTGCCCGACAACGCCCAGGGCGAATTGCAGGGCGCAGTCAACGCCGCCAATTCATTGGCCACCATTATCGGCCCGGTCGTCGCCACACAGATCTTTTCCTATTTCACTTCGGCCCCCGACTCGCCCGGCTATTTCCCCGGCGCTCCCTGGGTCGCTGCCGCCGGCTGCGTCGTGCTCGCACTTATCCTCTTTGCCACCGCCGCCTGGCGGTTCGAGCTCGGCCACCGCCCATCCATCGCCAACAAACCCATCATCCCCGACATGGCACCCCCCGGCCAGATCCGCGTTCCACCCATGGATGAAGACGATAATGACGCTGCAAATCCGCCCCGCCGCTGAGGCAGATATCCCGCAAATCCTCGCCATCGTCGCGCCTAACCTGGCCGCCGGACAAACCTACGCCATCGCCACCGATCTCGACGACGCCGGCGTCCTCGCCTATTGGCTCGGCCCCACCCACGAAGTCTTCGTCGCCGAGGAAAATGGCGTGATCCTTGGCACTTATTACCTCATGGCCAACCAGCAGGGCGGCGGCGCCCACGTCGCCAATTGCGGCTACATGACCGCCCCCGCCGCCCAGGGCAAAGGCGTCGCCCGCGCCATGTGCCAACACTCGCTGGCCCGCGCCGCAGAGCGCAGCTTCCGCGCCATGCAGTTCAACCACGTCGTCTCCACCAACACCCGTGCCGTCGCGCTCTGGCAATCCCTCGGGTTCGATATTGTCGGCACCCTGCCCAAGGCGTTCAACCACCCCGTGCACGGCTACGTGGATAGCTATGTGATGTTCAAGACGCTGTAGAGGACGCCTCACCACACAATGGGATGCGTCTCGCCGGTCGCGACATTCACAAATCCCTCCGGCGCCAGCGGCGAAGGCGCCACCAGCACCCAGCGCCAGGGCGCACAGGTCAGCGTGGCAAAGGCCAGCCGCTCGGGGAAACCCGGCCACCAGCGCGGCGAGAAGGTGGGTTCATACATCCACTCGATCCCCTCGGCCGCCGCATACAGCGCCTGCATTTCAGCATCGAGTTCCGCCGGTGGCCGGCAAGTCATCAGGCCCCCCACCTCATAACGCACCGTCGCTGCCAGTGCGCCCTCGCGCACCAGCGCCCAGCCACCCTGCGTCTCCCGCAGCGCATTGACTGCCTTGGCCATGGCGGCATCCGAAGACCCGACCACCCAGATATTGTGCTTGTCATGCCCCATCGAACAGGCCAGCGCCGTTTCCGGCGTCTTTGGCCCCGTGCCCAGCCAGAACATTTTGGACGTCAGCCCCTCGCCCGAAAATCGGTCGACAATGGCAAATTTGGTGACATTCCGCCCGGCATCGCGCTGCACCAGGCCATCGGCCACGGGCAGGTCCATGGTGATGAACTCATCCGCCCAATGGAACGGCCGCAGGATCGCCGCCGACATGGTCTGGCGCCCCGGCTCAGCGGGAATCGCAAAGTCCTCGGCCAGCATCTCACGCTGGATATTGACCGTCCCCGTCGCCCAGCCCGGCCAGGCAATCTTCGGCAGCGGCCCGCTATAGGTCTTGCCCTCGGAAACCTGCTGCCCATCCGCCCAAACCTGCGCAATGGACAGGCTCGCGACATCATCGAGCAGCACCAGATCGGCAAACCGTCCCGGTGCAATCGCCCCCACCCATGGCGTCAGCCGCATATGCCGCGCCGGATTGATCGTCACCAGCTGAATAGCAATCTCAGGCGCCAGGCCCGCTTCGATCGCCAGCCGCACATTGTGGTCGGTCGCGCCCAGCTTCATCGTGTCCGAGCACGAGCGGTCATCGGTACACAGCGCAAATTGCGACCAATCCTGCTGCCCTTCGGCCAAAAGCCCGCCGATCATCTCCTTGACCGAGTGCGGTCGCAATTCCATGAACAGCCCGCGCCGCAGCTTGTCGCGCACTTCTTCGGCCGTCCACGCCTCATGGTCCGATGCCATGCCGGCCGCCGCGAACGCATTGATATCGTCGATCGCCCGCATGCCAGCCGCATGCCCCTCGACCACGCCGCGCTGCTCGAACGTCGCCCGGATCATCCCCCACAGCCGCTCATAGGACGGATTTTCCGGATTCCACACCGCCGGCCAATCCATCACCTCGTCGAGCCCGGCCACCATCAGCTGTTGCTTGAGAAAGCTCTGCTGCTCGTCATAACCGAAATGGCCGCCGCCCCATTCATAGGCCGTGGGCGGCACGGCCGATCCGGGCAGCGGAAAAATCTTCATTGGCGAGCCAGCGCGCCGCGCCGTCAGCCAGAATTCGAGATTGTTCGGCCCATCCACATTGGAAAATTCGTGGCTGGCCTCGCAGGTCCAGGTATTGCCATGCGGCAGCACCAATGCCGCCTCATGCTCGGGCGTCAAATGGCTTGATTCGATATGTTTATGAACCTCGCCAAACCCTGGCACGGCATGCAGATTTAGCCGTTCTGCCCGCTCGGCAACCTCGCCCTTATAGGCGCCCGCCGGCCCTACCCAGGCGATCCGCCGCCCGCATATGACGATCTCCTGATCCTCATGCCAGCGCCGCCCATGCACATCGAGCAGCCGCCCGACGCGCACCGCGCGATCCGCCGGGCGCTTGCCCAGCGCTACCAGCGCCAGATGCTGGCGAATGCGAACCTCATCGGCGGCGCTGATCAGCAGATCGTCCGGCAAATCCATGTCTATAATTCTCCTGCGATCCAAGCCGCACCCTGCTTACTCAAGTCGTGAGCGGGGATCAACGAGACCTTATCCCCCAAACGGCGCGACCGATTTGCGCACCACCAACTCCACCGGCAGGCGGGTCATGGTCTCGGTGTCGGTCTTGTTGATCAGCGCCAACAGTCGCGTAAAGGCAAGCCGCCCCATTTCGGCAACCGGCTGGCGCACCGTGGTCAAAGGTGGGTCCACCAATTCGGCGAACGGCATGTCGTCAAACCCCACCAGCGACATATCCCCGGGCACGGCAATCTCTGCCTGCCGCAATGCCTGCAACACGCCTATCGCCAGATAATCCGAGCACGCCACAATAGCGCTCGGCCGCTCCTGGCTCGCCAGCAGGCGCCCTGCCGCCTCGTGCCCGAATTCGCGCGAATACTGGCCCAGCAGCACCCAGTCCTCGCGAACCGCAATACCTGCCTCGCCCATCGCCCGGCGGAATCCCGCCAGCCGCTCTTTGACGCTCATCAGCCCGCCCGGCCCGCTGATGACAGCAATATGGCGGTGCCCGGCCTCGATCAGCAATTGCGTCGCGGCATAAGCGCCCTGCTCGTTTTCCACGAATACGCGCGGCACCGACACACCGGGAATATCCTCGTCCAGCAGGACAACATTGTCGTGCCGCGCGAGAAGCTCGGCCAGCGTGCCATCATCGGGCTGGTTGGTCATCATGATCAATCCATCCACATGCTGGTCATGCAGCCGCTTGATCGCGTCAACCTCCCGCGTCCGGTCGCCCCGGGTCGAGGACATGTACACCGCGTAGCCATGCCGCTCGGCCTCAGCCTCTACCGCCGCGGCCAGTTCCGCAAAAAACGGATTGCCGATTTCCGGCGTCACCAGGCTAATCGCCTCCGCCTTGCCGGTGGAAAGCCGCTTGGCCAGCAGATTGGGCCGGTAATCGAGCTTGGCAATCGCCGCATCGATCCGGTCGCGCGTGCCCTGCGGCAGCTCGATCCTGTTGTTGAGATAGCGCGACACCGCCGTCGGCGACACACCCGCTTCTTCCGCGACATCGCTCAGCGTAGCCATGATCTGCCTCTGATTCTCGGACTCATTGCCCATCCTCGGCCATCAGCGCACCACACGGCCATGCCCCCGTCTTGTGCATTTCCGATATTCGCATATGGTTTGTGCAAATGAACTGCGATAGCATTTGACATCGTGCTGATAACTGACGTTAATTCGTGATGTAAAGCGGTTTACTAAGCCGGGTCAAATGAGTTCTGTTCTTATCTACGACGCTACAATCCTCACCGTCGATACGCAAAACACCGTCTTTGAAGGCGGCTGGGTTGCTTTTCTGAATGGCCGCATCATCGGAACCGGTCCTAAATCGACCCAACCTGACCCTGCCGGGTTCGACGAAGCAACCGCACTGCCCGGCCAACTCATCATGCCCGGTCTGGTCAATGCCCACACTCATTCCGCCATGGTCTTGTTCCGTGGCCGCTCGGAAGGCCAGAGCCTGCTCACCATGGAAGGCTGGTACAATTCCATCCGCGAGCCGGAGCTGTCGCTAATCGCCTCCGATATCGGCCCCGCCGTCGCGCTGTCCTGCGCCGAAATGGCGCTGAGCGGCACCACTACATTCTGCGACCAGTATTTCTTTGCCGAAGAGATCGCCCAGGCCGCTGGTGCCAGCGGCCTGCGCGCCGTCATCGCCTACGGCATTGTGCAATTGGGCGATAAGGACCGCGGCGAGGACGAACTCGCCAAAGCCGCCGCCTTCATCGAAAAGCAGCGCTCCGCCGATGGCCGGGTTATCCCCTGGTTCGGCCCCCACGCCCCCTATGTCGACAATTCCGAGGACTTGCTGCGCGCCGAAGTCGACATGGCTGTTAAATACGGCGTCGGCATGCACCTGCATATGGCGGCGGGACCGGAGGATAACGAAGAGACTCTGGCGCGCTATGGGCTGACAGCCACGCAGGCCCTCTCCCGCGACGGCTTCTTTGCCGGCCGCGTCCATGCCGCCCATTGCCTTGATCTCAGCGACGAAGACATAGCCATTTTCGCCGCCGCCCCAGCCGCCTCGGTCTCCTACAATGCCACGGCGGGCCTACGCTCGGGCCGTGAAGGCATTTGCCCCGTAGTCAAGCTCAAGGCCGCAGGCGTCACCGTCGCTTTGGGCACCGACAATGTCGCCGCCAACAATTCCTATGACATGATCGCCGAAATGCGGGTGGCCGGCCTTGTCGCCTCCCACCGCGAAGGCGTGGCACAGCCGATTTCCAGCGCCGAGCTGATCCGCATGGCCACGATCGAAGGCGCCAAGGCTTTGGGCCTTGATCACGAGATCGGCTCGCTCGAAATCGGCAAGGCCGCCGATATCATCGCTGTGGATATGCGCGGCCCCGGCTATTCGGAAACCCCGGACATCGAGACCGTGCTCGTCTATTCTGGCAGCGGCCGGGACGTTACCCATGTCTGGGTTGCCGGCGAAGACATCGTCCGCGATCGCATGCTACAGCGCGCCGACTACCAATCCATCAGGTCGAATTATTCGGCCACTTACAAAGACTTCTGGGCGCGCGTCGAAAGTGCGCGCCAGGTCGCATGAGGCAATTTTGAACAAACTGATTCTCGATACCGACGGTGGCGTTGACGACGCGCAGGCCCTGCTGATGCTCATCGCCGGCGGCCGCACACCTGATGCCATCACCACCGTATTCGGCAATGTCGGCCTCGATGCCGCCACGCGCAATATCCTGTCCACCCTGGCTATCGCCGGTGCCGACGTGCCCGTGCATATGGGCGCCGACCGCCCGCTGACGCAAAAGATCATCGACGCCAAATATATCCATGGCGAAGACGGTCTGGGCGGCGCTCCGCGCCCGCTCGAAAATGCCAAGCCCGCCAGCGAGGACGCCATCGGCTTCCTGCGCCAGACCTTCCGCGAAGCCGGCGGCAAGGGCGAAAAGATCGATTTCCTGATGATCGGCCCGCTGACCAACCTGGCTCTGGCGTTGCGGCTTGAGCCCTCCATCATTAACGGCATCGGCCAGCTCACCATTATGGGCGCCACCGTTTATGGCCGCGGCAACACCACCCCGGCCGCCGAATTCAATATCTATGCCGATCCCGAAGCCGCCTCGGTGGTCTTCTCGGCCGATATCGACATCGTCGTCATCCCCTGGGAGCCCTGCGTCACCCACAATATGAGCGGCGCCGACGTTGACACTGCTTTCGCCGCCGTCGCGGCCGGCCCCGAAAAGGCCTTCTCGGAAGCCCTGGCCGATCACGCCCGCCGCACCAATGCCAGCTATGGCGGGGGCGACGTGTTCCGCTTTGTCGATCCACTGGCTGCCGCCGTCGTGGTCGATCCCAGCATCGTCACCAAGTCGCTGCGTGCCTCCGTGGATGTGGCACTGGCCCCCGGCATCACCCGCGGCATGACCGTGGTCGATCCGTCCGGCCGCCTCGGCACGCCTATGGTGACCCTCGTCGAAGAAGCCAAAATCGACCGCCTGGTCGATCTCTACAAAGCGTCCATCGCCTACATCCCCGGATAATTCCCAACTCGGAGTGCGCCCATGTCGTTTCGTTCCCTGACCCGTCGTTCGGCGGGCCTCCTGCTGGCTGCGGGCCTGCTGACTTCAGCAGCCCCGATTGCCACCCAGGCTCAGGAATATACTGCAGAAAATCCGCTCACCGTCGCACTCGTGCTGCATGGCACCCGTGGCGACAAGAGCTTTCTCGACAGCGCGACAGCGGGCGTAGAGCGTGCTGCGGCCGAGCTGCCGGTTGAGATCAAGATCATCGAAGCCGGCTATGACCGCGGCCGCTGGGAACCGGCTCTGGCCGATGCCACCGACACCGGCTATGACGTCATCATCGCCGGCACGTTCGACATGACCGGTTTTGTCGCCAAGCTGGCGCCCGACTATCCCGATACCAAGTTCATCATTTTCGACGACAGCCCGGATTTCTCCACCGGCTGCTGCTCGAACGTGCTGGCCCTGCAATATCAGACTTCGGCCGCTGGCTATCTCGCGGGCTTCGCAGCGGCAAAGCTCTCCACCACCGGCATTCTGGGCACCATTATCGGCATGGAATTCCCCACCGTCACCGACTTCAAGGTCGGGTTTGACGAGGGCGCCAAGGCCGCCAATCCCAATATCCAGATCCTGAACACCGTCGCCGGCACGTTCAGCGATCCGGCCAAGGGCAAGGAAATGGCGATCGCCCAGCTCGGCCAGGGTGCCGACGTAATCTTCCCGATTGCCGGCGGCACCGGCATTGGCGCGCTGCAGGCCGTGCGCGATGCCGGCAAGCTGGCCGTCGGCGTGGATAGCGACCAGGCGGAAATCTTCGCCGATTCCGATCCGGCCCAGGCCGACGTCATCTTCACCTCGGTTGAAAAGAAGGTCGGGGATTCCCTGTTCCTCGCCCTCCAGCAGACCATTGATGGCACCGCTCCCTATGGCTCGGCCGTGCTGCTCGGCATGCCCGAAGGCGCGGTCGGCATTTCCAAGAACAGCTATTATGAAAAGCTCGTTCCCGCCGAAGTCCGCACCGAGATCGACGCTCTCGAAGCCAAGATCAATTCGGGCGAACTGGTCCCCGCCACTGCAATGAAGTGACAAATTCCGGCGTCGCCCCTCCGGGCGGCGCCACTTTCCACCTACGGGAACGACCTGCATGGCCCCGCTGCTGCAAGCGATCGACATCGGCAAGACCTATCCGGGCGGCGTTGTCGCCAATAACGGGGTCAACCTCACCATCAATGCGGGCGAGGTCCATGCGGTGGTCGGCGAAAATGGCGCCGGTAAATCCACCCTGATGAAAATCCTCTTCGGCATCGAGCGTCCCGACCGCGGCACGCTCCTGCTCGATGGCAAGCCTGTCAGCTTCACCAATCCGCGCGAGGCGATCGACGCCGGCATCGGCATGGTGTTCCAGCACTTTTCCCTCGTGCCCTCCTTCTCCGTTTACGAAAACGTCGTGCTGGGCTCCGAGCCCCGCACCGGCCTCCGGTTCGACCGCCAAAAGGCGATCGAGGCGGTGCGCGCGCTCTCCGAAAAGTTCCGTCTCTCCGTTGATCCCCTGCCGCCGGTCGGTCAACTCCCTGTCGGCCAGCAGCAGCGCGTTGAGATCCTCAAGGCACTTTACCGGGACGCGCGCATCCTCATTCTCGACGAACCCACGGCCGTCCTCGCTCCGCAGGAAGTCGAAGAGCTGTTCGTCGCCGTCCGCGCCTTGGTGGAACAGGGCCGCACCGTCATTTTCATCGCCCATAAACTGCCCGAAGTGCTCGAAATTTCCGACCGCATTACCGTCATGCGGGCCGGCAAATCCGTGGGCGAAGTCGCCGCCAACGAGGTCACTGAAAAGAGCCTCGCCACCATGATGGTGGGCCGCGAAGTCGCCCTGCGCGTCGACCGCGCCGCCAATCAGGGGGCTCTCGCCTGCGAGATCAAGGCCCTCAAGGTCACCGGCGAAAACGGCGCCACCCTGGTCGATGACCTCAACCTGCGCGTCCATGCCGGCGAAATCGTTGGGCTCGTCGGCGTCGAGGGCAATGGCCAGTCCGAATTGCTCGAAGCCGTCGCGGGCCTGCGCCCCATTGCCGATGGTGTCGCCTATCTCAACGGCAAGAGTCTGGTGCCCCTCACCGTTCTCGAACGCCGCGCCGCTGGCCTTGCCAGCATCCCCGAAGATCGCCTCGCCCGGGGCCTCGCCACCGGCGCCAGCGTCGCCGAAAACCTCGTCGCCACACGGCTGGACGACAAGCGCTATGTTCGCAATGGCCTGCTTGATCTGAAGGCCATCAAGGCCAATGCCGAAAAGCTCATCGAGCGTTTCTCCATCCGCGTCGGCGGCCCCGGCGCCGCCGTCGGCACGCTCTCAGGCGGCAATATGCAAAAGGTCGTGGTCGCCCGCGAACTCTCCGAACAGCCTAAACTCCTGCTCGTCAACCAGCCCACCCGTGGCGTTGACCTGGGCGCCACCCAATTCATCTGGCACTCGCTGACCGACGCCCGCGACGCCGGCGCCGCCGTGCTGCTCAGTTCCGCTGACCTGTCCGAACTGCTGGCGCTGGCCGACCGCCTCGTCGTGCTCTATCGCGGCAAGATCGTCGCCGCCTTCGTCAATTCCGACGACCTCACCCCCGAAACCCTGGGCACCTATATGCTGGGCATCGCCAAACAGACCCCGGCCGAAATGCAGGGAGCGCTGCGATGAGCATGACCAGTGAAGCCGTGCTCGGCCGCAAGGCCCGCTGGGCCAATATCCGCCGCGAAACCGGCCGCGCGCTCGCCGCCGCAATCATCGCTTTGGGCGTCGCTTTTGTTATCATCCTGCTCACCTCCAAGGCCCCGCTTGAGGCCTTCAATGTGCTGCTGACCGCCCCCATCTCCCGGCCGCGTACCATTGGCCTGTGGATCGATGACGTCGCCAAGCTGACCATTACGGGCCTCGCCTTCAGCCTCGTCTTCCAGGCCCGCCAATTCTCCATGGGCGTGCAGGGCCAGGTCTATGTCGGGGGCCTCGCCGCCGCCTATGTCGCCCTGTCCCCCATCGGCGCCACCTGGCTGGCTATCCCCGTCGGCGTGCTCTGCGCCATGATCGCGGGCGGCTTTTATGGCTTCATCCCCGGCATCGCCAAGGCCAAGCTGGGTGCCAACGAGATCGTCTCCTCGCTGATGCTCAACTATATCGCCATCGAGCTGTGCAATTATCTGGTCCGCACCCAGCTCGTGCCGCCCGGCAGCGGCGTGCTCACCACCAATGATTTCCCCGCCACCGCTGTGTTTCCCGCCCTGGTTGCCGGCACCCGCATCGATATCGGGCTGATCTTCGCCATCGTGGCCGTGCTCGCCGTCTGGTTCGCGCTCTATCGCACCGCCTGGGGTCTCAAGCTGCGTCTCGTCGGCCACAATGCCCAATTCGCCGAATATTCCGGCATCCGCTCCACCGTGATCATGGTCTCCGCCATGACCGTGGCCGGCGCCCTTGGCGGCTTGCTCGGCGCCATGTTCGTGCAGGGCCAGTCCTTCGGCAAGCTCACCATCCTGTTCGAAGGGGGCCTGGCCTTCGAGGGCATCCTGGTCGCCATTGTCGCCCGCAGCCGCCCACTCGCCGTGCCCGTTGTGGCCCTGTTCTATGGCTACCTCCGCCAGGGCGCCCAGCTGATGAATATCCGCACCGACGTGCCCGCCGAAGTCATTGGCCTCGTCACCGCCATCATCATCCTGCTGGTTGCCTCGTCCTTCTCAATGCCGGGCCGCAAATTCTTCGCCCGCATTCTGGGGCGCAATGCCACTCCCGCTGCCGTCCTGGAGGCGGGCAAATGATCGAACTGTTCATGACGGTCTTTTCGGCGACCTTCTTCGTCACCGTCATCCGCACCTCCACCCCGCTCCTGCTCGCTACCCTGGGCGGCCTCATCGCTGATCTCTCCGGCGCGCTCAACGTGGCGCTCGAAGGCATGATGCTGGTCGGCTGCCTCACCGCCGTCATCGTCTCGGTCTTTGCCCCCTGGTACATCGCGGTGCTCGCCGCCATTGCCGCCGGCGCCCTGCTCGGCGCGGTCATCGCCTTCTTCCATCTGCGCCTCAAGGCCGACATTATCCTCGTCGGTTTCGCCATCAACATTTTCGCCGCAGGCGGCACAGTCTTCGCCCTCACCCTCGCCACTGGCGGCGACAAGGGCACTTCGATCAACCTGCCCTCCAAGGCCATCCCGGCCCTCGACATCTCCTTCCTCGGTGTCATTCCCGGCATCGGCCACACCCTGGTCCAGTTCCTCTCCGGCCACTCGATCCTGTCCTGGGTCGCGGCCTTTCTGGTCTTTGCCATCTGGTATTTCCTCTACCGCACCCCTTGGGGCCTCTGGCTGCGCGGCGTTGGTGAATATCCAGCTGCCCCCGAAGCCGCCGGCATTCCCGTCAATACCATCCGCACCTGGAGCCTGCTGGTCTCGGGCGGCCTTGCCGCCCTCGGCGGTGCCCAGCTCGCCATGTTCAACTATGTCGGCTTCACCCGCGACATGACCGCCGGCCGCGGCTTCATCGCCCTCGGCGCTGTCCTGCTTGGCGCCCGCCATCCCGTCGGCGCGCTCTTGGCCGCCCTGCTCTTCGGCGTCTTTGAAGCCCTCGCCGTGGTCATGCCGGGCCTCTTCAACTGGATTCCACCCGAGCTGATCCGCATGATCCCCTTCGTCATCACCCTTTTGGCACTGGCCCTATTCAGCTACCGCGCCCTGCGCGCCCGCCAATTGCGCACTCTGAGCAAAATATGACCCTGCGCGCCATTCTCGGCACCTTCTTCCACGCCCCTCAGCAGGGCGCGCTTGAAGCGCTGACCGACACATTGATCGAGATCGACGCCAAAGGCACCATCACCGCCGTGACCGGCCCCGATGATCCCGCACAACCCGCCGCCATTGCCCGCTATAGCGACGACCTGCTGCGCCTGCCTGAAGGCCGCTACATCCTGCCCGGCCTCGTGGACCTCCACATCCACGCCCCCCAATACCCCCAGCTCGGCCAAGCCCTTGATGAGCCGCTCGAAGTCTGGCTACAGAAATATACCTTCCCGCTTGAGGCGCAGTACGCCGACCTCGACTTCGCCCGCCCGCGCTACACCGCCTTGGTCGAAGACCTGCTCGCCAACGGCACCACCACCGCGCTCTACTTCGCCACCCAGCACACCGAAGCCACTAAGCTCTTGGCCGATATCTGCATCGACAAAGGTCAGCGCGCCCTGGTGGGCAAAGTGGTGATGGACGACCCCGCCGCCTGCCCTGAGTTCTACCGCGATGCCTCCCCCGAGGCTGCGATAGCCGGCACCCGCGCGGTGATCGACCACATCCGCAGCCACCCCGCCAATGCGGATGCCCGCGTCCTCCCCGTCATCACCCCGCGCTTCATCCCCTCCTGCACCGACGAAGCGTTGAGTGCCCTGGGCCAACTCGCCGCCGAATGCGATTGCCACGTGCAGACCCATTGCTCGGAAAGCGACTGGGCTCACGGCCACGTCCTGAATCGATATGGCCACACCGACGCGCAAGCTCTTGATAGTTTTGGCCTTTTGACCCGAAAATCAGTCCTCGCCCATTCCAATTTCCTCACCGACGTCGATATGGACCGGCTGGTCGCCCGCCAATCCGCCGTCGCCCATTGCGCGCTGTCCAACATCTATTTCGCCAACGCCGTTTTTCCCCTGTGCCGGGCGCTGGAAAAGCACCTCCATGTGGGCCTGGGCACCGACATATCCGGCGGCCCCAGCGCCTCCATGTTCGAAGCGTGCCGCACCACGGTTCAGGCTTCACGCCTCTTGCAGGACGGCGTCGACCCAACTTTGCCTGCGGCAAATCGCGGCACGCCGGGCTCGGCCATCGACCTCAAGACCGCCTTTCACCTGGCCACGGCCGGCGGCGGCATAGCGCTCGATCTGCCCATCGGAATCTTCGCCCCCGGCTATCGTTTTGACGCCCTGGTCATCGATACATCAGCGCCATCTGGCTCTATCCGCCTGTTCGGCGAAACCCAGCCCGACGCCGTCTTCGAGAAAATCCTCTACGGCGCCAGCCGCGCCAATATCGAACAGGTCTGGGTAGATGGGCGTCTGACCGGCTCAACTCGCTAAAATCGCGTTAATAAACCGCTTGACGAAAGCTCTGGCCTATTCTTTGTGCTTGCTCGCGGCACGCCACAAAAATAGGCTGTCCGTCCAGGGAGGCTGTCAAGGCCAGCAATCGCTGGGCGACAGCCTGCGATGCAAAGGAACACTCAAGAATGCAGAATACCCTCGTCAAAGCCCTGGCGCTGGCGATCTCCGCGACGGCCCTGCTCTCGGCCGCTCCGGCCATGGCCCAGTCCAAAACCCTGACCATTTCCTGGTGGGGTTTTAACGGCGACAAGCTCGAATCCATTATCCTGGCGCCGTTCCGCGCGCAGTGCGACTGCGAGATCGTGTTCGAGACCGGCAATAATGGCGAGCGCCTGAACAAGATTCAGATCCGCAATGGCGCCGGCGTCGACGTCGCCTATTTCTCGGACAGCTATAGCCAGCAGGGTATCGAAGCCGGCCTGTTCCAGAAGATCGATCCCGCCAAGCTCCCGAACCTGGCCGGTCTCTACGACCTCGCCAAGGACCCGCAAGGCGGTTACGGCCCGGCCTACTCCATCGGCCGCGTCGGCGTAGTCTATGACTCTGCTAAGGTCACCACCCCGATCACCTCGTGGAACGATCTGTGGCGCGCTGATCTCGCCGCTTCGCTCTCGCTGCCCGGCATCACCACCACGGCCGGCCCGATGGTCGTGCTCAAGGCCGGCGATCATGCCGGCGTCGATGCCTATGCGGATGCCGATGGCGCCTTCAAGGGCCTCGAAGAACTCAAGCCCAATGTGGTCAAGAACTACAATACCGGCTCGGAAATGATCAACCTGTTCTCGACCGGCGAAATCTCCGCCGCCATCGCGCAGGACTTCACTCTGGCCCAGATTCAGGCCGCCGTCCCGACCACCGTCTGGGCAGACCTGTCGGAAGGCTCGATCGCCACTCTCAACACCGTCAATATCCCGACCGGTGCTGCCGAGCCCGAACTGGCCTACCAGTTCATCAACTTCATTCTCAGCCCCGAAATCCAGCAGCAGCTGGCTGAACAGGGCGTCGATGCTCCGGTCAACACCGCCGTCAAGCTCGAGCCCGAACAGGCGGCCCTGTGGACGTACGGCGCCGACGTGATCGCCGGCCTGCAGCGCGTCGACTACACCAAGCTCAACGCCGCCAAGAGCGGCTGGATCGACCGCTGGAACGAACTGTTCGGCATGTAATGTGAAGGCGCGGGACCTTCCCTTGGTCCCGCGCCGACGCTATTGACCGCAAACGCACTATCCAAACCACAATGCCATTCTCGCGCAGGCGGGAACCTCTGTTCTTATACAAGAGTACAGGTCCCAGCAGGGACGCAGAGTGGTATTTCTAAGCCCCGCGCTTGAGCTGAAAGCTGAATGCCCATGAAACGCTTCGCCGGATGGAGCCTTGCCTCCCCCGCGACGCTCGCCGTCGTCATCTTCCTGGTGTTGCCGGTCGTCGCGACCATCATCACCACCTTCCTCACCCCGGCGGGCCCGCTTGCGCCCTATATCGGCTTCTTCGGCAGCGGCTTCCGGCGCACCGTTCTGTGGCGCACCATCCAGGTCTCGCTGATCACCACCGTGATCGCGCTGTTTATCGGCTTCATCACCGCCTATGTCGTGTCGCGCTCGCCCGGCTGGCTCAAATCCATCCTCATCATCGCCGCGGTCTTCCCGCTGCTGACCGGCGTCGTCGTCCGCTCCTTCGCCTGGATGATCATCCTGGGCAAAAATGGCATTCTGAACAGTGCACTGGTCGGCTCCGGCATCATCGCCGAACCGATGACCATGCTCTATACGCAAGGCGCTGTCATCGTCGCCATGGTCTATCTCTTCGTGCCGCTCATGGTGCTCACCCTGGTTGGCGTGCTCGAATCCATTCCCGATGACCTGATCCAGGCTTCCGCCTCGCTGGGCGCCAAGCCCATGGCCACCTTCACCCAGGTCATCCTGCCGCTTGCCGTTCCCGGCCTCATCGTGGGCGCCGTGCTGGTCTTCACCGGCAGCTTCACCGCTTATGCCACGCCCCAACTCCTCGGTGGGGAAAGCCAGATGGTCATGGGCACGCTGATGTATCAGCAGGCCATGGTCACCTTCGATTGGGTCTCGGCCTCCACCATCGCCGCCATCATGGTCGTCATCACCATAGCCATCGTGCTGCTGATGACCCGCGTGGCCAAGCGCCTCAACCCCATGGCCGTCTGATGACCACAAAACTCCACCCGGCCCTGATCGCCTTCACCGCCCTGGTCTTCGTGTTCCTCATTGGCCCGCTGATCATCGTGGTCGGCGCCGCCCTCAGCGACACGACCTATCTCACCTTCCCGCCGCAGGGCCTCTCCCTGCGCTGGTTCGAGAATATCTTTGCCATTTCGGCCTTCCGCCGCACGATCATCACCAGCCTGCAGATCGCGTTTCTCTCGACCTTCATCGCGCTGCTGATCGGCATCCCGGCGGCCTACGCACTCAACCGCTACCGCGTCCAGCTCCCCGGCTGGCTCTCGACGCTCTTCGTGCTGCCCATTCTGGTGCCCGAATTGGTGCTGGGCTTCTCCCTGCTCAAAAACGTCGCCGTGCAGTTCAACGCGCCGATCTACCTCTCTTTGGTCGTCGGCCATTCCCTGCTCGTGCTGCCCTATGTGGTCCGCGTCATCAGCGCTTCGCTCGCCAGCTTCGATTTCTCCATCGAGGAAGCCGCGATTAGCCTCGGTTCGCCCCCGCTCAAAACCTTTTTCACCATCCTTTTGCCCAATGTGCGCTCCGGCGTCATCGCGGCCTTCATCCTGTCGTTCATCACCTCGATCAACGACGTGTCGATCTCGATCTTCCTGACGGGCCCCGGCATCTCCACCCTCCCCATCCAGATTCTCGCCCATATGGAGCAGTTCTTCGATCCGACCGTCGCGTCGGTCTCGGTGCTGCTCATGGCGCTCACCGTGGCCGTCATGGCCATTGTCGAGCGCACCCTGGGCCTGACCTTCCTTGCCAAGTGAGCCAGCTGTGACCCAAAACCTCTCGATTCAAAACATCACGGCGCATTACGGCTCCACCAAAGTCCTCGAAGACCTGTCGCTGGAAATTGCCGAAGGCGAACTCGTCTCCCTGCTCGGCGCCTCCGGCTGCGGCAAGACCACGACCCTGCGCCTCGTCGCCGGTTTCCTCGAACCCACGTCCGGCAAGATCGAGCTGGGCGGCAAAGACCTCACGCGCCTCCCCGCTCACCAGCGCAATATTGGCCTCGTGTTCCAGAACTATGCCCTGTTCCCGCACCTCTCGGTTGCTGAAAACGTGGCTTTTGGTTTGAAGCAACGCGGCATTTCCGGCGATGCCAAGACCAAGCGCGTCACCGCCATGCTCGAACGCGTGGGCCTCGCCCATCTGGCGGAACGCCTACCCGGTGCCCTGTCCGGCGGCCAGAAGCAGCGCGTCGCCCTCGCCCGGGCCCTCGTCATCGAGCCGCCGCTGCTGATGTTCGATGAGCCCCTGTCCAATCTCGACGCCAAGCTGCGCGTCGACATGCGGGTGGAAATCCGCAAGCTGCAGCAGGCCAATGGCACCACTTCGGTCTATGTCACCCACGATCAGGAAGAAGCCTTCTCGATCTCGGACCGCGTCGCCATCATGCATGCCGGCCGCGTCATGCAGCTCGACACCCCCGAAGTGCTCTACCAGCGGCCCGCTAATGCCTTCGTCGCCCGCTTCGTCGGCTTCGAAAACCTCATCCCCATGAGTGTCACCGCCCGCGACGGCGCCACTGTCACCGCCCAAATGACCGGCGGCGCCAAGCTCACCCTGAGCCAGGACGATTTCGGCGCGATCCCTGACAGCTTCATCCTCGCCTGCCGCGCCGACGGCCTTGCCGTCACCGACACCGCCGGCACCGAAGGCATCCCGACCACGCTCGGCCTGCGCACCTATCTCGGCCGCGCCTACCAATATCAATGCGAAACCCCAGCCGGCCCCCTCGTCGCCAACGGTCCCCTGACCCGCCCGCTGGAAACCGGCGCCGCGGCCAAACTGGTGCCGGTCGCGGAGCAATGCACGATCCTGGCCCCGGAACCGGCGGCGTGATGGTATCGTGACCACCATCCTGACCAATGCCTGGTTGCTCACCCTCGACGACGCCCTCACCGAGCACCGCGCCGGCTGGCTGCAGATCGACGGCGACGCCATTACCGCCCTCGGCTCCGGCACTCCGCCCAACGTGGAAGACGCCGAAATTATCGACTGCCACGGCGATATCGTCATGCCCGGCATGGTCAACGCCCATTGCCACATGGGCATGTCGGTCTTCCGGGGCCTGGGCGAAGACGTCGACGACCGCCTCTATCGCTACATCCTCCCGCTCGAGCGCAAATTCGTCACCTCCGAAATGGTCCGCACCGGCTCGGCCCTCTCGGCGCTCGAAATGATCCAGGGCGGCGTTACCACCGTCGCCGACATGTATTATTTCGAAACCGAAGTCGGCCGCGTCGCCGCCCAATCGGGCCTGCGCGCCATTGTCGGCCAGACGCTGGCCGATTTCGACCCGCCCGACCACAAGGACTTCGATCACGGCTTTGCCCGCGTCGAGGAATTGGTCGACGAATTCGCCGGCCACAAGCTCGTCACCCCTTCCATCGCCCCCCACGCCCCCTATTCCACGGGCCTCAAGGTCATGGAGCGCGTCGCCCGCTGGTCCGCCGACCACCCCGACGTGCCCGTGCAAATGCATCTGGCCGAAAGCACGCTCGAAGTCGCCTGGGCACGCGACACTCACAATCAATCCACCGTCGCCGTCACCCGCGATGCCGGCCTGCTCAAACCAAACCTGATCTGCGCCCATTGCCTGCAACTGGATGATGCCGACATCACCATGATGTCCGAAGCCCAGGTCTGCGCCGTCACCAATCCGCGCTCCAATGGCAAGGCCGGTCGCGGCATCGCCCCGGTCGAAAAGCTGCGCAATGCCGGCATTCCCACCGGCATCGGCAGCGACGGCGCCATGAGCGGCAACACGCTGGACCTATTCAGCCAGTTCGCCCCCGTCTCCATGTTCGCCAAACTGCTCGGCGGCTCCCGCAAGCCTCTGCCCGCCCTCGACGTCGTCCGCATGGCCACCATCGAAGGCGCCCGCGCCCTCAGCCTCAATCTCAAAACCGGCTCGCTCGAAACCGGCAAACAGGCCGACCTGATCCGCATCAGTCTCGCCGCTCCGCGCCTGCATCCGATCTACGACGCCTATTCCATGCTGGTTTTCGCCGCCATCCCAAGCGACGTCACCGACACCATGGTCGCCGGCCGCTGGCTGATGCGCAACCGGCAGGTAGAGACGCTCGATCCCCACAAGACCCTGCGCGACGCCCTGCAGATCGCCACCCAGTTCAAGGCCGAAATGACCCGCATCGACGAGGCTGCCCGATGAGCGAACTCACCGACATTCTCGACGCCGTCGATGCCAATCTCGATGATAGTCTGGCTCGGCTCTTCGAGTTGATCCGCATCCCCTCGGTCTCCACCGAACCCCATTACAAGGACGATTGCCGCCGCGCCGCCGAATGGCTCGCAGGCGAATTGGGCGGCATGGGCTTTGACGCCTCGGTCCGCGATACGGCGGGCCATCCCATGGTCGTCGGCCACGGCCCCAAAATCGCTGGCCCCCATGTCCTGTTCTACGGGCATTATGATGTCCAGCCGGTCGATCCACTCGCCCTCTGGACCACACCGCCCTTCGAGCCCTCCCTCGCCCCGCAACCGGATGGCGAAACCTTCATCCTGGGCCGCGGCGCCTCCGACGATAAAGGCCAATTGCTGACCTTCATCGAAGCCTGTCGCGCCTATAAAGCAGTAACCGGCACGCTACCGATCCGTATTTCCATGCTGTTTGAAGGCGAGGAAGAAGCCGGCAGCCCCTCGCTCGGACCGTTTCTCGAGGCCAATGCCGAGGACCTGCGGGCCGATACGATCCTGGTCTGCGACACCGACATGTGGGACCACGATACCCCCGCCATCACCACCATGTGGCGCGGCTTTGTCAGCGAGGAATTCACCATCACGGCTGGCGACCGGGACCTGCATTCCGGCATGTTCGGCAGTGCCGCCCGCAACGCCGCCCAGCTCATTGGCAGCATTATCGGCAAGCTGCGCAGCGATGATGGCGCCGTCGCCATCCCCGGCTTCTACGATGGCGTGCAGGAGGTTCCCGCCGCCATCATCGACCAATGGAACCGCCTGCCCTTCGACGCCGAAAAATTCCTCGCCGATGTCGGCCTGTCCGTCCCCGCCGGCGAAACCGGCCGCTCAGTACTCGAACAGGTCTGGGCCCGCCCCACCTGTGAAATCAACGGCGTGTGGAGCGGCTATACCGGCGATGGCTTCAAAACCGTCATCCCTGCCCAGGCCAGCGCCAAGCTCAGCTTCCGCCTCGTGGCGGGCCAAGACCCCGACCGTATCCGCGCCCTGTTCCGCCAATTCGTAACCGATCTGCTACCGGCTGATTGCAGCGTCACCTTCAAGGCCTATGCCGCCGCGCCCGCCCAGATCATGGATCTCGATGGCCCCCTGCTCACCAAGGCCCGCGCCGCCCTTACCGCCGAATGGAACCGCGAAACCGCCCTGGCCGGCACCGGCGGCTCCATCCCCATTCTGGGCGAATTCAAGAAGCGCCTCGGCATGGATTCCATGCTGATCGGCTTTGCCCGCTTCGACAACCGCATCCACTCGCCCAACGAGAAATACGACCTGTCGAGCTTTCATAAAGGCATCCGCTCCTGGGTGCGCATCCTTCACGCCTTCAAGGAGTAGACCACTTGGCCCTCACCCGCTTTTCTGTCGCCCCGCTCTGGCAACAGACCCAGGCCCTCGCCGCTGTCGCGCGCGGCGCCGCCCCCGCCGATCTGGTCATCACCGGCGCCCGTGTGCTCTCGACCTATTCCGAGCGCATCGCCAATGATAAGGAAATCTGGCTGGTCGGCGGCCGCATCGCCGCCATCCACCCGGCCGGCACCTATAAAAAGGCCCCCACGCCCAAAGCTGTCTACGACGCCAAGGGCGGCATTATCGCGCCGGGCCTGGTCGATCCCCACATCCACATCGAAAGCTCGATGGTCACCGCCTGCGCCTATGCGGAAGCAGCGCTGCTCAACGGCACCACCACCATTTTCTGCGACAGCCACGAGATCGGCAATGTCATGGACGTGGCGGGCGTTGAAGCCATGCTCGAAGATGCGCGTCTCGCCCCGCTCTCGATTTTCCTGACGGTCCCGTCCACCGTTCCCGCCACCTCCCCGGAGCTCGAAACCGCCGGCGGCGACCTCACCCCCGACAAGATCGGTGCCCTGTTCGACAAATGGCCTGAAGCCATGGCGCTGGGCGAAAAGATGGATTTCGTCCCCGTCGCCATGGGCGATCCGCGCAGCCATGCCATCATCGCGGAATCGCTCAAGCGTAACCGCCCGGTTTCCGGTCATATCTATGGCCGCGATTTCGTTGCACCCTATGCTGCCTCCGGCGTCACCGACACGCATGAGGCCATCGACCGCGATATTGCTAACGATTTCATCGATGCCGGCATCTGGGTCTTCCTGCGCGGCGGCAATCCGGCCACGCCCTGGAATTCCATCGTCGAAGCCATCAAGCCCATCACCGAGCAAGGCGCCAGCCACAAGCGCTTCGCTGTCTGCACCGATGATCGGGACGCCGATGACCTGCTGACTTTCGGCCTCGATTGGGTCGTCCGCGAAGCCATTCGCCTCGGCATGAAGCCCGAACAGGCCTGGGCCATGGGTTCGCTGCATGGGGCTACACGCTTTGGTCTGGGTGACGAAATCGGCGGCCTCGGCGGCGGTCGCCGCGCCGATCTGGTGCTGTTGGGCGATGACATGAAGCCGGTCAGCACCTGGTATGGCGGCGAATTGGTCGTCGACCAGCGCAAGGTCATGCCCGTGCTGGAGGAAACCCTCAACCAGCGCTACCGCTACCCCGAGGCAGCCTACAATACCGTCCACCTGCCCAAGGGCCTCAAGCTCACCCCCGAGCTGCCGACCGCCCCGGTCACCGCCAATGCCATCGGCATCGAACTGCCCGGCATCGTCCTGCCCCACCGCAAGGTCGCCATCGAGCCGGCGAATGATTGGGCCAGTATTCTCGACAAGCACAATCTCAGCTTCGTCACGGTCATCGAGCGTCACGGCAAATCCAAGGGCGGTATCGCCCATGGCCTGCTGCAGGATTTCGGCCTCAAGAATGGCGCCGTCGGCTCCAGCGTTGGCCACGACAGCCACAATATCCTGCTCGCCGGCACCAATGACGCCGACATGCAACTGGCCCTCGACACCATCGACGCCGCCAAGGGCGGCATCGTCGTGGTGCAGAATGGCAAGGTCACAGCCTTTGTCGGCCTGCCCGTCGCTGGCCTGATCTCGGACAAACGCGTCCATGAGGTCGCCGCCGAAAACCGCACGCTCAAAACCGCTTGGGAGGCCGCCGGCTGCACCATTCCTTATATGGGCTTTAACCTCATCCCGCTTTCGGTCATCCCCGAAATTCGCATTACGGATAAAGGCTTGGTCAAGGTCCCCGAAATGGTATTGCAGCCGCTTTATGACTAATCGCCGCGTCATCATCGATACCGATCCCGGACTCGACGACGCCGTCGCAATCCTGCACGCGCTGAATTGCGGGCGGTTCGACGTGCTGGGGCTGACAACCGTGGCCGGCAATATCGGCATCGACAACACCACCCGCAATGCCGGAAGGCTGCTGGCCGCCATGGGCCGCAGCGATATCCCGGTCATCATCGGCGCCGCCAAGCCGTTGCGGCGCTGGGGTATCGATGTCGTGGCGGTTCATGGCGCCGATGGCGTGCAGGGCCTCGTGCTGCCCGAGCCGGCGGCCCAGCCCCTGCACGACGCTGTCTCGTGGATGGCCGATCGGCTCCTGGCCGAGCCCAGCGGCACCATCGACATTCTGGCGCTCGGCCCGCTGACCAATATTGCCCAGCTCATCACCAGCCATCCCGCTGCGGCAGCGCGGATCGGGCAGGTTATCGCCATGGGCGGCGCTGTGGACGAGCCGGGCAATATCGGCGCCCGCTCCGAATTCAACTTCGCCACCGATCCAGAGGCCGCCGATATTGTGTTCCGCGCTGGCCTCGACCTGACTCTGGTGCCGCTCGACGTCACCCGCAAAGTGCGCGCCGACGCCACCTGGATGAATAGCCTGCGCGGCACGACAGCCGGCACCATCGCCGCCGATGTCATTGCGCTATACTTTGGCGACGGCCGGCAAAGCCGCCCCCTGCACGATCCCTGCGTCATGCTGCTGGCGCTCGACCCCAGTCTGTTCGGCGTCGAAGAACGCCATCTTGCTGTCGATCTTGGTGACGATGGCGACGCCGGGGCGCTCAAGTCCGCCCGCGCCGGAGTCCCGCCCGTAAAAGTCGCCATGCGCGTCAATGCCGAGGGCGCGCTGGCTTTGCTCGCAACGGGCCTGCAGCGCGCCTAGCGCAATTCCTGCTCCACCAGCGCCGTCCAATACCGCGCGCCCGTCGCGATCGCATCGTCATTGAAATCATAGCGCGAATTGTGGTGCAGCGCCCCGTCCACGGCCGGTCCATTGCCCAGCCACACATAGGCCCCCGGCACGGCCGATCCGAAAAACGCAAAGTCATCGCCCGCTGTCGACGGCGGGAAATCGGTAACGACGGTTCTACCCGTCGCAGCCTGCGCCGCCGCCAGCGCCCGCCGCGTTGCATCGGCATCATTCACCACCGGCGGGATGCGGCGCAAAAACTCATACTCCGCCTCGATCCCGAACGTCGCCGCCACGCCCCGGGCCAACCAGCCGATTTCGTCTTCCAGCTGGTCCCGCACCGCAGCCGAATAGGCCCGCGCCGTGCCCCCGATCCGCATTTCGTCGGGAATGACATTGAGCGCCTTGAAATCCCCCGCGCTCACCGCACAGGCACTCACCACCGCCGGTTGCAATGGATCGACCCGGCGCGCCACGATGGTATGCAGCGCCATCAAAAACTGCCCCGCCGCCGTCACCGCATCGCGCCCCAGATGCGGCTTGGCGCCGTGGGTGCCAATGCCTCGGAACAGCACTTCCCAGCTATCCGACGACGCCAGCTGCGGCCCCGCCACCACCGCCATTTCGTCCGTCGCCAGCCCCGGCATATTGTGCAGCCCATAGGCAGCATCCACCGGGAACAGCTCGAAAAATCCCTCGTCGATCATAGCCTTGGCCCCGCCGCGCCCTTCCTCGGCCGGCTGGAACACGAAATGCACGGTCCCGGAAAAATTCCGCGTCCGCGCCAGATGCCTCGCCGCCGCCAGCAGCATCACCGTGTGCCCATCATGCCCGCAGGCATGCATCGTATTGGGCACGGTCGAGCCATATTCCCGCTCGGCCAGCTCAGGCATGGCCAGCGCATCCATATCCGCCCGCAGCGCAATCCGCCTCGTCCCGTTCCCCACCTTGAGCGTACCCACCACACCGGTCTTGCCCAGCCCGCGATGCACCGCAATACCCGCCTGCTCCAGCTGCTCGGCGACAATGGCGCTGGTGCGTACTTCCTCAAAGCCCAGTTCGGGATGGGCATGCAGATCGCGCCGCAGCGCAATCATGGCGTCGAGGTCGAAAGGGTCATTGCCGTCAGGAAGAGTCACGGGACAAGCTCGTCAAATTGGGATAGGTGACTTTTCGGCCAATCCCCTCCCGCCAGCAAGGAAAACCTCGCTTTTGTCACTGCTGCCGCACCAGTTCTGGCAGGATATCCTGCCCCCGCACGCCGCCTCCACGGGCAGCTTTGCCGAAGCCTACCCGGCCACGCTGCCGGACGGACGCCAAGTCCTGCTGCCCATCCGCATCCTGCCCGGCGACGGCACGCGCGCGGTCGCCTCGCTGATCATCAACCAGGCCAGCTTCACCGTCGCCGACGCCCTCGCCGATGGCCTCGCTGATCTGCTGCGTCCCTTCGCGCCGGACGTCATCATCGGCGTCCCCACCCTGGGCCTGCACCTCGCCCCCAATGTCGCCCGCCGCCTCGGCCACACCCGCATCGTGCCGCTCGGGACCTCGCGCAAGTTCTGGTACGATGACACGCTCTCTGAACCGATGAGCTCGATCACTAGCCCCAATCACTCCAAAACCCTGTTCATCGACCCTCGCATGTTGCCGCTGCTCGAGGGCAAGCGCGTCGCGGTGATCGATGATGTCATCAGCTCGGGCACCTCGATGGCCGCCGTCATACGCCTGCTCACCAAAGCCGGCATTGAGCCCGTCGCTATCGGCGCCGCCATGCTGCAAGGCAATAAGTGGCACGCCCCAATGCAAAAATGGCGCGACAGGATTGTCGCGCCACTCAATTCACCAATGCTGGAAAAGACCGAGAGCGGCTGGGTGCCGCTGGTCTAAGCTTACTTGCCCAGCGTGCTCGGCCAGGTGCCGTGCAGATCGGCCCCACGACCAACAATCTCAAAGCCATGCGCACCGAAGAAGTCGCGCTGTCCCTGGATCAGGTTGGCCGTGCCCTGGGCTTGCCGATAGCTGTCGAAATAGCTCAGCGCCGCCGAGAGGCAGATCATCGGGAATTCCCCGACAGCTGCTGCCGCCACGACCTTGCGTAGGCTCGGATGCGCGTCCTTCATCAGGGTGACGAAGTCGGGCACCACCAGCAGGTTCACATTGCCGCCCTTTTCATAGGCAGCCGACATCTGGTCGAGGAAGCGCGAGCGGATGATGCAGCCGGCGCGCCAGATCTTGGCGATGGTCGCGAGCGGCAGGTTCCAGCCGTTTTCTTCCGAAGCCTTGGCGATTACCGCAAAGCCCTGCGCATAGGACACGATCTTGCCCGCCAGCAGCGCCTTTTCCAGGTCCGCCAGCGTCACGTCGGCCTTGCCGGCAGCGCGCTTGCCATAAATCGCCTCGGCCGCCACGCGCTCTTCCTTGCGCGAGGAAATCGAGCGGGCCGCAACGGCGCCTTCAATGGCCGTAGCCGGGACGCCCATCTGCTGAGCCGCAATTGCCGACCAGACGCCGGTGCCCTTCTGGCCCGCCTTGTCGAGGATCAGGTCAACCAGCGGCTTGCCGGTTTCGCCATCGACAGCAGCCAGCACATGGCCGGTGATTTCGATCAGATAGGAATTGAGCGGGCCCTTGTTCCATTCCTTGAACACGTCAGCGCATTCGCCCGGGCTCATGCCCAGCCCGTCGCGCATCACGCCATAGACTTCGGCGATCATCTGCATGTCGCCATATTCGATGCCATTGTGGATGGTCTTGACGAAATGGCCCGCGCCACCTTCGCCGAGATACGCACAGCAGCTTTCGCCATTGAACTTGGCCGCGATGGCAGTCAGCACCGCCTCGGCATTGTGCCACTGCTCCTTGGAGCCGCCCACCATGATGGAGGGACCGTGGCGCGCACCTTCTTCACCGCCGGAAACGCCGACGCCGAGATAGCCGATGCCCTTGGGCGTCAAGTAATCAAACCGGCGCTGCGTATCGGTGAACAGCGAATTGCCGCACTCGATGATCGCGTCGCCCTTGTCCAGCAGTGGCAGCAGTTGCTCGATCATCTCGTCCACCGGCTTGCCGGCCTTGACCATGATGATGATGGAGCGCGGCGCCTTCACGGCCTGCACGAATTCGGCCAGGTCATATTTGGGAACGGTCTTGCCATCCAGGCCCTCGGCCTTGGCTTCGGCGACGAATTCGTCAATGCGCCCGGGCGAACGGTTATGGACAGCGATCGTGTAGCCTTTTTCGGCGATGTTCAGCGCCAGATTGGAGCCCATAACCGCCAGCCCGATCAGGCCGATATCCGCTGTCGACATATGTCTGTCCTTCCGAGATCGTCTTGTGCAATCCATGCACGCAGCGCATGCCGCGCGGCCGGGAACTGACCACAAACTGGGCCGATACGGAAGCCGTAATCGCGCAAAAAACGGCTATTCAACACGCTTGTATGGAAGATGCTATTGCGCGCTGGGGCTGCCCACCCTAGGTTCCGGCCATCTATGGAGGCTGCCTTGCACACACCATCCCCGTTCGACCTCACCGGCAAACGCGCCCTCGTCACCGGATCGAGCCGCGGCCTCGGTCTGGCTATGGCCAAGGCATTGGTCCAGGCCGGCGCGGCGATCGTGCTCAATGCCCGCGACAATGTCGCGCTGGGGGCTGCCGCGCAGGATCTGGCGGCCACCGGCGCCAGTGTCAAGGCGGTCGCCTTCGACGTGACCAGCCGCGACAGCGTGAACGACGCCATCAGCCATATCGAGGACGAAATCGGGCCAATCGACATTCTGGTCAACAATGCCGGCATGCAATTTCGCTCGAGCCTTGAAGCCTTTCCGCCCGAAAAATTCGACCAGGTCATCGCCACCAACCTGACCTCGGTGTTCAATGTCAGCCAGCCCGTCGCCCGCCACATGATCGCTCGCGGCGCCGGCAAGATCATCAATATCTGCTCGCTGCTGTCCGAACTGTCCCGCCCCTCCATCGCCCCCTATGCGGCAACCAAGGCTGCCGTGGCCAACCTCACCCGCGGCATGGCGGTGGATTGGGCAAAGCATGGCCTTAACGTCAACGCCATCGCACCGGGCTATTTCGCCACCGAGATGAATGACGCCCTGCTCAAGGACGACAAGTTCAACGCCTGGATCGAAAGCCGCACGCCCATGGGCCGCTGGGGCCAGCCCGAAGAGCTCGGCGGGGCCGCCGTGTTCCTCGCCTCGGAGGCCGCGCGCTTCGTCAACGGACATATCCTTTATGTCGATGGCGCCTTCACTGCCACCGTCTGACCAGGAGCGTTCATGTCCCTCACCCCTGCCCGCATCGTCATCGTCATGGGCGTCAGCTCGTCCGGCAAATCCACCATCGGCCAGTCCATTGCCCGGCGGCTGCATGTGCCATTCCTGGATGGCGATGGCTACCACCCCGAAGCCAATGTCGAGAAAATGCGCGCCGGCATTCCCCTGACCGACGAAGATCGCTGGCCCTGGCTCGAAAAGCTGGCCAAGGCCCTGCACGAGGCAGCAAATCTAAAAGGCGCGGCAGCCGGCGCCTGCTCGGCGCTGCGCCAAACCTATCGCGATTTCCTCGTCGAACAGGCGGGCGAGCCGATCCTGTTTGTCTATCTCGACGGCACCAAAGAAGTCATCGCCGAGCGCATGGCCCGTCGCAAGCACGAATATATGCCGACCAGCCTGCTCGACAGCCAGTTCGCCACCCTCGAAGTACCCGACCCGGCCAGCGAAAACGTGCTGCCCGTGCCGGTGACCGACAGTGTCGAAAAGATCACCCAGACGGTGCTCAAATCACTCGACCACCTCAAGAGCTTCAAGCGCTGGCAATAGCTCGTTTTACTCAGCCGCCACGGGTTTGGCGACAAACCGACCCTGCCCATAGGCCACCAGCGCGGCAGCGCCCACCACTACAATCGCCCCGGCCACGACCCAGGCATCGAGGCCAACGCCCAGCAGCGCGATGTCGAACAGAAATGCCCAGATGATCCCCGTATATTCATAGGCGGCGAGCACCGATACCGGCGCCCGGGCGGTCGCCTCCATCATCAGCACATGCCCCATGCCGCCGAGCACCCCGGCGGCGACCAGCAGCGAAAATGCGCCCGCGTCCAGCTCGGCCCAGCCCCACAGGCTCGATGCCAACCCGGCAATGCTGCAGATCACCGCGAAGGACAGCGCAATACTGGCCGGTGGATCGGTTCGCGTCAGGTCCTTGACCTGCACCCGCGACAGCGCGTTGGCCGCTGCCATGCCGATCGCCGCGGCAATCCCGATCAACGTGCCATCGCGCAGTTCCGCCCCGACCAGCGCCGGAAACAGCATCAGCATGATGCCGGCGAAGCCCAGCGCCACCCCCACGAACACCGTCGCGGTCGGCCGCTCGCGCAGAAACACCATCGCCGCCAAAATCGAAAAGATCGGCGCCAGATAGGTCAACGCCGTCGCTACCCCGACCGACAGATAGGCCAGCGAAATGAACGACAGCACCATGACCACGCAACCCAGCAGACCGCGGATCAGATGCTTATGGGGATATCTGGTGCGCAGCGACGGCCCGATCTGCCCGCGTATCGCCATGTAGCCGACAATGGGCAGCAGTGCGACGAAGCTGCGCCAGAACACCAATTGTCCGACCGGTGCGACTTTGGCCGCTTCATGAATGCAGGCAGACATCGCCGCCATGGCAACCAGACCGAAGGTCGCGAGCCACAGAGCCGCAGCGGGATTGGATTTGGTGACGGACAAGTGGCGAACCTGCGGCTTGGGGATTACGACCTGACCTATCCCGATCCGCGTCCGGCGTCATCCGCCCAATGCGTTATTTCGGCACGCCATCGCTCCGCGCCAGGCTGGCGTTGAAATACCGCTCGTCGGCACTGACTTCGACTCCCACCCAGTCCGGCAATTCCACCGCCTGGTCTTCGCTGTCCAGCTCGACCTCGGCGATCACCAGCCCGGCATGCCGCCCCTCGAAAACATCAACCTCCCAGATCAGCCCACCAAACGGCACGATATAGCGCCGCTTTTCGAGCACCAGCGGCTCCGCCATCGCCAGCAGTTCCCGCGCGTCCTCGATTGGGATCTCATATTCGTATTCGCTCCGCGAAATGCCTTCGGTCTTGCCCTTGAGTGTCAGCACGCCCTGTTCATCGTCCTTGCTGCGCACCCGCACGGTCGCCTTGGCATTGGATGACAAATAGCCCTGCCGCAGCAGCGAACTGCCGGTGGTTCCCGCCCGCCATCCCTCGTTGGCGACGAGAAACTTGCGCTCTATTTCCTGACCCATAACCCTGCCTAAAACCCAAACGTCATCTGCCCGGCCGGCGCGCCAACGGCGACACCCTCCAGCGACAACATCCTGAGCTTGGATTCGGCTCCCCCCGGCGCTGAAAAGCCGCCCGGCTTGCCGTCGCTGGCCAGCACTCGATGGCACGGAATAACCAGCGGAATGGGGTTTGCACCCATCGCTGCCCCCACTGCCCGCGACAGGGTTACATCGCCCAATTGCCGCGCCAGCGCCCCATAGGTCGTCGTCTCGCCCCAGCCTATCCCCAGCAGCAGCGCATAAGCCCGACGATGAAATTCCGGCACGCCTCCTAGATCGAGCGGCACGGCGCTGAAATCCACCGCGGCCCCCTCGGCATAATCCTCGATGCTATTGATCAGCGCCGCGATTTCTCGGTTCGGCTCGCCCGGCCGCGCGCCACCGCGATTGATCCGTTGCTCCAGCCCGTCCTGATCCAAACCCGGCAATTGCAACCGTGCCAGCCCGGCATCGGTCCAGCCAATGCCGAATTCGCCCAAAGCCGTGTTGAAAATCGCGGTTTCCATAGCGCAATCCTAAGACCCGAACTCGCCGCTTGCCAGAGGCAAAGACCATGGCCGCGCACCCTACTGACATATCCTGTCACGACACTTTCCCAAACAGCGCTTCCACCACGCAACAGGAGCAGGCAAATGGCGAAAATCGTCGGTTACATCGCATCCAGTCTCGATGGCTTCATCGCCACCGCGGATGAAAACCTCGATTGGCTCACCCAGCAACCCGATCTCAACCTGGGCGAATTCGACTATCGCAATTTCATCGCCCGCATTCGCACCGTGGTCATGGGCCGCGCCACCTATGACTGGATCGCGCGCTATCCCGGCGACTGGGAGTACGCCGGCAAACGGGTGATCGTGGTCACCTCCCGCCCGATCGACAATCCCAAGGGTCCGCTCGAAACGCGCTCCGATATCCCCGCGCTGATCGCTGAATTGCGTGCGCTCGATGATGGCGATGTGTGGATGCTGGGCGGCGGCAAGCTGCAGATGACCTTTATGGAGCAAGGGGCTCTCGACGAGATCGAAATCTACATCATCTCCGAAATCATTGGCGGCGGCATTCCGCTGTTTCCGCCCACCGGCCTGCGCGCCAGCCCCAAGCTGATTTCGGCCCAGGCGCTGCACACCAGTTGCGCCCGCCTGCATTACAGGTTCGATTGACCGCATAAAAAGACCGCCCCTGGGGGCGGTCTCGTCGGGCGATTGGCAAGCGTCAGTGCTTGAGCGTATCTCGCACACGGTCCTTGGCATCACCCATTTTCTGCTGGGCTTTGCCTTCAGCCTTGTCCATCTTGCCCTCGGCCTGCATCCGTTCATTGCCGGTCATGCGGCCGACGGCATCCTTGACGTGGCCCTTGGCCTGCTTGCCGGCGCCTTTGACGTGTTCCTTCTGCATTACGTGCTCCTCCACTCGTTGTCTTGATACAACGGGATAAGGGGGCCGAGCGTTCCGTCACGTCCCCGTTTGCGGGCCAAATCGGCGCGAAGAGTTGTTCAACTGGCATGCGCAATGCTAGGACCGCGCCATGCCCGGTCCCATGCCCACATTGCTCGACTATTTTCCCCCGCTCGATCCCTATCTCAACGTGCTGCATCAGGACGACGATATCCTGGTGCTGGACAAGCAGAGTGGCCTGCTCACCGTGCCGGGCAAGGACCCGTCGCTGTGGGATTGCGTCGAATATCGCGCCCGCCAGACCTGGCCCACGGCCGGCATCGTGCATCGCCTCGACAAGGACACCTCCGGCGTTCTGGTCATGGCGCTCAACAAGCGCGCCCATGGCCGCATCGGCAGCCAGTTCGAACATCGCAAGACCACCAAGAGCTATGTCGCCCGTGTCGCCGGGCTGATCGAACAGGATTCGGGGCTGGTCGATCTTCCCCTCGCCACCGATTGGGACAACAAGCCCCGCCAGCGCGTCGATTACGAAAGCGGCCGTCCTTCGCAGACCGAATGGAGCGTGATGGAGCGCGAGGCCGACGTCACCCGGGTGCGCCTGCACCCCCTTACCGGCCGCACCCATCAGTTGCGGGTTCACATGAAGGCCATCGGTCATGTGATTCTGGGCGATGCATTTTATGGCGATTCCGCCACGTTTGCCGCCGCTGATCGCCTGCAACTGCACGCCGCCGAACTGGGCTTTACCCACCCCACAACTGGCGAGTTCATGGTGTTCACCGCGCCAACGCCATTTTAGGCTCGCCGGTTTTTCGGCTCCCCGTTATTCTGACGCCATGAACAAGATTCTCGCCACTTTGGCCGCCCTGGCCATCGCCGCCACGTCGCCAGCCGCGATCGCCTTCGATCAGCTCGACCGTTTTGCCCCGCTGTTTTCCGACGATCCGCAAAATCCGCTGGTCTTCACCTATGTCGCGCCACTGGGTGGGTTCACCCTCGATAACCCCGCTCTCTATGGCACCGACGACTATGTCCTGCTCAACGCCCTGATCGATGGCACGGGCGTCGATGCCAGCACCGGCATCGATTTCACGCAGGTCAGCGGCATGCTGAGTACCGGCCAGCCGCCGAGCCAGCTGACCGTACTATTCGGCAAGCCCGGCTTTCTCGACGCCAGCGAAGCGGCCTTGACCAACCGCGGCTTTACCCGCTCCGAGGTCGCGAGCCTGACCGTGATGAGCAAGGGCGAAGATTACGCCCTCGATCTCGCCAGCGCCGATGACCTGCTCGGCAGCGGCATGGGCAAGGCGCAGCGTCTCGCATTGGGCGAGGATTTTCTGCTCCGCAGCGCCGGCTGGCCCGAACTGAACACCGCGCTCGCCAATCTTGAAAAACCAGGCCCCACAACCGCCCTCTGGCGTGCCACCATTGCGGGCCTGCGCCAGGCCAGCGGTGAAAGCTGGCTCGACACCGCTATCGGCTGGAACGCCGTCGGCTTCCTTGATGTCGGCGACCCGGCCCAGGTCCTGCTCAACCCGGATTCGGCCAAAACCAAGCAACCTGCCAGTGCAGCCCTGCCGGTCTTCCCCCACGCCATCATCGCCCTGACGCAGGATGGTGGCGGCGCCGCAGTCCGCATCGCCCTGCCCTTCGGCACCGCAGAACAGGCCGAGCAGGCCGGCACCATCATCACCGACCGGCTCCTCGCCCAGCCCAGCACGGCCGACACCCAGCCCAGCTTGGCGGTCGAAACCGTCGCATCCTTCTTCGTCGCCGTGGTCACCATCGAAGTCGAAGGCGAAAGCCTGGCCGACACCGCCAAACGCTTTGCCAGCCAGAACAATGCGGTGATGCAACGCGGCTATGAGGTCCTGAAACTGGGCCTTTGAGGGCCTAAACCTCGCCCAGATACCCGACTTCGATGCGCTGGAACAAATGTCCCGGCTTCATCGTGTCGAGCCACTTGCGGAAATCGGCGACGTCCTTGAAGCCGGCGCGCCGGGCCTCGGCCTCGCTCACATCGTCTGGCGACATGTCATCGATCGCCTTGATCGAGAGCAGCCCCACCTTGGTCTTGAGCGTGCCGCCGGCTTTCACCGTCGGCTTGCTCCAACGCCGGAAAATCAGGTCGACCTTGCCAGCCTTGATCTCTTCGAGCAGTTCCCGCTTGAGCAGCATCTTACCCTACCACCGCCGTCGCCAGCATTTCCACGCGCAATCCCTTGGCCAGCAATTCCTTGACCACGACGGTCGCCCGCACCGGATAGGGCTGCTTGAAATATTCGGCATAGATCGCGTTCATGCCCTTGGCGTCGGCGCTATCGATCAAAAACACCTGCACCTGCACGATATTGGCCAGCGTGCCACCGGCGGCATTCACCGCCATCTGCAAATTCTCAATCGTCCGCCGCGTCTGCGCCTCGATGCCGCCGGCGACGATCTCGCCACTCACCGGGTCCTCGGCAATCGCCACCAGCCAGAGCTGGTTGCCCGCCTTGATGGCGTCATTCACCGGCGAGCTTCCGGCCACGATCCCGCTATCGATACGTTCGATCATGCAACACCTGCTTTCAGAATCAACGGCACCAATTGTCATGCCCTTCGCCTTGTGACAAACACAGGCCGCCGAGCCAAGCGGGCGTGGTGGAATTGGTAGACACAAGGGACTTAAAATCCCTCGGCTTTGGCCTTGCGGGTTCGATTCCCGCCGCCCGCACCAGGCTCGTGTCCCAGAGGTCGCTACGGGTTCCTCTGTGCAATACTGGTCAATGACAAGCTGTGCCTTGGACAGCCGAAAACACCGCCCGGCCCTGAGGCGTCGCGGTTATACGGTAACGGGCGGCCATTGGACCTTCCGAAACGAATAGAGTGGGCCAAAGGCCGCCCGTCACGATCCCCTTTTGTGCAGGGTCCGGTTCAGGCGGTACCATTCTTGCAGGTCCGGCTGCCGAGTTTCCAACCCCACTGGAGAAGCGCCCCTCTCCCACGGTCTCCCCACCCGGCCCTGCGTCGGGACCGCGTAACTGGCGGGGATGGACGGAGTATGCAG